>NZ_JBGCCA010000016.1:0-172073 GCF_041261265.1 Streptacidiphilus sp. MAP12-33
CGCCTGGAACACGGCCGGCCCTACCGCCTCACCGCCGACGGCCCCGAGATCGTCCACGACGTCACCGACCCCGACCCCACCCGCGCCTTCGCCCTCTCCCGGCTGAACGAACCCACCCCCATCGGCGTCCTGCGCGCCGTCGAGCGGCCGGCGTACGACCACCAGCTCAACGCACAGGTGCAGCAGGCCGTCGACGAGCGCGGCCAGGGCGATCTGTCGGCCCTGCTGACCGGCTCCGACGCGTGGACGGTCCACGCCTGAATGCTCCGATGAAATCGATTGTCTCGCGTGCGAATTGGCGCGCTATTATCCCTGGCTGCTCCGTGAAGCTCCGGCAGGAGCGTCACTGGTCACGCGAATGGGGATGAAATGCGCGCGAGCAATTCAGGCAGACCGAGAGAAACACCAGGGAATCGGGGGATATCCGCGCCGGGCGGTGTGCGGCCCGGCGGGATCGTGGTCCTCCTGCTGGCCATGGTGCTCGCTCTCCTCGGGCAGACCACCATGGCGAGCGCCGCCACCGGGGTGGCCGGACAGGCGTCCCCGGTGGCGAAGGCGGCGCCGGCCTCGGCCAAGAGCCCCTCGGCCAAGAGCCCCTCGGCCAAGCGCCCCTCGGCCAAGCCGCTCACGCTGCCCAAGCCGCGCGTGCCCGTCACGCTCCTGACCAAGCCGGTGCCGCCGGCCAGGACGCACCTCCCCGCTCGTCCGAGCACGGGTGCGTCGGCGCGTGAGCGTGTGGCTGCGGTGCGCGCCGCCCTTGCCCACGCCCGTACGTCGGCGAGCGTCTGCTCCGGTGCCGTGACCCCCGACACCGTGTACTCCTGCACGACCCCCTCGGCCACCGGCACGGACAGCTACACGCTGACTCTGAGCCAGGCTCCGGACCTGCTGCTGATCCGGGCACAGGGCACCGGGGGCACGGCACTGGCGACCACGGTCACCGCCCCGGACGGCACGGCGCTCAACTGCCAGGCGTCCAGCTGGTTCCAGCTTCCGCAGTGCCACACCGGCCAGACCGGCACCTACACCGTGCAGGTGCAGAACGGCGGTGGCGCCTACACCTTGTCCTACCTGCCGCTGCTTTCCGACGCGGGGTGCACGGTCGCGGACCCGTCGTTCTCGACGCCGACCCTCCAGGGCAGCCTGGCCGCCGGTGCCGCGGGTGCCTGCTACAGCCTGGCCATGCCGTCAGGGCACGTGCTGCACGCCAACTCGTTCTCGGCCACCGGCCAGAACCTGCTCATCACGGTCTACGACGCGACCGGAACGCAGGTCTGCTTCGACGACACGGGTGACTGCCCGCTCACCGGCACCGCCCCCTACCGTGTCCTGGCCGACGACGAGTACGGCAACGCCGACCCCTATGCTCTGCAACTGAACGACATCACCCAGCCGCAGGGCTGTCTGGCCGCCGAGCAGGGGACCTACGGCTCGGACCCGGACGGCAGCTCGACCGACCGTTGCCGCACGCTGCAGGTCGCCACGGCCGGCCAGTACCAGGTGTACGCGGCGAGCCTCGACCAGAGCGGGCTCGCCGGAACGCTGTACGCCGCCGACGGCTCCGTGGCCTGCGCCAACTCCGGGCCCACCTGCCGGCTGACTGCCGGGACCTACGAGTTCGTCGCCAGCCCGTGGCTCGGCTCCGTCGCCCACTTCGCGCTGGTCTTCATCGCCGCGAACGAGAGCCGCGGCTGCACCGCGACCACGGACACCGGCTTCTCCGCCGGCCCCGCGACCGGCACGTTCACCGGCGTCGGCGAGGAGATCTGCCGGACCCTGCCCACCGCCTCGGGCAAGGCCGACTACGTCTTCGACCAGCCCACGGCCGACGGTTCGGCGCCGCAGGCCCAGATCGTCGACGCGACCGGCGCCCAGCAGTGCCCGAACGCCTCGTTCACCTACGCCACCTGCGCCCTGTCCGGCACCGCCCCGTTCCGGGTGATCCTCTTCGGGCAGGCGCCGAAGGGCGGCTACCGGCTGCTGTCCCAGCGCACCGACTCGCAGGCGGGCTGCGGCGTCTGGCCCCAGTCCGGCTTCGGGGGCTCCTGGGGTGCGACGGTCACGCTGACCCCCTCCTCGGACGTCGCCTGCCTCGCGATCCCGGCCAAGCAGCACTCGACCGGCGAGATGATCGACTACGTGAACAACGCCAACGTGGTCGACGGGGCGACGTACGTCAACGACCCCACGGGCACCCAGGTCTGTGTCGGCAACAGCGCCAGTGTCTGCAGCTACCGGACAGGCGTCGCCTACACCGCGCTGGTGATCACGGTCGCTCCCAAGGGAGACACCTACCACCTGGTCCGCCGTGACGTCTCGCGTACGGCGTCCTGTGCGACGCCCGCGTCCCTCGTCCCTGGTGGGCCGTCCACGACGCTGCTGCTCACGTCCGCGCTCGACGCCCGCTGTCTGCGGGTGACCGGTGCCACGGCGGACAAGTACGCCTTCGGCGTCCGGGCGCTCGCGCCGGGGCAGGCCGGAGCCGTACTTCAGGTCGCCGACCAGAACGGCGCCATCGTCTGCTGGCAGTCCGGCCCGTCGTGCAAGGTGACGGGCTCGACCTCCTACCAGGTGCTGGTGGTGGCCGCGGGCTACCAGGGCGTCGCGATCACCGCGCGCGTCGACACCTGGAGGGTGGGCACCGCCGCAGGCTGGGCCCCGCAGTGCACCGCCCACCAGTTGAACGGCGCCACGGGGTGGAAGCCGTTCACGGTGTCGATGTCGGAGTCCGCCGCAGGCTACTGCGCGGTGGTGACGGTCCAGCCGAACGAGGAGTTCTGGCTCGACACGACCGCCCCGTCGAACGGCGGCACACCCGAGTTCGGCATGGAGTCCGCGGCCCACTGGGGCAACTGGCCGATCTCGATGGGTCTGTGCAACGTGTTCGGCGGCTCCGGCTCCGGCTGCCTGATCCCCTCGTCGGACCCGGCCGGGCAGGACCTGATGCTGGTCAACCCGTACCAGGCGCCGCTGCCGCTGTCGTTCTCCGTCCAGGGTGTGTGCAGCCAGGAGTGCTCGTCGACCCCGCCGCCCGCTGTGGTCACCGGGATCTCGCCCGCCGCCGGCCCCTCGGGCAGTCTGAACCTCGTCGTCGTGCACGGCACCAACCTGACGCTCGCGACGCGGATCGACCTGGCCCAGAACGGCATGAACGCCGCCAACTACGCGATCACGTACCCGGTCTCGCTCAGTGCGGACGCCACCGCGCTGACGGTGCGGCTCGACACCCGAGCCATCGCTCCCGGCACCTATGACGTCGTCGAGGACGGCTACGGCTACAGCGTCGGCACTCCGTCCACGGGTTACCTGCCGGGCGCGTACCGGGTGACCGCCGGTCCGGCCGCGCCGCAGAGCGGCACCCTTGTTCCGCTCGGCCCGACGCGGGTGCTCGACACCCGCACCGGGCTCGGCGCGCCGAAGGCCCACGTGCTGCCCGGGCGTTCCGTCCGGCTGCAGGTGCTGGGCGGTGCGGCGAAGGTGCCCACCAAGGGGGTCACCGCGGTCGTCCTGTCCGTCACGGCGGTCGGTCCGACCAGGTCCGGCGCGGTGACGGTCTACCCGGACGGCACGGCCCGCCCGTCCGTCACCGACGTCTCCTTCGGTGCCGGTCAGACGGCCACGTCCGAGGTCACCGTTCCGGTCGTCAACGGCCGGGTGGACCTGGCCAACGACTCGAGCGGTGACCTCGACCTCACCGCCGACCTGGCCGGGTACGTCACCGGCGTCGGGACCCACGCCGGGTTCAACCCGGTCGGGTCGGCCCGGATCCTCAACACCTGGACGGGACTCGGCGCTCCGAAGGCACGCGTCGGCGCGGGCCGGACGGTGCCGGTCACCGTCGACGGTCGCGGCGGCGTTCCCCGCAGCGGTGTCAGCGCCGTCGTGCTGAACCTCACCGCGCTGGCGCCCACGCGGGCCGGGGCCCTGACCGCCTTCGGCTACGGGGCCCGTCGGCCGAACGTCACGCAGCTCTCGTTCACCGCGGGGGTGTCGACCTCGGGCCTGGTCACCGTTCCGGTCGTCAACGGCAGGATCGACCTGTACAACGGGTCGACCGGTACGGTCGGCCTGACCGCCGACGTGGTGGGTTACTACGCGTCCACCGGTTCGTCCTTCGTCGGCGCCGGCCCCGTCCACGTGCTCGACACGCGTACGGGCCTGGGTGGTTCGGGGGAGTCGGTCCTGCCGCACGCCGCAGCGCTGCTCAACGTCAGCAACCTGCCGGGCTGCCCCGGCACGGTCACAGCGGTGGTGCTCAGCGTGACGGTCACCGGTGCCAGGTCTGGCGGTGCGCTGACGGTACTGCCGGACGGGCAGCTCCTCGGCACGGGGGCCATGGCGCCGTTCGCGGCAGGCCGGACCACGACCGCGCAGGTGGTCGTGCCGGTGGTGAACGGCGTGGTCGACCTCTACAACGGCTCGTCCGGCACGGTCCAGGTCACGGCCGACCTGGAGGGCTACTACGCCTCGTGACCCGGAGGTGAACAACGGAACGGGAACGGGCCCCGATCGTCGGACGATCGGGGCCCGTTCCCGTTCCGGGTGGGCGGAGGGCGATCAGAAGAAGTCGCCGTCGTCCCCGTTGTCGAAGCCGCCGCCGAAGTCGTTGCCGCCGCCGAAGCCGCCGTTGTCGAAGTCGCGGCGCTCCTCGTACTCGCGCCCCTCCTCGAAGCCCTCGCGGCGCTCGCGGTCGCCGTCGTCGTCGCTCAGCATCTCGCCGATGAGCGCGCCGCCGATCAGGCCCGCGACACCGGCGCCGACCACGGCGCCGGTGCTGTGGCCCTGGCGGGGCTGCTGCGGGTAGCCGGGCTGCCCGTAGCCCTGCTGGGGGTAGCCCGGCTCCGCGTAGCCGGGCTGGGCGTAGCCCTGCTGCGGGTAGCCGCCGGGGACGTAGCCGCCCTGCTGCGGGTAACCGGCGGCCTGCGGCGGCGTGTAGAACGGCGGGGGCGTGGTCTGGATGCGCTGGGCGCAGGACTGGCAGGTCTGCACCGGACGCGGGACACCCCACTGCGGCTGCCAGACCACGTTGACCGCGCCGTAGCCGTGCGAGGGGTCGAAGAAGCAGGTCACTGAAACTCCCAAGGCCGAACGTTGCACGCCGGTCCGTCAGGAAACGCGGGTACCGGCCAAGGGGGATACGCGTGAACCCCCCGCCATGGTTCCCGGGCGCCCGTCTGTCGTTCTCAGCGGGCGGCGTGGGCGCCGCGACGCGTGGTCAGCAGCCCCTCCAGCGCACCGGTTCGCAGTCGGGCCACCCCCGGCTGCGCCACCCGGCCGAGCACCTTGCTGACCAGGTAGGCCACCGGTACCGCGAGGACGACGGCGCCGAGCACGTCGTGCGGGTAGTGGTCGCCGAGGTAGACCCGGCTGAAGCCCTCCAGCAGCGCGAAGCCGATCGCGATCTTCGCCAGCTGCCGGTCCAGCAGCCACAGCGCCGCGACGGTGGCGGCGGCCGTGGTGGTGTGGCCGCTCGGGAAGGCGTAGTCGGTGCGGACCGGGCAGGCGTCGACGAAGTAGGCGTGCGGCACGGAGTAGCACGGCCGGACCTCGGCCACCAGCTTCTTCGCCACCTCGGCCACGGCGAAGGCCCCCACCACGGCGACGGGTGCGGCCAGCGCCAGCGTCATCGCTGCGGTGTCCCGGCGGCGGGCGCGCAGGAAGCCGAGCACCATGAGCACGGCGAAGACCACCAGGCCGGCGTTGGTCCACAGGTGCATCGGGGTGTTCAGCCACTTCGTGTCCCGGGCGATGCCGGTGATCGTGCCGAAGAGGCCGCCGTCGATGCCGGAGCCGTCGAAGGCCAGGTACTGGTGCATGGGGATGCGGGCTCTCTCGTGTCCGTGGTGTCCGTGGTGTCCGTGGGCAGGCCGTGGCAGACTCTGGCTGCACGAAGTTCTACAGGACCGTAGCAGGTGAAGGGAAGATGGCCGGAAGATGAACGAGAGGCGGCAGATGGGCGCGCTGGAGGCGGAGGTCCTGGAGCTGCTCCAGTCCGCCGCGCCCGAGGCGCTCACCCCCGGCCACGTCCTGGAACGCCTCGGCGGCACCCTCGCCTACAGCACCGTCGTCACCGTGCTGACCCGGATGCACGACAAGGGCCTGCTCAGCCGGGTCAAGCAGGGCCGTGCCTTCGCCTACAGCCCGGTCACCGACCGGCACGGCCTGACCGCCCGTCGGATGCGTCAGGTCCTGGACGCGGACCCGGACCGCCAGGCCGTCCTCGCCCGCTTCGTCGGCGACCTCACCCTCGGCGACGAGGAGATCCTGCGCGGCCTGCTGGCCTCCGGGCTCCCGCCCCGGCAGGACTGAGGGGACGCCGAACATGCCGCACCTCACCCACAGCCTGGACAGCCTGGACGCGCTGCACCTCTTCTTCTACCTGCCGCTGGTCCTGCCCGGCCTGCTGGGCCTGGCCGCGCCACGCCTCGCCGACCGGCTCGAACCGCGCGTCGCCACCTGGCTGCTGGCCGGCTCCGCGGTCGTGCTCGCGGCCGGCAGCACGATCGCGCTCGGCGTCCTGGTCCTGGCCGGGCTGATCCGGGTGCCGCTGGCGGCGTTCTTCGGCCACTGGTCGCTCAGCGCGGTCCGACAGGCCGATCCCGTCTCCAAGGTGGAGGCGGTCCTGGCGGCGGTGGTGCTGGCCGTCGTGCTGGTCACCGCGCTGCGGCTGGCCCGGCGCAGGGTCCGCGCGCTGGTCGCCGCCGGGTTCGAGGCGGCGTGCCTGCCCGGTGCGGGGGAGTACGTCGTCGTCGACGACCCGGCCCCCGAGGCGTACGCCCTCCCGGGGCACCCCGGCCGTCCCGGCCGGATCGTAGTCTCCTCCGGGATGCTGGCCGCGCTCGACGAGCACGAGCGGGAGGTGCTGATCGCCCACGAGCGCACCCACCTCCGGGCCCACCACTACGCCTTCGTCGCCGCCGCGCACCTGGCCGCGGCGGCCAACCCGCTGCTGCGCCCGGTGGGCGCGGCCGTGGCCTACACCGTCGAACGCTGGGCGGACGAGTCCGCAGCCACGGCCTGCGGCGATCGGCGCCGTGCGGCGCAGGCCGTCGGCAAGGCCGCGCTCGCGGCGAAGCACGCACCGCTCCGCAACCCGGCGACGGCGCTCGGCATCGGCGGGGGTGTGCGCCGCGCAGGCCCGGTGCCCCGGCGTGTGGCCGCGCTGCTGGCCCCGCCACTGCGCTCCCACCGCGGGCTGCCCTGGGCACTGCCCTGGGGTGTCCCGTGGCTCCCGGTCCTGTCGACGGGCCTCCTCCTCGCCACCAGCGCGCTCTGCGCGTTCACGGCGGCGCACGACATCCACCTCCTGCTCGACCCGAGGTAGTCGCGCCCGGGGGGAGCGCTGGTCGGGCACCTCAGGAGGTGTCGGTCGCGTGTGCCGGCTTGACGCGCTTTCCCCACGTCAACCGAACTCGGGGGCGGGGGCGCCTTGCGACGCGTCACGACACGTGCGGCGGCGCGACCGCGCAGCAGCAGCCGCTCGGTCAGGTGCTCCGCGACGGTCAGTGCGCCGTCGAGATCGTTCACCCCGGCGCCGAGAGCGACGACCCGTTGCACCCCAACCCGCCTACGACGGGCGGGCCAGGCCCGCGTCGTAGGCGATGATCACCGCCTGGACGCGGTCGCGGGCGCCCAGTTTGGAGAGGACGCGGCTGACGTGCGTCTTCACGGTGGACTCCGAGAGCACCAGACGCGTCGCGATCTCGCTGTTCGTCAGACCCTGCGCCACCGCCTCGAGGACCTCCCGCTCCCGCGTCGACAGCAGCGCGATGCGCGGGTCGGTGTCGGGCTCGCGGGCGGGGACGCCGGAGGTGAAGGCGTCCAGGAGGCGGCGGGTCATGGCCGGGGCGACGACCGCGTCGCCCGCCGCGACCGCGCGGATGCCGGAGAGGAGCTCGTCGGGACGGGCGTCCTTGAGCAGGAAGCCGCTCGCGCCCGCCCGCAGCGCGCCGTAGGCGTACTCGTCGAGGTCGAAGGTGGTGAGCACGAGCACCCGGGAGCGATCGCCGGCGGCGACGATCCGGCGGGTCGCCTCGATGCCGTCCATGCCGGGCATGCGGATGTCCATCAGCACCACGTCCGGCCGCAGCTCGGCCGTCAGCCGGACGGCCTCCGCGCCGTGGCCCGCCTCCCCGACGACGGAGGTCTCGGGGCTGCTCTCCAGCAGCATGCGGAAGCCGAGCCGTTGCAGCGGCTGGTCGTCCACGATCAGCACCGTCGTCACCGGTCGTTCTCGCCTTCTGCTCGCACATCGGGAAGCGGCAGCGTCGCGGCGACCGACCAGCCGCCGCCGGGTCGCGGTCCCGCCGTGACGCCGCCCCCGGCCAGCGCCGCGCGTTCACGCAGCCCGATCAACCCGTGCCCCTGGCCGCCGGGCGCCGGGTGGACGGACGCCTCTCCGCCGCCGCTGTCGTCGACGCGGACCCGCACCTCCCCGGCGCGGACGTCCGCCGCCACCGAGACACGGACGTCGGTGTGCGGACCGGCGTGCTTGAGGCTGTTGGTCAACGCCTCCTGGACGATCCGGTACACGGCCAGCTGTAGGCCGGGAGGGAGCGCGGCGGTATGGCCGGAGGCGGTGTAGGTGACGGTCGGGCCGGCCGCGCGCAGCCGCTCGCACAGCGCGCCGAGGTCAGCCGTTCCGGGCTGGGGATGGAGCTCGACGCCCAGCTGGACCGCCGGGACGTGTGCGGCGCCGTCGCCCGGCCCCTCCGGCGACTCCGGCACCTCCGCCCGCAGCGCGCCGAGCGTGCGCCGCAGCTCGCCCAGCGACTCGCGACCCGTCTCGGCGATGATCCGCAGCACCTCGGGCCCGCGCTCGGGGCGCAGCTCCGCCTGGGCGGCGCCGCCGTCAGCGAGGCCGATGATGACGGCCAGCGAGTGGCCGACGATGTCGTGGAGCTCGCGAGAGACCCGGGCGCGCTCGTCGGCCGTCGCGAGGCGCTCACGCTGCTCGCGCTCGACCTCCAGCGTCGCGGCCCGGTCCGCGAGCGCGGCGAGCTGGCCCTGCCGGATCCGCGCGGCAAGTCCCAGCGCGGCGGCGGCGGTGGCCGCGCAGGCGACGAAGAAGAGGCCCGTCCAGGGCCGGCGGGCCAGCGGTTCGACCCGCCACGCCAGCACCGCGATGCACGGCAGCACGGCCGCCGCCACCCACGAGAGCCGACGCGGCGGCGCGTACCGGGCGACCCCGTACAGGGCGATCATCAGGCTGATGTCGCTGCGCAGCGCGACGCCGATCGCCCACTGGAAGCCGCACACGCCCAGCACCGTCCAGAACACGGTGAGCGGCGCGCGGCGCCGCCACGCGAGCGGCAGCGCCTGCGCGGCGGCGGTCAGGGCGATCACCCACGCCGGAGCGGAGTTCAGCCCGAAGAGGGTCCGGTGCTCGCCGTCGTGGAACAGGTCGGCGAGCCCGATGAGCAGCACGAACAGCGCGATGAGCGAGTCCAGCACCTGGGGGTGCGCGCGGTCCGCCGAGCGCGCGCGGAGCCAGCCGCGGGCCAGGGGGTGGTCCGCGAGGTGGGCCCACAGGGGGTCGGGCGTCGGGTTCGTGCCGCTCATCCGGAGAACTGCCTGTTGCTCGCTGCTAGCTGTCGGAACGCAGCAAACGGTACGCCGCGCCGATCAGTGCCGCCGCCACCCACGCGCACAGGACGGCCAGGCCGGCCCCCGGGCTGAGGGTGCCCGGCTCGGTGTGCAGGGCGATGATCGACCCGCCCGCGCCGCCCTCCAGGCCCGGCAGGTACGGGGAGACGTCCGGCTTCCAGGCGCTGGGCAGGATGTCCAGGAAGACCGGCAGCAGCATCAGCAGGACCACCAGCAGCGAGATGCCGCCGGCGACCGAACGGACCAGCATGCCGAGCGCCGCGCCGAGCACCACGATCAGCGCCAGGTACAGGCCCGCGCCGAACAGGCAGCGCAGCACACCCGAGGAGGCGAGGGTCAGCGCGATGGGCTTGCCGTGCAGGAACGGCTCACCGCCCAGGAACGAGGCGAACGCGCCCGCGGTGGCCAGCACGATGACGACGCCGAAGTAGACCAGCACCTTGGCGGCCAGCACCGGCCAGCGCTTGGGCACGGCGGTCAGGGTGGAGCGGATCAGGCCGGTGGTGTACTCGCCGGCCGTGGCCAGCACGCCCAGCACGCCGAGAGCCAGCTGGGCCAGCTCGGTGCTGCGCAGCGCGAGCGTCACGGCGTCGTGCGCGTCGGCGCTGGGCCCGCGCAGGGCCGTCGGGTCGTAGCGGTAGGCCGACATGACGCCGATGCCGACCAGGAACAGGACGGCGATGCCGAGCGTGATCCAGGTCGAGCGCAGCGAGAGGAACTTCGACCACTCGCTGCGCACCACGCGCCCGAAGCCCACCTTGTAGGCGGCCTTCGGCGCGGGGGCGGCGACGCTCCCGGGGGTCGCGGTCAGAGTGGCGCTCATGCGGCCACGCTCCCTTCCGACGCGGCGCTGTCCGTCGCGGTGCCGGCGTTGCTGCGGTACTCGACGGTGTCCCCGGTCAGCGTCATGAACGCCTCCTCCAGGGAGACCGCCTGCGGGGTCAGTTCGAAGACGGCGATGCCGGCGTCGGCGGCCGTCTGGCCGATCGCGCGGGCGCTTCGGCCGGAGACGGCGAGCGTCTCGGACCCGGCCTCGCCGGTGACGGTGACGTCCGGGCCGAGCAGCAGCTCGCGCAGGCGCGAGGCGTCGGAGGAGACGACCTTGACGCTGTCGCCGCCGGCCTGCTCGATGAAGTCCGCGACGGTGGTGTCGGCGAGCAGGCGACCGCGGCCGATGATGACCAGGTTGGTCGCGGTCAGCGCCATCTCGCTCATCAGGTGCGAGGAGACGAAGACGGTGCGGCCCTGGGCGGCGAGATCGGTCAGGAGCGTGCGGATCCACAGCACGCCCTCCGGGTCGAGGCCGTTGACCGGCTCGTCCAGCATGATCGTCTGCGGGTCGCCGAGGAGCGCGGCCGCGATGCCGAGACGCTGGCCCATGCCGAGCGAGAACGCTCCGGCGCGCTTCTTGGCCACCTTGCCCAGACCGGTCAGCTCGATGACCTCGTCGACCCGGCGGCGCGGGATGCCGTGGGTCAGCGCGAGCGCGAGCAGGTGGTTGTAGGCGGAGCGCCCGGGGTGGATGGAACGGGCCTCCAGCAGCGCGCCGACCTCCTGGAGGGGCGAGGCGTGCTGGGCGTAGTGCTTGCCGTTCACGGTGACGCTGCCGCTGGTGGGCGCGTCCAGGCCGACGATCATGCGCATGGTGGTGGACTTGCCGGCCCCGTTGGGGCCGAGGAAGCCGGTCACCACGCCGGGCTTGACGGTGAAGTGCAGGTCGTCGACGGCGGTCTTGTCGCCGTACCGCTTGACCAGATGCTGGAGTTCGATCACACACGACACGCTAGGGGCGGTGTCCTTCGCCGGACCCGGCACGCGGGGACCGTTCCCCGACGGTGGGTGGTACCGCGGTACCACCCACCCCTCAGCCGCGAGAGGTAGCCCGCAGCAGCCGCCTCAGTGCCGCGGGCACCCCGGCACCCGGTTGGCGGGGCGGCATGACCGGTGGGAACACGGGTGGCAGGGGCCGCACTCCGGCAGGCTCTGCGGTGTCGGACGGAGCGTCAACTGATAACGCCGACTGGCGCGATGCGTGCATGCGCGCACGCTAGCACTCAGGGAAGCCGCACTCTCCAGAGCCCCGCGTCCCTGGGGAGTGCAACGGAGCCTGCGCCCTAAAGGAGCTCTTCGACGTAGTTCGGCTGGTCCACCGGGAGCGCCCCTTCGGGGCGGTAGCGGAGGGTGCTCGCCTCCCAGGAGAAGTAGCCGCGCATCCAGTCGCCCATGCCGTCGACGTAGCGCAGGACCGCCGCGCCCTCGTCGCGGCCGAGGCCGAGGGAGACGCAGATCCCCGGGATCAGCCCGGCCAGGCGGAAGAACTCGTCCACCATGGCCTGCGCCTCGCCGCGCACCTGTGCGAACGCCGCCTCGCGGGACAGGCCCTGCTCGCGCTGGGCGATGACCGCGAGGTTGTAGACGTCCCCGCGCGGAGCCTCCTTGGCGTAGGAGTAGACGTCGTTGTTGACCGCGGGGGCGTCCCCGGCGAGCGAGCGCATCAGGGTCAGCTGCGGGTTGTGGAAGGCGGCCGCCGGCACCTCGCCGAGGATGCGTTCGGCCAGGTCCAGGACGGTGTCGACGCCGGACGCACCGCGGCGCAGCACCAGGTAGGCGCTGCGGTCGGGGGAGGTGCCGCCGCCCGCGCGGCCCAGAGCCTCGCTGGGGTGGGCCATGAAGTAGCCCTCCCAGTGGTGGGCCGCCCGGGCCCGCCAGCGGGCGGACATGCCCTGGCTGCCGCGCCGCCACAGGTCGGCGAAGGCGGACTCCACGGGGGAGGGGTCCTCCGGCGCGCGACCGGTGTGCAGGGTGGTGAGCAGAGGTTCGCAGATGCGGGTGACCTCGGCCGGCCGCACACCACGCGCGCCGTCGAACTGGTCGTCGAAGAGGAAGTAGAACGCGCACTGGTCGACCGCGAGGCACAGGTCGGCGAGGTCCGCGTCGGGGAAGCTGGTCGCCGCGAGGGTGGGGATCGACCAGCGGTCGTAGAGGTGGCGGGCGCGTTCCTCGCGCAACATGCCGTGCGCGCGCAGCCACTGGAGGTTGTGCCGGGCAGCGGTGTCCAGCAGCGGGTTGCTGCGGACCGGTCCCGGGATGCGTATGACGTCGTCTGTGTGCGTGGGCCCGTGCATGAGCTCGTGCATCAGCTCGTCCTCCTCTGCCCTGGTGCGGTGGCTCGGTGGTCCCCCCGAACGAACCGATTACGACGCTAGCCGAACCGATCAATCCTGTTTAGATAGTGGTCGGTCATATGCTCAATTATCAACCAGAGTTGGCCAAAGCGATCCGTCATGGGCAATACAAAGGGATCCTCCGTTCCACCGGCGCCGCGTCCCCGCGCTGACTAACCTCGAAGTGGGAGCGCCCTCGTGAGGGCGCGACCGGCGGGGCGGGATCAGAGAACGGGCAGGAGCGGAGCGAGCCGTGGACGAGCGTCACCAGCTCTACGAGCGCGAGGAACTGATCGGTCTGGGCGCAAGGGCCCTCGACCGGCTGCGGGCGGATGCCGCGGTGGGCGACAACAGTCCGGGCGGACTGCTGCTCTACCGGGGCGCGGCGGGCTTCGGCAAGACCAGTCTGCTCAACCGCCTGCGCAACGCCGCCAGCGCCGAACGCGACGCGCAGATCCTGCTCTCCGCCCGTGCCACCGAGCAGTTGCAGGGCGCGCCGTTCCACGTCGCCCGAAGCCTGCTGCAGCCCAAGCTGGCCCAGATGCAGGAGGACGACCGCCGGGCGATGTTCGGCGGCTGGTACGACATCGCGGCGCCCGCCCTCGGTCTCACTCCCGCCCAGTCCGGCAACCCGGCCGACCCGGCCGGTGTCCAGGAGGCGCTGAGCTGGGTGATGACCCAGCTGGCGGTGCGTCAGGGCCCGCTGCTCGTCGTGGTCGACGACCTCCACTGGGCCGACCCGGAGTCGGTGCAGTGGCTCGCGGGCTACATCGGCCAGATTCAGCACTTGCAGATGCTGGTCGCCCTCGCCTATCGCGGCGACGAGCTCGACCCCGCCCTGGAGGACGTGCTGCTGCGCCAGGTCGGCGACCTCGGCACCCGCGGTCACACCGTCGACTTGCAGAAGCTCTCCCCGAACGCGGTCGAGGCGATGGTCCGCGGCCGCCTGGGCGAGGACGCGGACGACGTCTTCTGCCGCACCTGCTGGTCGATCACCAACGGCAACCCGTTCTTCGTCACCAGCCTCATCGACCGCCTCGTCGAGCAGAAGGTCGACCCGGTCGAGGAGAACCAGGACCAACTGCGCGCGCTCGCCGCGCTCAGCGGTGCCCGCGACATCGGCCGCCGCCTGGAGCGGCTCGGCACCGACGTGCAGCGCACCGCGTTCGCCGCCGCCGTCCTGGACAGCTCCTTCGACGTGGAGCTGATCTCCCGGGTGGCGGGGCTGCCGTTCAACCAGGCGCAGACCGCCGTCGACAAGCTCGTCGGCGACCAGATCCTCGGCCGCACCGGCCACGAGTTCGCCTTCGCGCACCCGACGGTCGCCAGCGCCGTGTACCAGTCGATCACCTTCCCGGCGATGCGGACCAGCATCCACAGCAAGGCCGCGGACGAGGTGATCGCCTCCGGCAAGGGCGGCATGGCCGCCGCCTCCCGGCACCTGATCGAGCTCTACCCCGACGACAACCCCGTCGTGGTCCAGCAGTTGCGGCAGGCCGCCCACGAGCACCTCGCCATGGGCGCCCCCGACGCGGCCAAGCGCTGCCTGGAACGCGCGCTGCGCGAGCCCCCGGCCGAGGAGGACGTGGCGGACGTCCGTTACGAGCTGGGCTGCGCCGTGATGCTGCGCGACCCGGAGCTCACCGTCCGCCAGCTCAGGCTGGCCCTCGACGAGATCCCCGGCCTGGAGCCGGAGCGGCGGCTGCAGGCCGTGCTCCGGCTCGGTCAGGCGCTCACCCACAGCAACCGCGTCACCGAGGCGGTCGAGCTGACCCGCGACGAGGTGGCCCGGATGCCCGAGGGCCCCGCGCGGACCCGCCTCCAGGCGGCGTCCTTCATGTGGCGCCTGCTGCGCCGCAACGACCCGGACGGCCGGGAGACCTCCCGGCAGCTCGCCGAGCTGGTCCAGCAGCAGCGCGGCCGCCGCGACCCGGAGGCCCGCTCCGTCCAGGTCCTGCTGGCGTGGGACCTCACCCTGCGCGGCGAGAGCTCCACCGACGCCCTGGCCCTGGCCGACGTCAACACCGAGGCCGGCCGCCCGGTCGACGGGCTCGGCTGGACCAACACCGTGCTCGGCTTCGAGATCCCGGTCATGCTCGGCTTCACCTACATCTACAACGACCGTCTCGACCGCGCCCGGAGCCTCTTCATGGACGCGGCCTACGAGTTCGAGATGATGGGCTGGTCCGGCGGCCATCTGGGCTTCGCCAACTTCTTCCAGGCCCTGGTGATGTTCCGCCAGGGCAAGCTCGTCGACGCGGAGAAGGCGCTGCGCCCGACACTGCTGCGCAAGGCCGAGCGGCTCGGCCCCGGCAACCCGCTGCTGTGGGACGTGGTCGCCACGCTCTGCGACGTCCTGCTCGCCAAGGGCGAGATCGACGAGGCGGTCAAGCTCGCCGAGGACCACGGCATCCGCCCCGGCCAGTACCCGACGGCGGCGGTCATGCCGGACGCGCCCACCCTCGTCGCCCGCCTGCTGCTGGCGCAGGGCCGCACCGAGGAGGCGGTGGCCGAGCTGGAGCGGCACGGCCACGAGCTCGACGAGCGCGGTTGGGAGCACCCCGTCTGGGCGCCGTGGCTCAGCACGCTCGCCCTGGCGCTGGCCGGCACCGACCCGGAACGGGCCCGCAAGCTCGCCCGCGACGCGTACGCGCGCGCGCCCTGCGCGCCGGGACGAACTCCGCGGAGGGCGTCGCCCTGCACGCGTGGGCGCAGGTCGCCGAGCCCGAGAAGGAGCTGGAGCTCCTCAAGGGCGCGGTCAAGGCGCTCGGGCAGTCGCCTGCCGCCTACGAGCACGCCTCGGCCCTGGTCGACTACGGCGCGGCGCTGCGCCGCGAGGGCCGCCTGCGCGACGCGGTGGCGGCCCTGGAGCAGGGCCTGGACATCGCCCGCGACTCGGGCGCGCTGGGCCTCGCGGAACGCGCCCGCCGCGAGCTGAAGGCCGCCGGCGTCAGCCCCCACCGGCTGCGTCCGCAGCCCTCCCGAGACCTCACCGCGCTGCAGCTGCGCGCCGCGCAGCTGACGGCCGCGGGCCGCGACCGTCACGAGGTGGCGGAGTCCCTCTCGGTGAGCCCGGCCCGCGTGGACGAACTCCTCGCGGCGGTCTACCGCACCCTCGGTACCGACGCCAAGGGCCTCCCGGAGACCCTCAACGAGGACGACTAGTCGCACTACCCCAGGAGGCGCAGCCTCCAGGGGCGCGGGGAACTGCGCGAGAAACCACCCTGTGCGGATGGCCCTGCTCGATGAGGACCATCTGCTCATCAGTGGCTTGTCGCGCAGTTCCCCGCGCCCCTAGCGTGCTGCAACTGGCTCGCCGGAATAGCGTGAGGGTCGTCTCCGTTCTGAGGACAGGCCGGGAAGCGGCCGGAAAGCAGGGAGCAGGGCATGGCCACCGTTGAGCTGACCAAGGACAACTTCAACGAAATCGTCGAGCAGAACGACTTCGTTCTGATCGACTTCTGGGCGTCCTGGTGCGGTCCGTGCCGGCAGTTCGCGCCCGTCTACGACAAGGCCGCCGAGGAGAACCCGGACGTGGTCTTCGCCAAGGTCGACACCGAGGCGCAGCAGGAGCTGGCCGCCGCGTTCGACATCCGGTCGATCCCCACGCTGATGGTGATCCGCGACCGCACGGTGATCTTCGCGCAGCCCGGCGCGCTCCCCGCGCCCGCCCTCGCCGAGGTGATCAGCCAGTCGCGCGCCGTGGACATGGACGAGGTCCGTGCCAAGGTGGCCGAGCAGCAGGCGCAGCAGCAGGCCGACGAGGCCTGAGCCCGTAGCGGGCGACTACCGGCCGCGCGCGGCGACGCTGCGGCGCGGCCGGTACTCCATGAGGGTGAGCGCCAGCTCGACGTGCCGGTCGACCAGCGCGTCGAGCGTGAGCGGGCCGTCGGGCCGGTACCACTGGGCGACGGCGTTGCACATCGCGATGACCGCGCGGCGCGCCTCGTCGGGGTAGTGCGTGTGGAACTCGCCGGAGGCGATGCCGGCCTCTATCGGGTCGCGGAACAGGTTCGTGGCCTCGGCCTGGCGGCGGCTGTAGTCCTCCAGCCGCTCCGGTTCCAGGCTGCGCTCCTCCAGCAGCAGGATGTTGCTGCGCGCCGCGTGCTCCGCGCGGAACCGCGTGGTCGCGGAGACCACCGCGCCGAGGCGGGCGGCGGGGTCGGCGCTCTGGCCGCCGACGGCCTCGAGCTCCGCGTCGACCGAGGCGAAGTACCGGTCCATGCCCTCGTCCAGGAGCGCGTGCAGCAGCTCCTGCTTGCCCGAGTAGTAGTGGTACATCGCGGAGAGGCTCATCCCCGCCCGCGCGGCGATGTTCCGGATCGAGGCGCTGCCGAAGCCCCGCTCGGAGAACTCCTGCCGTGCGGCTTCGAGCAGAGCGTTCTGTCCGGCAGGGCGCATCGAGCCTGTCCTCACTGCATCACTGAGCGATCGTTCGGGGATTCTACCCGGATCGCGCTCCGCCGGCCCACTGGACAGCAGCGCCATTCGCCTCTAGCTTAACGATCGTTCGTGAAGGTTGGAGGAGGCAACTGATGGCGGGCGTCACGACCACCGATCCGGCCGAGGTCTACCGCGACGGGCTGGCCCACGGCGAGCTGCGCTACCAGCGGTGCCAGTGGTGTGCCACGCGGTTCTCCCAGGTCAGTCTGCTCTGTGCGACCTGCGGCGGGACCGACTTCGTGTGGGAGCGCAGCAGCGGGCACGGCCGTATCCACGCTCTGCCGCGCACCGCCGCCCCCGCCGACTGGCAGGAGTGCGCCGCCGTGGTCGAGCTCGACGAGGGCTTCCGGATGCAGGCGCGGCTCGCGCCCACGGCCGCCCACCGGATCTGGCGGGGCGCCCCCGTGCAACTGGAGGTCGCCGAGACCCACGACGGATCGCTGCGCCCGCTCTTTCGCCCCGTGGCCGCCTGACCGCCGGCCCCCTGGCCATCTCCAGGCCGTCTCCTGGCCGTCTCCCGACCGTCGTCCGACCCCCCCGGCGACCCCCGGTCGAACGCCTGACTACCGACCTTCGGCCGGTTGTACCGGCCCCCTCGGATCTGTCACTCTCGGCACGCCCGGCGCGTCCCGAAGCAGACGCGCCAGGAGCATCATCAGTCTGTGACGGATCGAGGATCGTCATGTCCGCACGCCGCGTCTCCGCGCTCATCGCCGCCTCCGCCCTGGCGGCCACCGGTCTCGCGGTCTCGGCCGCCGCGCCGGCCTTCGCCAAGTCGTCGATCGGGCTCCACAGCAGTGTCCGCAGTGTGGCGGCGGGGGAGCGGGTCGTGCTGACCGCCTCCGGCGCCTCCGACGACTTCGGGGGGTCTCCCGTCCGCCTCTGTGTCGAGGAGCACGTGGGCGGCGCCTGGCGCGTCGTCACCTGCGGCCGGGAGGGGACGGTCCGCGCCGACGTCCGCGCCCGCGAGGCCGGGACGCTGGCCTTCCGCGCGCAGCTCGTCGCCCGCAACGGCCACGGACGTCTCGTCGTCGACCGCACCTCCCCGGTGGTCACGGTGCACGTGCGCTGAGGCCGCTCCCGCCGGTCGGAGGGGGCCCGTGCGAGGCCCTCTTGATGACGCTAGTAAGGTATGCCTAAGCTAACCACCGAGGGGTGGTCGGCTGTTGCTGCTGCCGTACGTGTGCGTCCGGGCGAATGGCCCCGGGAGAGGGGCCATGGATGTGGAACGACGCGTTCCCTAGCTTTCTGATCGGGCTACGGGAAGGGCTGGAGGCCGGCCTGGTCGTGTCCATCCTGGTCGCGACCCTCGTCCGCGGGGACGAGAAGGGCCGGCTGCCCCAGGTCTGGACGGGCGTCCTGGCCGCCGTCGGCCTCTCCTTCAGCTTCGGCGCCGTGCTGACCTTCACCTCGGCGAATCTCTCGGCCAAGGCGCAGGAGGCGTTCGGCGGCTGTCTCAGCGTCATCGCGGTGGCCTTCGTCACGGCGATGGTGTTCTGGATGCGCCGCAACGCCCGCAACCTCTCCGGCGAGATCAAGGAGAAGGTGACGGCAGCCCTGGCCATGGGCTCGGGGATGCTGATCGTCACCAGCTTCCTGGCCGTCGGCCGCGAGGGGCTGGAGACCGCGCTCTTCATCTGGACCACCGCGCAGACGGCCGGCGAGTCCACCGGCCCGCTGATCGGCGCCGCGATCGGACTCGTGCTGGCGTCGGGGCTGTGCTGGGGCCTGTACCGGCGCGTGCTGAAGATCAACCTGACGAAGTTCTTCACCTGGACCGGTGCCGGCCTGATCGTCATCGCCGCGGGCGTCCTCGCCTACGGCCTGCGCGACCTTCAGGAGGGCGGCCTCCTTCCCGGCGCCACCGCCTACGCCGTGGACCTGAGCGGCAGCATCGACCAGAACTCCTGGTACGCGACGCTGGTCCAGGGCGTCTTCAACCTCACCACGCAGATGACCTGGCTCCAGGTCGCCGCCTACGTGCTCTACCTCGGCGTCGTCATGACGCTCTTCGTCCGCGGTCTGCGCGCCCCGAACCCCCGGCCCGTCGCCCCGAAGCCCGCCCCCGTCGTGGAGGCGGCGACGGAGGAGGCCACGGAGGAGGCGCCCGCCGAGGCCCCCGCGCCGCGCAACCGGCGCTGGCTGGCCCCCGTTGCTGTCGTCGCCGTACCGGCGGTCGTCGCCGGAGCCGTCATCGTCTCCTCCGACGGCAAGCAGGCCGCCGCCGCGACCGTCTCCGTCTCGCCGACCGAGTGCGGCAAGGGCTTCACCGCCCCGCAGCCGGGTCAGCAGACCTTCCAGATGCACAACACCGGCCCGCAGACCTCCGAGGTCTACCTGGTCAACCCGGCCACCAACGCCGTCTACGGCGAGATCGAGGGCCTGGCCCCGGGGACCACCCGGGCGCTGGTCGCCACCATCGGTTCGGGCCAGTACGCCTGGCGCTGCGTGCCGACCGGCGGAAAGGCCGTCACCTCCGCGGCCGTCAGCGTCACCGGCGGCGGCACCGTCTCCGCCGTGCTGCCCGTCTCCGAGCAGGACCTTTCCGGGCCGCTGGCCCAGTACAAGAGCTACGTCGACGCGGGCCTCGCCACGCTGCAGACGCAGACCGCCAAGCTCGCCGCCGACCTGCACACCGGTGACCTGAACGCCGCCAAGGCGGACTGGCTGACCGCCCACGTGCAGTACTCCTCGCTCGGCGCCGCCTACGGCACCTTCCAGGACTTCGACAAGCGGATCAACGGACGCGCCGACGGCCTGCCCCAGGGTGTGAACGACCCGGACTTCCACGGCTTCCACCGCATCGAGTACGGCCTGTGGCACGGTCAGTCGGCGGCGACGCTCGCGCCGATCGCCGACCAGCTCGCCACGGACGTCACCGGGCTGCGCAAGGCCTTCCCGAGCCAGGACTTCGATCCCACCGACCTGCCGCTGCGCACCCACGAGATCCTGGAGAACACCCTCCAGTTCGAGCTCACCGCCGACACCGACGAGGGCAGCGGCACCAACCTGGCGACCGCGCAGGCCAACGTGGCCGGGACGCAGGAGCTGCTCACGCTGCTCCGCCCGCTGATCGCCAAGCGCAGCCCGCAGCTGCTCGGCACCGTCGACGCCGATCTGACCCGCTTCTCGGGCCTGCTGACGCAGGCCCAGCAGCCGAACGGCACCTGGACGCCGGTGCAGCAGCTCGACCCGACGCTGCGCGCCCAGCTCAACGGCTCCCTCGGCCAGCTGCTCGAAGACCTCTCGCCCATTCCCGACCTGCTCGAGATCCGGAAGTCCGCCTGATGAGCGACATGACCGACCACCAGACTGTGACCGGCTCCTGCCCGTTCGGCTACACGGCCTCGGACCACTCGGGCGCCTCCCGCCGGAGCTTCGTCAAGACCGCCCTCGGAGCGGGCGCGGTCGGTGCCGCGATCGCGGGCGGCGCGCTGACGCTGACCGGAGCCGCCGCCACCCCGGCCGCCGCCGACTCCTCCGACGGATTCAGCACCGGCACCGTCACGTTCCAGGGCGCGCACCAGGCCGGCATCACCACCGCCGCACCGGCCTTCGCCGCTTTCCTGTCGCTGACCGTCATCGCCCAGGACAAGGCCGGGCTGGAGCAGCTCCTCCGCACCCTCACCGACCGCATCCGCTTCCTGACCTCCGGCGGTACCCCGCCGGACCTGGGCGTGGGCGCGCCGCCGTCCGACAACGGCATCCTCGGCCCGGAGGTCCCCGCCGACGACCTCACCGTCACCGTCGGCGTCGGCGCCTCGCTCTTCGACGCCCGCTACGGCCTGGCCAAGCAGCGCCCGGCCAAGCTGACGCCGATGCGGACCTTCCCCAACGACAACCTGAACCCGGCCGAGTGCCACGGCGACCTCAGCCTGCAGATCTGCGCCTCGCGCCAGGACACCGTGCTGCACGCGATGCGCGACATCGCCAAGCACACCCGCGGTCTGATGCAGGTCAAGTGGCGCATCGACGGCTTCCAGTCGGCGCCGCGCCCCACCGGCGCGCAGCGCAACCTGCTCGGCTTCAAGGACGGCATCGCCAACCCGGACGTGGCCTCCGGCCGCGAGATGGACCACCTGGTGTGGGTGCAGCCGGGCTCCGGCGAGCCCGCCTGGGCGGTCGGCGGCAGCTACCAGGTGATCCGGATCATCCGGATGCTGGTCGAGTTCTGGGACCGGGTCTCGCTGACCGAGCAGGAGAAGATGTTCGGCCGCCGCAAGGACACCGGCGCCCCGCTGGACGGCGTGGGCGAGACCGACATCCCCGACTACGCCAAGGATCCGCAGGGCAACGCGATCCCGCTGGACGCCCACATCCGCCTGGCCAACCCGCGCACCGCCAAGACCGACGACTCCCGCATCCTGCGGCGCGGCTTCAACTACGACCGCGGCGTCGACAACGTGGGCAACCTCGACATGGGCCTCGCCTTCTGCTGCTACCAGCAGGACGTGATCCGCCAGTTCGAGGCCACCCAGACGCGGCTGATCGACGAGCCGCTGGTCGACTACATCTCCCCGACCGGCGGCGGCTACTTCTTCGCCCTGCCGGGCGTGAAGGACGACAAGGACTGGCTCGGCCGCGGTCTGCTCACCGCCTGAAAGCCGCCCCGAGCCGACCTGACGGCACGGAGTGTGCGTCTCCCCTCGTGATCAGGCAAGGTAAGAGCCAGAAGTACGAGGGGAGCGGTAGTGCCCGAGGGCGTGCGGCCAGGAGTGCCGGAGCAGGATCCCGACGAGCGGGCCGAGGAGGAGCGGACGGTCACTCCCGGGCTGCTCGGTCCCTCCGGTCCGGTCGGCACCACGCCCGCCTCCCTGGAGGCGCAGGAGGAGGACGCGGACTTCGACGACGAGAGCTGGGCGCGCTTCGGCTACACCCCGACCACCGGCATTCCCGTCGAGGCGCTCCGCCGCGACCTGCGCCGCGGCGCGCCGGGCGAGGCGCCGTGGCCGGACCGGATGCGGACGCTGCTGCGCACCCCGATGTCCGAGCGGCCCGCCTTCGAGCGCACCGAGACCGAGGAGCGCGCGGCCGAGGTCAGCCCGCCCAAGATCGCCCGCGTGCTCGACCTGACGCTGCGCATCGGCGAGCTGCTGCTCGCCAGCGGCGAGGCCGCCGAGGACGTCGAGGCGGCCATGCTCGGCGTCTCGCACGCGCTCGGCCTGGACCGCTGCGAACCGCAGGTCACCTTCACGCTGATCTCCATCACCTACCAGCCCTCGCTGGTCGAGCCGCCGGTCACCTCCGCCCGCGTGGTGCGCCGGCGCGGTTCCGACTACACCCGGCTGGCCTCCGTCTACCGGCTGGTGGCCGACATAACGTCGGAGAAGGTCGGCGTCGAGGAGGCCTACGGCCGCCTCGCCGAGATCCGCCGCAACCGGCACCCCTACCCGACCTGGCTCCTCTCGCTGGCCACCGGCGCCCTCGCGGGCGCCGCGACGCTGCTGGTCGGCGGCAAGGTCGACGGGCAGGCGTGGCTGGTGCTGCTGTGCGCGTTCGTCGCCTCCGTCATCGGCGACCGGCTCGCCTGGCTGATCTCCACCCGCGGCCTGCCGGAGTTCTACCAGTTCGTCGTCGCCGCCACCCCGGCGGCGGCGCTCGGCGTCGGCCTCACCCTGATCGGCTCCGGTCTGCGCGGCTCCGTCGTCATCACCGGTGGCCTGTACGCGCTGCTGCCGGGACGCGCGCTCGTCGCCGCCGTCGCCGACGGGCTGACCGGCTTCTACATCACCGCGGCGGCCCGGCTGCTCGAAGTCCTCTACCTCGTCGTCGGCATCGTGCTCGGCGTCACGCTGGTGCTCTACATCGGCGTGAACTTCGGCGCCAGCCTGCACCCCGAGCAGACCTTCGCGCAGAAGGACGCCCCGCTGGTCCAGCTCCCCGCGGCGATGGCGCTGACGCTCTGCTTCGCCGTGCTGCTCCAGACCTCGCGCCGGGTCCTGCCGGTCGTCACCGTGCTGGGTGGCGTCGGCTGGACCAGCTTCGGCGTGCTGCGGGAGGCGGGCATCTCCGCGATCGTCGCCACGGCGGTGGCGGCCACCCTGGTCGGCCTCTTCGGCCAGATGGCGTCCCGCTACCGCTACGCCTCCTCCCTCCCGTACGTCACCGCCGCGCTCGGCCCGCTGCTGCCGGGCTCGGTGATCTACATCGGCCTGCTCTCCTTCACCCAGAACGAGCCGATCCCCGGCCTGCTCTCGGTCATCCGCGCGGCGGCGCTGGCGCTGGCCCTGGCCGTCGGCGTCAACCTCGGCGGCGAGCTGGCCCGGCTCTTCCTGAAGGTCCCGCAGGGCGAGGGCCCGAAGCCGGTCCGCGGCGCGGCCAAGCGGACCAGAGGCTTCTGAGATGGGCTTCGCGGTGATGCGCGGTCACGGGTGGAGCTACTACGTCCACCACATCCAGGACCCGGGCAAGCAGCCGCTCTTCCTGCTGCTGGTCGGGTTCATCGCCTCGTTCCTGTTCATCCGCTTCAGCGTGCGGATGATCCGGCGGGGTGTGCGGTGGTGGCCCGGCAACGTCACGCCCGGCGGGCTGCACATCCACCACGTGGTCTTCGGCGTCTTCTTCCTGCTGGTCGCGGGGTTCACCGTGTTCGCCACGGACGGTACCCATCCGTGGATCGACGCGGCCGGGCTGCTGTTCGGCATGGGCTGCGGGCTGGTCCTGGACGAGTTCGCGCTGCTGCTGCACCTGGAGGACGTCTACTGGAGCGAGCAGGGCCGCAAGTCCGTCGACGCGGTGATCATCGGCATTCTCTTCGCGGGGCTGCTGCTGGTCGGGTACCTGCCGCTGGGCGTCACCCCGGGCACGCCGATCCGCTGGGGCGCGATCGGGGTCATCTCGGTGAACGCGTGCTTCACGGTGGTGGCGCTGCTCAAGGGCAAGTTCTGGAGCGGGATGCTCGGCATCATGGTGCCGGGTCTGTCCTGGATCGCGGCGGTCCGGCTGGCGCGCCCGCGCAGCCCCTGGGCGCGGTGGCGCTACACCCGCCGCCCCCGCAAGTTCGCTCGCGCGAGGCGCCGGGAGGCCCGCTGGCACCGCCGTTACGACGTGGCCCGCACGTGGTTCTTCGACCTCATCGCCGGCAAGCCCACGCAACCGGGCCAGACGCCCTCCCGTGCCCACCTCTTCGCCGAACGCTGGGCCCACCGGGTGGCAGCCCGCCTGGAGCACGCGGCGTACGCCCCCCTGGACCAGGCCCGCGTCCAGAAGCTCGCCCACCTCAACCGCCTCGCCGCGAAACGCGGGCCCAAGCCCGCGACCGGCACCGCGGAGTCCGCCCGCCGCCGCGCGGCCGCGAAGCGCAGACGCGCGGTCGCGGCGGGGCGCTCGAAGGGTCACCTGTAGGCGAGAGCTGTGGTTGCACCCCCAGGGGCGCGAGGACTGCGCGACAAGCCACCCACGACGGTCGGATCCCGAGCGCGCAGGGCCATCTTCCCGGGGTGGGTTTCTCGCGCAGTTCCTCGCGCCCCTGGGGGTGCAACCGCCTGTGGGAGCATCGCTGACCCTGTCGCGCCCCGCCCCCTGGGGGAGTGCAGCTGACCCACCGTCACTCAGGTGGGCGTCTTGGCGGTGCGACTTTCTGACGGGCGGCCAGACTGGAGAGTGTGAACCGCCGTACCACCTCCCTCGCCGCCGCGACGGTCCTGCTCGCCGCGCTTCTCGCCGCGCCGCAGGCGCTCGCGGACAACCTGCCCGGCCCCTCGGCCGGCCAGTTGAACGCCGCCCAGGGCGCAGCCCGCTCCGCGCAGGCGCAGGTCGACGCCGTCGAGACGCAGCTCCTTGCCGCGCGGGCGACCGAACAGGCGATGAACGTCCGCGTCGAGAGCGCCGTCGAGGCGTACAACGGCGCCGTGCTCGCGCAGCAGCGCGCCGCCGAGCAGGCCACGGCGACCGCCGCGGCCGCCGCGCACGCGGACGCGGCGGAGGCGGCGGCCCGGGAGGCCGTGGGGGAGCTGGCCGCCCAGCAGTACCGGGCCGGGGGTCCCCTGCAACTGGCCGGATTCGCCGGCCTCCTCTCCGCGCGGAACCCCCGCGCGGCCGCGCTCGCGGCCCAGGCGGAGGAGGGCGCGGCGCAGGACGCGGGCGACGCGCTCCGGCAGGCCGCGGCGAGCGCGGCCCAGGCCGCGCGCGCGGACGCGGCGGCCCAGCGGGCGAACGTCGCGGCGGCGGCCGCGACGGCGGAGGTCACCACGGCCCGCACGGCGGCGCAGCAGCAGCTCACCGCGCAGCAGGCCCAGGTCGCCGCGCTGGACGCGCAGCACACCGCCCTGCTCACGGGCCTTGCCGAGGCGCAGCGCGTGGCCCTGCAACTGGAGGAGGCCCACGCCCAGGCGCTGGCCGCGGAGGCGGCCCGCCTGGCCGCGCTCGCCAAGCAGCAGCCGCCCGCGCCCCCCGTGCCCACGCCGGGCGACACCCGCGGCGTCCTCTCCTTCGCCCGCGCGGCCCTCGGCCTCCCGTACGTCTGGGGCGGCGCGGGCCCGCAGGACTACGACTGCTCCGGCCTGACCATGCGCGCCTGGCAGCGCGCGGGCGTCCAGCTCCCGCACTACGCCGCGGACCAGTACGCGCAGTCCCACCCGGTGACGTACCGCCAGCTCCAGCCGGGCGACCTGGTCTTCTGGTCCCACGACGGCAGCCCGCAGGGCATCTACCACGTGGCCCTCTACACCGGCGACGACACGGTCATCGAGGCTCCGCGCACGGGCGACGTCGTCAAGACCGCCTCCCTCTGGATCATGGGCACCCCGGACTTCTACGCCCGCCCCTGAGTACCGGGGCGGGCGCGGCGTCGAGACGGGTGCGGATCGAGTGCTCCGCACCGACGGCTCCCGCCTACCGGGCCAGGCCCAGTGCGCGGAAGGTGACGCGCTGGTCGTACCAGAGCAGGCCGACCGTGGTGGCGGTCATCACGGCCGCCATCGCCAGGTGGCCCGCCGTGCCCTCGACCTGGGTGCCCAGGAGGGCGAGCAGACCGTGGACGCCCACCCGCAGGGCGATCAGGCCGAAGAGGATCTTGCGGCTGCGGCCGTTCTTCAGCATCGCCCGCACCAGCTTGCGGCGCTTCCCCAGGACGGTGAAGCCGACGACCATGTTGACCAGGCCCAGGCCCGACAGCACCATCCACGCGTCCGGGTGGAGCTTGGCCACGTCGTAGGCCGCGCCCATCAGCCCCTCGAAGGCGAAGAACCAGGGGGAGAGCGGCTGGATCTCCTCCTGCCGCAGCGGCTCCCGCGGCGTGCGCTTGAACGGAAGGGCGGTGGTGAGGCTGAGTGCCATGGTGACGGTCCCCCTGAGAGCGATCGGCTCGAACGATGTCGAGCCTCTCGCGCCCAGGGGGTCGCCCGGCAGAATCATCGATCCCGTCTCGGGCAGGACATTTGTCATACCCGAGTCGTGACAGGACCGCTCAGCGGGCGATCAGCAACAGGACCCGCACGTGGGCGAAGTCCTGAGCCTCCTTCACCCGGTAGTGCCCCGCCAGCAGATCGCGGACGGCGGCCGGCATCTGGTCGAAGCTGTGCCCCTGCGCGGTCGTGGAGAAGAGCCAGATGCGGCCGACGCCCGCCGCGCACACCGCGGGGACCTGGCAGTTCGACGGGTCGAACCAGCCCTTGGACTGCGCGCTCTGCGCGGCGAAGACGTCCCGGGGCGGGGTCGCGTCGTGGCGCAGCTGGTAGGCGAGGGCGAGGCGTGGCTCCCGGTAGCCGTTGAAGGCGATGCCGTCGCCCGGGGTGACGTGCTTCAGCATCCAGGCGGTCGCCCCCTGCCAGTCCGGCTCGCCGGGGAGGGGGTTGGCGCGGACGGCGCTCACGTCGCCGAGGGTGCCGAGGGCGAGCGCCGCGGCGGCCAGGGCGGCCGCGAGCGGTACCCGCCAGGCCACCGACGAAGCCCCGGCCGCCGACGTGCGGAAGCCGGGCAGCCTGGCGAGCAGCGCGCACAGCGCCGCCCCGGCCAGCAGCGCCCACGCGGGCAGCGTGAACAGCAGGTACCGGCTGATGAAGAGGTTCAGCACGCTCTGCGTGGCGGCGAGCAGCACCGGCGGCAGCACCGCCCAGCACAGCAGCACGACCGTGGTGGCACCCGCGCCGCGGCGGGCGAACAGCAGGCCGACCAGGCCCAGGCCCATGACCGCCCACGCGGCGACCCCCGAGTGGAACAGGTCGGAGGGGTAGCCCGGCAGTGTCTCCTGCCCGCCCTTGATCCAGGCGATCTGGTCGCTCTGCGCGTGCCCGAGCACCAGCAGCGGCAGCACGGGCAGCAGTCCGACGAGGACCGCGCCCGCCCAGGACAGCAGGCGACGCGTCCCGCCGTGCGTGGTGAGCACGAGCGCCAGGTGGGCGGCGAGGATCGTCAGGGTGACCAGGTGGACGGCGCCCATGCAGGTCACCAGCGCCGCGTAGCCGGCCCATCGGGCCACGGAGGAGCGGTCCAGCGCGCGGTACAGCAGCAGCGTCGCGCCCAGGGCGGCCAGGACGGCGAAGGCGTAGGGGCGGACCTCCTGCGCGTACCGGGTCACCATGGGGATCACGGCGAACAGCAGCCCGGCCGCGAGGCCGACCCGCTTGTCGAACATCCGGCGTCCGAGGGCGACGAGCAGTCCGGCGGCGCCCGCCATCGCCAGTACCGAGGGGATCCGCATCGCGGCCGCGGAGTCGCCGAACGCGGAGATCCACAGGTGCAGCAGGACGTAGTACGGCGCCAGCACGATGTCGACGTTGCCGAGCAGGTGGCCCAGGTCGCTCCAGGAGAGCGTGGCCGCCCACCAGCTGGCGTACTCGTCCTCCCAGGGCTGCCGGTGACCGACGCCGATCAGGCCGAGGGTGAGCGTGAGCACCGCCGGTGCGAGCCAGTAGGCCGTCGGCAGGGGCTCACACACGGGCTCGTCCGTGTGCCCGCGGCGCCGTGAGGGGGGACGGACCACGACCTCGTCCATCAGCTCGTGGTCCCACGCGTGGGTCTCGGCCATCAGGGCGTCCCCTGCCCCGCGCCCGCGTGCGGCCACGCCGTCGTGGGCGGGACGAGGCGGGACACGTCGGCCTTGATGCCGGCCCGGAACGCCCGAAGGCTCGCCGGGTCGGCGTCGAAGCGCCAGTTGCCGGTGCCGCCCGACGAGGGGTCCTTCTCGAACCAGATGAAGCCGATGACGTCCTTGTTCTTCGGCAGCCAGGACAGGAAGTCGGCGATCCACCGGGCCTTCACGGCCGGCAGCGCACCGGTCTCGCTGATCAGGATCGGCTTGTGCGGGGCGACCTTGCGAAGCTGCGTCAGCGTGGCGCCGAAGGTGGCCTGGGCCTTGGTCTCGGAGCCGTAGCCCACCAGCCCGACCCAGTCGACGTAGGCGTTCCCCGGGTAGAGCGGCGCGAGCTTGACGTTCGGCAGCGCGCGGACGATGTTCGGGCTCCAGAGCCAGATCACGTTGTCGGCGCCGGCCTGGGCGAACAGGTCGTGCACGTGGCGCCAGGCCTTCACGTAGTCGCCGCGCTGGTTGCCGTTGGTCTGCTCCGACCACGGGTACCAGTTGCCGTTCATCTCGTGGGCGAAGCGCAGCACCACCGGCATCCTGCTCGCGGCCACCGCGCGGGCGAAGCGGGTGACGTAGGCGTCGTAGGAGCCGTCCGCGATGCGCGCGAGGCGGTAGGCGGGCTGGTCGGTGTCGAACGACGGGGTGCCCTTCCTGCCGCGCTTCGTGGCCGGCAGTCCCTTCCACGGTTCCCAGCTCAGCACCGGCACGGTGCCGTGGCGGTAGGCCGACGCGACGGCCGCCGGATCGAAGTCCTGCGTCCACTTGACGAAGTACTCGGTCATGTCCGGCGCGGCGCCGCTCTCGGTGGTCACCTTCTTCACCTCGGCGCCCGACCAGGGGGCGCTCGGGGTGGCCACGCCGTAGTACAGGCCGCCGGGGTCGAGCAGCTGCTCTTTGGTGGGGATGGCCGACACCGGGGCGGGGTGGGCCGCCTTGGCGCTGTGCCCGGCCGGCACCGCGTCCGAGCTGCCGCCGGGCTGCCCGGCGGCAGCCGAGTGGGTGACCGCGACGGAGACCAGGTAGCAGATCACCGCCAGCGCGGTGATGTTGACGACCATCCACAGCCGGAGCCGGACGCCGTTGCCGCGCCGGAAGGGCGCCCACACCCTGCGGTGCGTCAGGTTCTGCTCAGACACTCATCATCACCGAGCCCGCCAGCATCAGCGCTCCGATCACGTAGGGGACGGCGACCAGGGGGCTGCGGGACCGTTCGCCGGCGAAGCTGTCGGCACGGGTGCCCCAGCCGGCGTTGTGCGCGCAGCGGAAGAAGCCGAAGAGCCGCACCGGGAGCAGCAGCAGCGTGTTGATCACCATGAAGACCGGCAGGAAGACCATGTCCCTGGGCCGGTAGGCGAAGTGGCGACCGAACCGGATGGCGATCGACAGCAACGACATCACGGCCGCGAGGCCGACGATGACCAGGCCCGCCTGCCAGGGGGTGTGCGGCAGCGGCAGCTGGTCGTACAGGCCGGGGCGCGAGCCCTGGAAGAAGGCGGCGATCCAGGCGCCGAAGGTGCCCAGCAGCACGAACGGCACGGCGATGTCGGCCACGTAGAACAGGCAGAGCATGCGGGCGTGCACGAGCATCCAGCCGAGCATGCGCAGGGTGTTGTACTGCGAGCCGCGGGCCCAGCGGTACTGCTGCTTCGTCAGCTTCTTCAGCTGGAGCGGCGCGTCGGTGTAGACCAGCGAGGTGGACTGGTAGACCGTCTTGTACCCGGCCATCAGCGTGTAGTTGGTGAGCGTACGGTCGTCGCTGACCTCGAGGAAGACGCCGAGGAACTTCTCGGTGAGGAAGCGGTCCATGCAGTCGGCCAGGATCGAGCTGCGGAAGGCGATGGTGCGGCCGGGCAGGCAGCCCACCGTGCCCAGCGCGCTCATGGCGGGCATCGAGTACTGGCAGCGGACGCTCTCCAGCCAGTCGGCCCAGCGGGTCAGCACCGAGCGGCCTGGGTCGAGGATGCGCTGACGCGTCGTCACGCCGCCGACCTCGGGGTCACGGAACGGCTTGACCAGCTCGGAGAGCGTGTTCGCGGTCCACACCGTGTCGGAGTCGACCAGCACGGCGATCTCTCCGGTGGACGCCGCGAGGCCCACCTTCAGCGCGTTGCGCTTGCCGGGGATCTCGGTCCAGCTCCAGAAGACGCCGAGGTCGTCGCAGATCCGCTCCAGGTTGGGATTGCGCGGGCCGTTGATGACCACGATGACCTCGGTGGGCCGTTGCGCGCTGATCCGGCCCAGCACGTCGCGGAAGAGGTCCTCCGGCTCGTCCACCACGGGGATGATGACCGAGGTCGTCGTCTCGTAGGGCCGCAGCCATGGCCGGTACCGCCGGGCCAGGATGATGCGGACCACCCAGAGCACCCATATCGAGGCCATGAAGACGGCGAAGGGGTAGACCGTCCCCACCCGCCACCACTGTCGGCACTCCAACAAGAAAGCCAGCAAGTGCTATCACCTGATCGCTGAAGGATCGGCAGAGTGCTCGATCGAGCGCCGATGGCGACCGATGCTAGCGATCAGCTGTGGGGGATGAACGGGATCAAATAGTGCCGAACCTGACATCCATGAGGAGTTGTTATGCATGTGTGACAAGGTCTGGTGAAGGTCATTTCACGTTTTGTTCACGACCTGGCAGGATGCGCCCACCCCGCTGTCACTCGAAGGAACGCGCATGAGGGTCACCGTCATAGGCACCGGCTACCTGGGCGCCACCCATGCCGCCTGCATGGCCGAACTCGGCCACGAGGTGCTCGGTCTGGATGTCGACCCGGACCGGATCGCGGCGCTGGCGGCCGGTCGGCTGCCCTTCTACGAGCCCGGCCTGGACGAACTGATCACCACTCATGTCGCCTCCGGCAGACTCCGGTTCACCACCTCCTATGCCGAGGTCGCCGCCTTCGGTGAGATCCACTTCTCCTGTGTCGGCACCCCGCAGCAGCCCGGCTCCCAGGCCGCGGACCTGCGCTACGTCGAGGCCGTCGTCGAGTCCCTCGCGCCCCACCTGGACCGGCCCACCCTCGTCGTCGGCAAGTCCACCGTCCCGGTCGGCACGGCCGCACGACTCGCCCGTCGCCTCGCCGGGCTCGCGCCTGTGGGCGCGCAGGCGCGCCTCGCCTGGAACCCCGAGTTCCTGCGCGAGGGCTTCGCCGTCGAGGACACCCTCCGTCCCGACCGGCTCGTCTTCGGCCTGGCCGACACCGGCGGGCCCGCCGAGGAGCTGCTGCGTCGCGTCTACGCGCCGGTGCTGGACGCGGGCGTCCCGCTGGTCAGCACCGACTTCCCGACCGCCGAGCTGGTCAAGACGGCCGCCAACGCCTTCCTGGCGACCAAGATCTCGTTCATCAACGCCATGGCCGAGGTGTGCGAGGCGTCCGGCGCGGACGTCACCCTGCTCTCGCAGGCGCTCGCCCACGACGCCCGCATCGGCGGCCGGTTCCTCGCCGCCGGTCTCGGCTTCGGCGGCGGCTGCCTGCCCAAGGACATCCGCGCCTTCGCCGCGCGCGCCGAGGAGATCGGCGCCGGTCCGGCGCTCGGCTTCCTGCGCGAGGTCGACGCGATCAACCTCCGGCGCCGCGACCGGACCGTGGGGCTCGCCCGTGAGCTGGCCGGCGGCAGCCTCGCGGGACGCCGGATCGCGGTGTGGGGCGCGGCGTTCAAGCCGAACTCCGACGACATCCGCGACTCCCCGGCCCTCGACGTGGCGGCCCGGCTGCACCGCGAGGGCGCCGACGTCACCGTCTACGACCCGCAGGCGCTCGACAACGCCCGCAAGGCCCACCCCGTCCTCGGCTTCGCCGCCTCCGCGGTGGACGCCGCGACCGGCGCCGACCTGGTGCTCCATCTGACCGAGTGGGCCGAGTTCCGCGCGGTCGACCCCGCCGAGCTCGCCCGCGTCGTCGCGCGGCCGTGCGTGGTGGACGGCCGCAACGCTCTCGACGCCGACGCCTGGCGGGCCGCCGGCTGGACCTACCGCGCCCTCGGCCGGCCCTGACCGCCCGCCCGGAAGAACGCGAACCGTTCGTCAGACGAGCGTGCGCGCGACACGGAAGCCCACGTCGTCGACCTGGAAGGTCGGGTGGCTGCGGCGTCGCGCGGAGGCCCGGCAACTCCAGTGCTCATCGAACCAACCGCCGCCGCGGAGCACCCGGTAGCTGCCGTAGACCTCGGCGTCGTAGACGTCCCAGCACCAGTCCCAGACGTTGCCGAGCATGTCGTGAAGACCCCACGGATTGGGGCGCTTGCCGCCCACGGCGTGGATCCGCTCCTGCGAGTTGCCGCGGTACCAGGCGATCGTGTCGAGCGGCGCGTACTGCGGCCCGGTCGTGCCGGCACGGCAGGCGTGCTCCCACTCGGCCTCGGTCGGCAGCCGGTACCCGTCAGCAGACGCGTCCCACTCGATGCCTTCGCCGCCCTCGCCGCCCTCGCCGCCCTCGCCGCCCTCGCCGTCGGCATGGAGGCGGTAGGCGGGCGGCAGGCCGTCGTGCAGCGACAGGGCGTTGCAGAACCGCGCCGCGTCCCACCAGGAGACGCTCTCGACAGGCAGTCGGTCCCCGTGGGCGGCGCTCGGCCTCTGACCGGTGATCTGCGCGTACAGCGCCTGGGTGACCGGGAAGGCCGCGAGCTGGTAGGGAGCGAGCTCGACCGACCAGCTGCGCTGCGTGCGCCGGTCCGACAGCGTGACCTGCCCCGGCGGAATGGTGACCATCTCGTTTCCCGTGACCACGTCCATGATCAGGAGAGCCTACCGAGACGTCCCAGAACGCGGTCCCAGAACGCGGGAGCCCAGCGGACTCACGTCCGCCGGGCTCCTGTGCCGCCGCCGTCCGGTGCGGAGGGACGGCGGTGCCGGTCGTGCCTGTTGCCGCTGGTCAGTGGCTTCGGTGGGTCTCGCCGGAGTCGGCGAGACGCTTGATGGAGTTGGTGATCTCCTCCTCGGCCTCCTGGCGACCGACCCAGTGCGCGCCCTCGACGGACTTGCCGGGCTCGAGGTCCTTGTAGACCTCGAAGAAGTGCTGGATCTCGAGGCGGTCGAACTCCGAGACGTGGTGGATGTCGCGCAGGTGCTCCCAGCGCGGGTCCGAGGCCGGGACGCAGAGCAGCTTGTCGTCGCCGCCCGCCTCGTCGGTCATGTGGAACATCCCGATGGCGCGGCACTTGATGACGCAGCCGGGGAAGGTGGGCTCCTCCAGGATGACGAGCGCGTCCAGCGGGTCGCCGTCCTCGCCGAGCGTGCCGTCGACGAAGCCGTAGTCGGCCGGGTAGCGGGTCGAGGTGAAGAGCATGCGGTCGAGGTAGATGCGACCAGTCTCGTGGTCGACCTCGTACTTGTTCCGCGAACCCTTCGGGATCTCGATCGTGACGTCGAACTCCACAGCTCTCCTCCAATATCAGTGCTTGCAGCCAATAGTGTCTCCTACGGCGTGGAGTGCTCTGGAATGGGGAAGGGCCGGATGGGCAACTGGGCGGACCGGGGGACCCGGGCGGTCGCTGCGGCAAGACGGTACGCGGCGCAGACCGCACGGCAGGCGGCGCAGCGGACGGCGCCCGCGCGGCAGTGGACGACGCAGGTGGCGCGGCGTGGCGTCGAGCGGACGGCGCCCGCGCGGCAGTGGACGACGCAGGTGGCGCGGCGCGGTGTCGAGCGGACGGCGCCCGCGCGGGCGTCCGCGTTGCGCTCGGCCAGGCGGGCCGGCCGTGCCTACGCGTACGCGCCGACCCGCTGGGTCGTCGGGGTCGCCGCCGGCAGCGGGCTCGTGCTCGCCGTCGCGTCGATCGCCGCGACCGGCCCGTGGCAGGGCGGCCAGCGTACGCGCGACGCCGCGCTGGCGGCCCGCGGCAACGCCGTCGCCGGAACCGGCCACCACGCCAAGCCGCCCGAGCCGAAGCCCGCGGGCCCGGCCTGGCACAACGCGGCCGACGTGCTCGCCCCGGCGGGTGCCGCCGGGACCCTGCCGACCACGTCGGGCCTCTCCGGCGCGCTGATCGGCCCGATGGGCGCGACCGCGCTCGGCCGGGTCACCGCCTCCGTGGTCGACGTCGGCGACGGCCGCGTCCTGTACGGCGTCGGCGCGGACCAGGACCAGCAGCCGGCCTCCACCAACAAGATCGCCACGGCGACGGCGGCGCTGAGCCTGCTCGGCCCCGACCACCGTTTCACCACCAAGGTCGTCGGGGACGCCGCGACCGGCCTCACCCTGGTCGGCGGCGGCGACCCCACCGTCACCGCCTCCACCGGCCCGGACAGCCTCTCCGCGCTCGCGGCGGCGACCGCGACCGCGCTCAAGACAGCGGCGGCCGCGGCGACCGGAACGGCGGCGCCGACGAGCGGGCACCGCGTCGCACTGCACTACGACCTGTCGCTGTTCTCCGCGCCCGCGCTTCACCCGATAGGCCTCAACGACAACATCGCCCTCGTCCAGGCCCTGACCGTCGACGAGGGCCGCCGCGACCCGACCTCGACGGAGAACGCCCCCCGCTACAGCGACCCGGCCGCGCAAGCCGCCATCGTCTTCGCGGCGGACCTCGCCGCGCACGGCGTGAACGTCGACACCTCCCCGTCCACGGGCACCGCCCCGGCGGGCGCGGCGACGGTCGCACAGATCCAGAGCGCCCCGCTGAGCGACATCGTCGAGCGGATGCTGACCAACAGTGACAACGACATCGCCGAGGCCCTCGGCCACGCCGTTGCCATCGCCGCGGGCAGGCCGGCCACCTTCACCGACGGCGCGGCGGCGGTCACCGCGCAGCTCACCAGGCTCGGCATCCACCTCGGCGCGACCCACCTCGCCGACTCCAGCGGCCTGAGCGGCGCGGACGAGATGCCCGCGGCGGTCCTCACCCAGCTCCTGGTCCTCGACTCCTCCGCGGCCCACCCGGAGCTGCGCAGCGTCCTCAGCGGACTGCCGATCGCCGGTTTCACCGGCACCCTCGACAACCGTTACGGCGGTACGGGCAGTGAGGCCGGTCTCGGCGTGGTCCGCGCGAAGACGGGCTCACTTCAGACGGTCAACACGCTGGCGGGGTTGGTGGTCGACCGCAGCGGCCGGCTGCTCGCCTTCGCCTTCATGTCCAACGGCAGCGGCAACCAGGACGCGGCCCGCGCTGCTCTGGATGTTCTGGCGTCCAGGCTGGCTGCCTGTGGGTGCGACTAGCCAGGCGTCGCACCATCCAGGGCCGCGGGGCACCGCGCGGCAATCCCCGGCCTCCGGCCAGGGGGACCCGCCTCCCACGGTCTTGCGATCCCGAACGCGCGGGGCCGTCCGCCCCGGGTGGGTTTCTCGCGCAGTTCCTCGCGCCCCTGGATGGTGCAACGTACGGTTGAGCGCATGACGAGCGCCAGCGGTAGCAGCGGCAACGGCAATGGCACGGACATGATCGACTGGGACCTCGCGGTCGCCACGGCGACCCGCTTCGTGCGGCCGGGACCGGAGGTGACGCGGGACGAGGCCCGCGCCGTCGTCGCCGAGCTGCGCGAGCACGCGAAGGAGGCCGAGGGCCACGTGCGCGAGTACACGCGCATGGGCGCGCCCGCCGGTGGCACGCCGGTGCTGGTCGTGGACCGGCCGGGGTGGATCAAGGCGAACGTGGCCGGCTTCCGCACCGTCATCAGCCCGCTCACCAGCAAGCTGGCCTCCCGCCGGGCCAATGTCCCGGGTAGCGCCGCCATGAGCGCGGTCGGCAGCAAGATGACGGGGGTCGAGCTCGGTCTCGTCCTCTCCTTCCTCTCCACCAAGGTGCTCGGCCAGTACGAGACCTTCGCCCCGGCCGAGGTCCCGGCCGACCTCTCCGAGATGGGCAAGCCCGCCACCCCGCCGGGACGGCTGCTGCTCGTCGCGCCGAACATCGTCTCCGTCGAGCGGGAGCTGGACGTGGACCCGCACGACTTCCGGCTCTGGGTGTGCCTGCACGAGGAGACCCACCGGACCCAGTTCACCGCCGTGCCGTGGCTGCGGGACCACATCGAGGGGGAGATCCAGGCCTTCCTCGCCGAGACCGAGATCGACCCGGCCACCCTCTTCGAGCGCCTGCGCGAGGCCGTGACCGGCGGCGGGGCCTCCCCCGAGAACATCGTCGAGGTCGTCCAGTCGCCGACCCAGCGGGAGATCCTGGGCCGGCTCACCGCGGTGATGTCGCTGCTCGAGGGCCACGCCGACGTGGTGATGGACGGGGTCGGCCCGCAGGTGGTGCCGTCCGTGGCGGAGATCAGGGAGAAGTTCCAGCAGCGCCGGGCCAAGGGCGCGAGCCGGATGGACCAGCTGCTGCGCCGCCTGCTCGGCATGGACGCGAAGCTGCGTCAGTACCAGGACGGGGCCGTCTTCGTGAACGCGGTGCTGGACTCCGTCGGCATGGAGGGCCTCAACAAGGTCTGGACGTCCCCGAACACGCTCCCCACCAAGGAGGAGATCCACAACCCGGCCGCCTGGGTGGCCCGGATGCACCGCTGACGCGGAGGGTGCCGCGACATTCACCCGTCCGATGGACCGGCTGCCGCGGGACGACGAAGTACCCGCGTGTCGCCCGTGACTTCTGCGACGATGTGCGACCTGGCCGTCACTCTGAGTATGAGACGATGCGGCAGTCCACCCGCCCTGAGGAGTGATCGGTCATGGGCCCCCATCCCGCGGTAGCGGCGATACGCCTGGCGGTGCGCCGGGCGCTCGCCGAGTTCTCCGACGAGGTTCCGGCGACGTTTGCGCAAAACGACGCCGCCGTCCCCCCGCAGTTCATCCGCTCCGTCGGCGACGTCGACCCGCGGCACGCGAAGTACCGCAGGCCGCGCCTGCGGCCGGCCCCCTCCGCGCCCCTCGTGCTGGTGGCCTGTTCCGGCGGGGCCGACTCGATGGCCCTGGCCGCCGCCACCGTCTTCGAGGCCGCCAAGCTGGGCATCCGCGCCGGTGCCGTCACCGTCGATCACGGCCTGCAGAACGGTTCCACCGCCCGCGCGGTGGAGGTCGCCACCCGGCTGCGCGAGCTCGGCCTCGACCCGGTCGACGCGCTCGGCGTGAACGTTCCTGCCGCCCGTGGACACGGCGGCCCGGAGGCCGCCGCCCGGGACGCGCGCTACGCCGCGCTGGAGGCCGCCGCCGAGCGTCACGGCGCCCGCGCCGTGTTCCTCGGCCACACCCGCGACGACCAGGCCGAGACGGTCCTGCTCGGGCTCGCCCGCGGCAGCGGCACCCGCTCGCTGAGCGGGATGCCCGCCACCGCGGGGCGCTACCGGCGGCCCTTCCTGGAGCTGGACCGGGCCACCACCCGCGCCGCCTGTCACGTGCTCGACCTGCCCGTCTGGGACGACCCGCACAACACCGACCCCGCCTACACCCGCGCCCGCGTCCGCCACGAGGTGCTGCCGGTGCTGGAGAAGCACCTCGGCGGCGGCGTGGTCGAGGCCCTGGCCCGCACCGCCCGTCTCTTCCGCGACGACGCCGACGCCCTCGACGTCTGGGCCGCGCAGGTGGAGACGGAGGTCACCCACCCCGACGGCCTCGACCCCGCCCGCCTGGCCGAACTGCCCGCCGCCGTCCGCCGCCGGGTGCTGCGCCGCGCCGCACTGGCCGCGGGATCGCCTGGTGGGGAGCTGTTCGCCCGCCACGTCGAGGCGATGGACCAACTCGTCACCGCCTGGCACGGCCAGGGCCCGGTGCACCTTCCCGGCAATGTCCGGATGCGCCGTCAGGCGGGCCGCGTCGCGTTCCGGCGGGCTTGACCGGGCCTGACCTGGTCGCGCCTCCCGTAAGGTTGAGGAACGCACGCGCAGGGACGACGGACGACGACTCTGCGGGAATCCAGCTTCGAGGAAGTAGCGCGGGTGGACGAGAAGGACATGGGCACCGACCTTGCCAAGGTGCTCATCAGCAAGGACGAGATCGACGCCAAGCTGGCCGAGCTCGGCGCGCAGATCGACCGCGACTACGCGGGCGAGGATCTGCTCATCGTGGGCGTGCTGAAGGGCGCCGTCATGGTGATGGCCGACCTGGCCCGGACCCTGCACTCCGACGTGACCATGGACTGGATGGCGGTCTCCTCCTACGGGATGGGCACCAAGTCCTCCGGCGTGGTCCGCATCCTCAAGGACCTGGACACCGACATCTCCGGTCGCCACGTGCTGATCGTCGAGGACATCATCGACTCCGGTCTGACGCTGTCCTGGCTGCTCAGCAACCTGCAGTCGCGCAACCCGGCCTCGCTCGAGGTCTGCACGCTGCTGCGCAAGCCGGACGCGGCCAAGGTGTCGATCGACGTGCGCTACGTCGGTTTCGACATCCCCAACGAGTTCGTCGTCGGCTACGGGCTGGACTACGCGGAGAAGTACCGCAACCTGCCTTTCGTCGGCACGCTCGCCCCGCACGTCTACGGCGGCTGATTGCTCCGGTCCGGTGGGAACAGTGCTCGGTTTCCCTCCGTTGGACCCTGGGAAGAGCCGTTTGACACGGGAACGCAACCGTTCACATGGAGAATGGCTGCGGTACCGTCCAATTATTCGCTGTTCCTATCGGGACGGTCGAGGACAAACACAGACATAGGACGCACCGCCGGTCGCGAGGCCGTAGGTGCCGCACTTAGTGGCAGGAGGGACGGGGCGGCCGTGGTCGCCCCGCATGGATGGACGTGAAGCGATACTTCCGTGCGCCGGTGATGTGGATTGTGCTCGCCGTCCTCGCCATCGTCGTGCTGATGCAGGTGGTGTCTTCGGCCCAGGGCTACAAGACCGAGGACACCAGCGCGGTCATCAGCGCGATCAACGCGAGCAAGGCCCAGTCAGTCCAGGTCACGACCGGCGACAGCCAGATGATCAAGGTTCAGCTGAAGACCGGCCAGACCGTCGACGGCACGGACATGATCCAGGCTCCCTACGCCTCCGACCAGTTCGCGGCGACGCTGCAGACCGATCTCCAGACGGCCGTCAACGACGGCAAGCTGGGCAGCTACACCGTCAAGGTGGACAAGCAGAACGCGTTCTTCAGCATTCTGATCTCGCTGCTGCCGTTCGTTCTGATCGTCGGTGTGTTCCTGCTGCTGATGAACCAGATGCAGGGCGGCGGCTCCCGGGTGATGCAGTTCGGCAAGTCCAAGGCCAAGCTGATCACCAAGGACACCCCGAAGACGACCTTCGCGGACGTCGCGGGCGCTGACGAGGCGGTGGAGGAGCTCCAGGAGATCAAGGAGTTCCTGCAGGAGCCGGCCAAGTTCCAGGCCGTCGGGGCCAAGATCCCCAAGGGTGTGCTGCTCTACGGCCCGCCCGGAACCGGTAAGACCCTGCTGGCCCGTGCCGTGGCCGGCGAGGCGGGTGTGCCGTTCTACTCGATCTCGGGCTCCGACTTCGTCGAGATGTTCGTGGGTGTCGGCGCCAGCCGTGTCCGCGACCTGTTCGAGCAGGCCAAGGCGAACGCCCCGGCCATCGTCTTCGTCGACGAGATCGACGCGGTCGGCCGCCACCGCGGCGCCGGCCTCGGCGGCGGTCACGACGAGCGCGAGCAGACCCTCAACCAGCTGCTGGTCGAGATGGACGGCTTCGACGTGAAGGGCGGCGTGATCCTGATCGCGGCGACCAACCGTCCCGACATCCTCGACCCGGCGCTGCTGCGCCCGGGCCGTTTCGACCGGCAGATCGCCGTCGACCGTCCCGACCTGGTCGGCCGTCTGGAGATCCTGAAGGTCCACCAGAAGGGCAAGCCGGTCGCCCCGGACGTCGACCTGATGGCCGTCGCCCGTCGCACCCCCGGCTTCACCGGTGCCGACCTCAGCAACGTCCTGAACGAGGCCGCACTGCTCACCGCCCGCGGTGACAAGAAGCTGATCGACAACAACACCCTGGACGAGGCGATCGACCGCGTCGTGGCGGGTCCGCAGAAGCGCACGCGGATCATGTCCGACAAGGAGAAGAAGATCACCGCGTACCACGAGGGCGGTCACGCCCTGGTCGCGGCGGCCTCGCCGAACAGCGACCCGGTGCACAAGGTCACGATCCTCTCCCGCGGCCGCGCCCTCGGTTACACGATGGTGCTGCCGGACGAGGACAAGTACTCGACCACCCGCAACGAGATGCTCGACCAGCTCGGCTACATGATGGGCGGACGCGCGGCGGAGGAGCTGGTCTTCCACGACCCGACCACCGGCGCGTCGAACGACATCGAGAAGGCGACCGCCACGGCCCGGGCCATGGTCACGCAGTACGGCATGACCGAGCGCCTCGGCGCGATCAAGTTCGGGACCGACGCCTCCGAGCCCTTCCTGGGCCGCGAGATGGGCCACCAGCGCGACTACTCGGAAGAGGTCGCCGCCCTGGTGGACGAGGAGGTCAAGAAGCTGATCGAGAACGCCCACAACGAGGCGTGGGAGATCCTGGTCGAGAACCGCGACGTGCTGGACAACCTGGTCCTGGAGCTCCTCGACAAGGAGACCCTGAACAAGGAGCAGCTCGCCGAGATCTTCGCCCCGATCGTCAAGCGCCCGCCGCGTCCCGCGTGGACCGGCTCGCCGCGACGGACCCCGTCCACCCGCCCGCCGGTGCAGTCGCCGCGCGAGCTGGCGCTGACCAACGGTGTCTCCGACACCGTGGGCCCGCTGGACGTCTCGCCGTCCCCGCTGGACCAGCCGGAGCTGTGATCAACTGACGCGTTGATCGGATGAAGGACGCTGCCTCGAGGCTTTAGCCTGGGGGCAGCGTTCTTTTGCTTTTGTCGTACTCGCTGCTGAGGAGCTCTTCACATGATCGATCCGGTGACCGTCGAGGGTTCGGCCGGAGCCGTCCGCGAGTTCGACCAGAAGCGTGCGGAGGACGCGGTTCGCGAGCTCCTCATCGCGGTCGGGGAGGACCCGGAGCGCGAGGGCCTGCGCGACACCCCGGCGCGCGTGGCGCGCGCGTACCGGGAGATCTTCGCCGGCCTCTACCAGCAGCCGGAGGACGTCCTCACCACCGTCTTCGACCTCGGCCACGACGAGCTGGTCCTGGTCAAGGACATCGAGCTGGTCTCCTGCTGCGAGCACCACCTGCTCCCGTTCCACGGCGTGGCGCACGTCGGCTACATCCCGGCCGAGAACGGCAAGATCACCGGCCTGTCGAAGCTGGCCCGCCTGGTGGACGTGTTCGCGCGGCGGCCGCAGGTGCAGGAGCGTCTGACGACGCAGATCGCGGACTCGCTGATGCGGATCCTCGAGGCGCGCGGCGTGATCGTCGTGGTCGAGGCGGAGCACATGTGCATGTCGGTGCGCGGCATCCGCAAGCCCGGCGCCAAGACCATGACCTCCGCGGTCCGCGGCCAACTCCGCGACGGCAAGACCCGCGCCGAGGCCATGTCCTTGATCATCGGGCGGTAGTTGCACCTCCAGGGGCGCGAGGAACTGCGCGAGAAACCACCCTGTGCGGATGGCCCTGTTCAGTGGGGACCATCCGCACGCCGGTGGCTTGTCGCGCAGTTCCTCGCGGCCCTGAGGTGGTGCCACAGGGCGTCAGTGCGACAGCTGGGCGCTGATCCATTCCAGCATCGGGCCCTGTTCCACGGCCCAGGTGCCGAAATTGTGGCCGCCGGTCCGCAGGAGCAGGGGGGTCGCGCGCAGGGGCGCGCGGACCTCGGAGAGGAAACGCTTCGTCGCCGGGTAGTCGCGGTCCTTGACCGCGGTGCCCAGCAGCACGCGGATCGCGGGCTGAGGCAGGTGGGTGAGGCGCCAGCCGAAGTCCGCCTCCTGGAGCAGGCGGTCGCGGTCGGGCCCGGGAGGGCCGAAGAGCGTGCCCGTCTGCCGGTTCTCGTAGAGGCCGTAGTCGCCGCCCAGATCGGCGACCACGCCGTAGACGGACGGGTGCCGCAGGCCGAATGCCAGGGCGCACGTGCCGCCCTCGGAGTAGCCCTCCACCGCCCAGGCGTCCGGGTCCGGCGAGAGCCGGTACGCGCCGCGCAGAGCGGTCGGCAGTTCCTCGGTGAAGAACGTCTCCACCTGCGGCCCGCCCACCGCGTCGACGCAGTTGGTGTCGCGCGGGAGCGCGACGTTCTGGGAGACCAGGACGAGCACCGTCGGCTGCATCCGTCCCTCGGCGATCAGGCGTGCGGCCTGCCGGGGTGGGTCGAGCCGGCCCAGCGTGGTCGCGATGGTGCCGGGAAAGCCGGTCATCATCACCAGCACCGGGAAGCGGGTGCGCGCGTACGCCGGCTGGAAGTACTGCGGGGGCAGGTAGACGTAGGCCTGCTGGTGCAGGCCCGTGCGCGGGCCCAGGACGCGGACGCTGGTGAGGGAGCCGACGGACGTGCGGGCGCCCGGCAGGAACGCGGGGGAGGGGCCGTCGGGGCGCACCAGGCGCGAGCCCGAGGGCGACGCCGGGAGCGCGTCCGCCGCGCCGCCCGTGGGGGTGCCGAAGGTGACCTGCTGGTCGCTGCCGAGCAGGTCGTCCCAGGTGGGGTAGAAGTCGCCGTAGCCGTTGATCAGCAGTGCCGCGACGAGCACCGTGCCGACCTGCGCCGTCAGCAGCACGCCCAGCCGGGCCAGGAGGCGCAGCCAGCCGTTCCCGGCCAGGCGCGGCCACAGCCACGCCGTCGCCCCCGTGACCAGCACGGTGAGTGAGACCACCGTCCAGAGCAGCGCCCCGCTGGTCAGCTCCATCCGCCCGATCCCCGTTCCCGTTCCGCCCGACCGTCGTCCGGTTCAACGACGGACGGTGGGGAACGGGAGCGGCGTCACGCGTTCGCGTTGCCGGGGACGCTCAGCTTGCTCGCGACCCAGGGCAGCGCCAGCGGCGTCTCCTGGTTCCAGGTGTTGAAGTTGTGGCCGCCGCTCTGCAGGTAGAGCGAGGAGATCTGGAACGGCGGCTTGGACTCGACCGCCTTGATGAAGGCCTGGGTGGCCTTGTAGTCGGCCTCCGTCTTGCTGCTGGTGACCAGCAGCGAGACCGGGACGGCCGGGAGGTTCTTGACCCGCCACATCAGGTCGGCCTGGTTGCGCAGGTCCTGGCTGCCGCCGAACAGGTCACCGGTGGTGGAGTCCTCGGCGGCCTTGTAGTAGCCGGAGAGGGAGGCCGCCGCACCGAAGGAGTTCGGCTCGCGCATGGCCAGCGAGAGCGCGCAGTAGCCGCCGGTGGAGTCGCCGATGACGCCCCACGCCTTGCCGTCGGTGGAGATGTTGTAGGCCGAGGCCATGGCGTTCGGCAGGTCCTTGGAGAAGAAGGTCTGCGCCTGCGGGCCGCCGGGTATGTCCTGGCACTCGTTGTCCCGCGGCATCGCCACGGAGGGCCGCAGCAGCACCATGACCGTGGGCGGCATCTTCTTCTGGTAGATCGACTGCGCGGCGATCGTCGGGTACTTCATCCGTGAGATCAGGTTCTCCGGCGTGCCCGGGTACCCGGTGAACACCACCACCACCGGGAACTTCTTGTTCTTGTACGCCGGGTCCTTGTAGGCCGCCGGGAGGTAGACGTAGCCGTCCTCGGTCAGGTTGGTCGTGCCACCGTGGATGGTGACCTCCGAGACGGTGCCGCCGCTCGCGCCCGCCGCGCCGCCGCCCAGCTGAAGGGCCACCGGCTTGGTGTTCTGGATGCTGACGCTGCCGCCGCCGTGGCCGTCCGAGGTCGGCTTGGTGTGGTCGACGATGCTCGGGGTCGGGCCCTGGTCGGTGCCGAAGAGGTCGCTGAAGGAGCTGTAGAACCCGCCCCAGTTGTTCGCGACCAGCGCCAGCGCCATCAGGCTCAGCACCTGGCTCAGCAGCAGCGTGCCCACGCGCCCGAGGACGGACTTCCAGTTCCGCCCGCTCAGCCGCGGCCAGAGGTAGACCGTGCCGACGAAGCTCGCGAGCGCCAGGAGCGCGATGAGCAGCTCCAGTTTCTTGCTGGTGAGTCCCATTCCCCGTTGCCTATGCCTTCGTGCCTGCGTCCCGCTCCGGGGTACCGGCGCGGGCGGGCCCGAGGGTGGTGGCCCGGGTCCGACCTACCAGCATGCCTGAGCGTTACCTGAGAAGCAGCATCAAAAGTCGTATGTGTGATCCATTCATGCCCGGTTCATCACTGGGGGCCGCACGGGTGGGACCAAGTCCTTACCAGTGCGTCTACGCTGTCCTCCCATGAGTGAACCCGTGGCCACCGAGCGACCGACGACCCGCAAGGGCCTGCCGATCCCGAAGGTCTCCCGCCCATGGGTGCCACGAGCTGTCGGCTACGCCACCGCGCTGATCGGCCTGTTCGACATCGTCGCCGGTGTCGCCCCGCACATCCGCGACAGCAAGATGCACCAGCTCGCCTCACTGCTGCCGGGCACCGTCACCACCGTGGCGACCGCGCTCTCCATCGTCATCGGCATCGTCCTGATCATGCTGGCGCACGCGCTGCGCCGGCGTAAGGCGCGCGCCTTCCGTGCGGTCGCGGTGCTGCTGCCGATCGGCTTCGCGGTGGAACTGCTGCGCTGGCACCACACCCCCACCGCGGTGATCACCCTCGTGGTGTGGATCGTGCTGCTGCTCAACCACCGCGAGTTCTACGCCCTCTCCGACCCGCGCACCCGCTGGCGCGCGGCAGCCAACTTCGTGGTGATGCTCACGCTGAGCTTCGGCCTCGGCATGATCATCGTGAGTGCCCACGCGAAGACCACCGTCGGCAACCCGTCGCTGCGCGAGCGGTTCTGGGAGGTCTTCTGGGGCCTGGTCGGCATCGGCGGCCCGATCCACTACAGCACCCCCCGCACCGGCGACCTGGTCTACTACTCGCTGGCCGGCCTCGGCTTCTTCACCGCCGTCAGCACGATCTGGCTGGCGCTGCGCCCGTCCAAGCCGTTCGCGGTGCTGGACGCCTCCGAGGAGCAGCGCGTGCGCGAGCTGCTGAGCAAGCACGGGGCCCGTGACTCCCTCGGCTACTTCGCGCTGCGCCGCGACAAGAGCGTGCTCTTCTCGCCGACCGGCAAGGCGGCCATCGCCTACCGCGTCGTCTCGGGCGTGATGCTCGCCTCCGGCGACCCGATCGGCGACGTCGAGGCCTGGCCCGGTGCGATCAAGGTCTTCATGGAGGAGGCCCACAAGCACGCCTGGGTCCCGGCCGTCATGGGTTGCAGCGAGCAGGGCGGCGAGGTCTGGACCCGCGAGGCCGGCCTGGACGCGCTGGAGATCGGCGACGAGGCGATCGTCGAGGTCGCGGACTTCACCCTGGAGGGCCGCGCGATGCGCAACGTCCGCCAGATGGTCAAGCGCATCGAGCGGGCCGGCTACGAGTGCCGCGTGCGGCGTGTCGAGGACCTCGATGCGCGCGAGCGCGACGCGATCCGCAACGCTGCGGACGCCTGGCGCGGCACCGAGACCGAGCGCGGCTTCTCCATGGCGCTGGGCCGCTTCGGCGACATCCGCGACGAGGGCTGCGTGGTCGTGACCGCCCACAAGGCGATCGAGGGCGCCCCCGAGGGGACCTCGGACATCCGCGCGGTGCTGCACTTCGTGCCGTGGGGCAAGGACGGCATCTCGCTGGACCTGATGCGCCGCGACCGCGACGCCGACCCGGGCCTGAACGAGCTGCTGATCGTCAAGGCGCTGCAGGCCTGCCCCGAGCTGGGTGTGAACCGCGTCTCGCTGAACTTCGCGATGTTCCGCTCGGCGCTGGCGCGCGGCGAGCGCATCGGCGCGGGGCCGGTGCTGCGCGCGTGGCGCGGACTGCTGGTCTTCCTGTCGCGGTGGTTCCAGATCGAGTCGCTGTACAAGTTCAACGCGAAGTTCCGGCCGATCTGGGAGCCGCGGTTCCTGGTCTACCCGAGCAGCACCGATCTGCCGCGCATCGGGATCGCGGCGCTGCAGGCGGAGGCGTTCCTGGTGATGGAGCTCCCGAAGGCGCTGCGCCGCTTCCAGAAGGCGGCTCCGGAGCCGAACGCGCCGATCACGATTCCGGCGCAGGGGTAACCCCGGGGGGCGCGGGGCTCTGGGCGGTTTCTCCCCCAGCCTTCGGCCCGGAGATGCCCCCGCCCACGCAGGGAGAGCCCCGAACGCGCAGGGCCATCCGGTCGTCAGTGGTTGCCCGCGCCCCGCGGCGGAGCCGCTGATCCGCGGAGTCCCGCGCCCCTGGGGTGGTGTGACTTCCCCCGGCGGGATAATCGGGCCATGGAGACTCCGCACCGACACCTTCCCGGACTGCCCGACTGGGGCCGCTGCGGGGTCATGGGCATCGTGAACGTGACCCCCGACTCCTTCTCGGACGGCGGCCTGTGGCTCGACCCCGACAAGGCCATCGCGCACGGCATCGAGCTCACGCGTCAGGGCGCGGACCTGGTCGACGTGGGCGGGGAGTCCACCCGGCCGGGGGCCAGGCGGGTCACCGAGGAGGAGGAGCTCCGGCGCGTCATCCCGGTGATCACCGGTCTCACCGCCGCCGGCGTGGTCGTGAGCGTGGACACGATGCGGGCCGCCGTCGCCGAGGCGTCCGTCGCCGCCGGGGCGAGGGTGATCAACGACGTGAGCGGCGGCCGGGCCGACGCGAACATGGTCAAGGTGGCGGCCGAGACGGGTGTCCCCTTTGTGGTGATGCACTGGCGCGGCCAGTCGACGGAGATGGACGCGCTCGCCCGCTACGAGGACGTGGTCCGCGAGGTCGTCGCCGAGGTCGAGGCGCAGACCGAGGCCGTGGTCACGGCGGGCGTCCGGCCCGGACAGCTGATCGTCGACCCGGGGCTCGGCTTCGCCAAGACGCGCGAGGACGACTGGGCGCTGCTGGCCCGTCTGGACGCGTGGAGCCGGCTCGGGCACCCGCTCCTGGTCGCCGCCTCGCGCAAGCGCTTCCTCGGCACGCTGCTGGCCGACGAGCGCACCGGCGAGCTGCGTCCGGCGCGCGAGCGCGACGCCGCGACGGCCGCGGTCTCCGCGCTGGCCGCCTCGGCCGGGGCCTGGGCCGTGCGGGTGCACGAGGTGGGCGCCACGGCGGACGCCGTCCGCGTCGAGGCGGCGCTGCGCGGCGCGCGGGGCGAGCGGTGACGGGCGTGCCGCGCGGCGGCGAGGCCGAGACCGCCGCGGTCCTGGAAGCCAACGGCGCCCTGTACGCGGCCCTGGAGGCGGGCGACCTGGACGCGCTCACCGACGCGTGGGTCTCCGGCGCCGACGCGGACGACGTGCACGGCTGCGTCTGCGTGCACCCGGGCTGGCCGGTGCTGCGCGGCCGGGCCTCGGTGCTGCGCTCCTACGCGCTGATCATGGCCCACACCGACTACATCCAGTTCTTCCTCACCGACGTCGAGGTCGAGGTCCTCGGGGACGTGGCGCTCGTCACCTGCACCGAGAACATCCTCTCCAGCGGCGACGCCGAGGAGGAGGGGGAGCTCGGTCCCCTGGTCGGGGGAAAGGTGGTCGCCACGAACCTGTTCCGGCGGACGGGTGACGGCTGGCGGCTCTGGTCGCACCACGGCTCACCGGTGCTGACCGGCGGTGACGACGAGGAAGGGTGATCTTTTCGGGCACATCCGGTGAAGGTGTGGGCGCCTGGGAATCAAAAGGGTGCCGTGCGGGATTGTCAGTATTGCAAGGTAGCTTGGTGCCCGTGGGCAACGATGCCTGCGCCGCTCCCGCGTGCGTCCGCCCCGGTACGCCGTACCGGTACGCAGTTGGAGAGCCGGACCTTGGGAGTTCGCAACATGCTCGACCGAATCGCGATCAAGGGCCTGCGTGCCCGCGGTCACCACGGCGTCTTCCCGCGTGAGCGCGAGCTCGGCCAGACGTTCGTGGTCGACGTGGTCCTCGGGCTCGACACCCGCCCTGCCGCCTCCGGCGACGACCTGGAGGCGACGGCCCACTACGGCGTCATCGCCGAGGAGGTCGTGGGCATCGTCACCGGCGATCCGGTCGATCTGATCGAGACCCTCGCGCAGCGCATCGCCGACCAGTGCCTCACCCACGCCGCCGTGCAGGAGGTGGAGGTCGTCGTGCACAAGCCCGACGCGCCGATCACCGTCCCGTTCGACGACGTCACCATCACTATCGTTCGGAGTCGCGGATGAGCCCCATGTCTCCCGATCCCATCGCCACGCCGGTGCCGCCCCAGATCAAGGAGGCGGTCGACTCGGCCGACACCACCCTGCACAACCCGCGCCGCGCGGTCATCGCCCTCGGCAGCAACCTCGGCAACCGCCTGGAGACGCTCCAGGGCGCCGTGGACGCGCTGGAGGACACCCCTGGCGTCCGGGTCAAGGCCGTCTCCGGGGTCTTCGAGACCGACGGCGTCGGCGGCCCCGAGGGGCAGCCCGCCTACCTCAACGCCGTGCTGGTGCTGAAGACCACCCTGCCGCCGCAGTCGCTGCTCGAGCGCGCCAACGCCATCGAGGACGCCTTCGGGCGCGTCCGCGAGGTCCGCTGGGGGCCGCGCACCCTGGACGTCGACATCGTCGCCTACGAGGGCGTCGAGCAGGACGTCCCCGAGTTGGTCCTGCCGCACCCGCGGGCCCACGAGCGCGGCTTCGTGCTCGCCCCGTGGCACGACGCCGACCCGGAGGCGGAGCTGCCGGGCCGCGGCCCGGTCGCCGCGCTGCTCGCCGTCGTCGGCGAGGAGGGCGTCCGCCGCCGCGCGGACCTCACCCTCCACCTGCCGCGCTGACGCGCGGTCACCCTTCCGGGTAGGGCAGGCCCGCCCGTCCGGGTACGGTGGAGCAGATCCTGCTTGGAGGGACCGCTGTGAAGCCGCTTCGCCCGCTCGTGCTGGCCGTGACCACGCTCGTCGCCGGGGTGCTGTCCTGGGCGGGCGCCCGGCTGTGGAACTCCGTGGGTTCGCTGCCGGGTGTTCCGGCCGCGGCCCCGATCGTGCTCGCCGTGATCGCGGTGGTGCTGGCCGCCGCCGCGATCATGCTGCGCGGCCGCCTGGCGGCCCAGCGCGAGCGCCGGCCCGAGGCGAAGGCCGTGGACCCGCTGTTCGCTGCCCGGGCCCTGGTGCTGGGCCAGGCCAGCGCGCTGGTCGCGGCGCTGGTGACGGGCGTCTACGGCGGCATGGGCGTCTTCCTGATCACCCTGTCCGGTGCGTCCCCGGCCCGCCAGAGCCAGGCGCTGACGGCGCTGTTCGCCGTCCTCGCGGGCGTCGCGGTGATGGCGGCCGGGCTCTGGCTGCAGCACATCTGCCGGCTGCCGGAGGACGAGGACCAGGACCACGAGCGGTCCGTTCAGCGCCGGTAAGGCACGTGATTTTGATCTGTCAAGGGTGTTCTTGACCCCTCGCCTGACATAAGTCGGACGATCACGCTAGATTTCTGGCCATGTCTCGTGGTCGCCACCGTCAAGCCTCGCGCCTGGGCCGGGCGCTCCCCTCGCTCGCCAGTGCGGTCCTGGCCGTCGCCGCGCTCGCCGCGGCGCTGCTGACCAGTAGCCCGGGTGTGCTGCGGATCCTGGTGGCGGCCGTCAGCGTCGGCGCCGTCGCCGCCTCGGTTCTGCTGCGCCAGCGTGAGAGCGCCGTGCAGGCCGCCCTCGTCTCCGAACAGGCCGCGCGCGGACGCGACGAGGCCCGCTTCGAGGAGCGGGTCGCCGAGCTCGAGTACCAGGCCGAGGTCGCCGAGGAACAGGTCAAGCGCCTGGAGCGGCGCGTCCTGGCCCAGCGCAGCCAGCTTGCCCACGCTGAGGCCGCGCACGCCCAACTGCTGCGCGACCGCGCCCGCGTCGCGGCGGAGCAGGCCCTGCGCGACGCGGACGCCGTCCAGGCCCTGGAGGCCGCGAAGCGCGGCGTCCGCCCGACGCCCACGGCGTACCTCAAGGCCGCGAACGCGCTGCGCTCGCTGGAGCGGCAGGCTGAGCAGGCCGAGTCCGGCCGCACCCTGAGCCTGCGTCAGCCCGCCCTCCCCGCGGTCCCCGCCGTGCGGGCGGCGGAGACCGCCGTCGAGCGGGTGGTGGAGGCCGAGCCGAAGAAGCGTCAGGAGGACGCTGCCGCGGGCTCGTTCTTCGCCAAGCCGGCCAAGCCGGCCAAGCAGGCCGAGCAGGCCGGGGCCGAGCCGAGCACGGCAGCCACGGTGGCGGAGCCGGCCGAGCCGGCCGTGGACCTCGATGCGCCGCAGGCGCCGGCCCCGTCCGAGAAGGCCGTCGAGGCCGCGCTGCCCGCCCGTACGGCCACCCGGGAGCGCGGGCTGGTCGCGCCCTACATGCAGCCCTCCGCGCAGCCCGCAGCGGCCGCGGCGCCGGCCTGGGCCCGCGCGGCCCTCCCGCCGCTGCGTCCGGCCGCCGCCGTCCCGCCGCCCGCGCTGCCGCGCCAGGGCACGGCGCGCACGACGGGTGCCTTCAACTTCTTCTCCCGCCAGGAGGCCGCGATCGGCCACCAGCTCGGCGCGGACACCGCCGACGTCGTCGGCGAGGAGGCGGTCGAGGCCCAGGCCCGCTACGTGGCCGCGCCCGAGGCCCCGTCGGTCCTCCCGACCCACGCCCACGAGCGCACCGAGCACGCCATCGTCGACCTCACCGCCGAGGACGAGACCGAGCCCATCGACGTCCGCGCCGTCCGCGCCGTCTGAGCCGGTTGCAGCCCGCCAGGGGCGCCCCGCGCCCCTGGGCTGAGGGTGACTACTTGTCGACGTCACCCACGACGAAGAACATCGACCCCAGGATCGCCACCATGTCCGGGACCAGCGTGCCCGGCAGGATCTCGCTCAGCACCTGCAGGTTGTTGAAGGACGCGGAGCGCAGCTTCAGCCGCCACGGCGTCTTGTCGCCGCGGGAGACCAGGTAGTAGCCGTTGATGCCCAGCGGGTTCTCGGTCCACGTGTACGTCGCGCCCTCCGGCGCCTTCAGGACCTTCGGCAGCCGCACGTTCACCGGCCCCTGCGGGAGCCCCGTGACGCGGTCCAGGCACGCGTCGGCCAGGTCCAGGCTGACGTGGAGCTGCTCCAGCAGGACCTCGAAGCGGGCCAGGCAGTCGCCGCTCTGACGGACCGGGACCCGCAGGACGTCGGTGAGCTCGCCGTAGGCGAGGTACGGCTCGTCGCGGCGCAGGTCGAAGTCGACGCCGGAGCCGCGGGCGATCGGGCCGCTGAGGCCGTAGGCGTGGACCAGCTCGGGGGCGAGCACGCCCACCCCCGCCGTGCGGGCGCGGAAGATCTCGTTGCCCGTGACCAGCCGGTCGAAGACCTCGGCCCGGGACCGGACCGCGGCCACAGCCCCGCGCACCCGCTCGTACCACCCGGCCGGCAGGTCCTCCTTCAGGCCGCCGACGCGGTTGAACATGTAGTGCATGCGGCCGCCGGAGGCCTCCTCCAGCACCGACTGGAGCCGCTCGCGCTCGTCGAAGGCGTGGAAGATCGGGGTGATCCCGCCCAGCTCCAGCGGGTAGGAGCCGAGGAACATCAGGTGGTTGAGCACCCGGTTCAGCTCGGCCAGCAGCGTCCGCGTCCACGTCGCGCGCTCGGGGACCTCCATGCCGAGCATCCGCTCGACGGAGAGGACGACGCCGAGCTCGTTGGCGAAGGCGGAGAGCCAGTCGTGCCGGTTGGCCAGCATGATGATCTGCCGGTAGTCGCGGGCCTCGAAGAGCTTCTCCGCGCCGCGGTGCATGTAGCCGATGATCGGCTCGGCCTCGCTGATGCGCTCGCCGTCCAGGCGCAGGCGCAGCCGGAGCACGCCGTGGGTGCTGGGGTGCTGCGGGCCGATGTTCAGCACCATGTCGCTGGTGCCCAGCTCGGTGCCGCTGCCCGCCAGGCCCGCGCCCGCCCCGATGCCGACCGTCGTCTCCGTCATGACACCAGAGTCTGCCATCCCGGTGGCCACCCCATTCGCAGCGATCCCACAGCCTGGACGCCCCACAGGAACGACCCCAGTCCGCCGAGGGCCGTCAGCTCCGCCGCCTCCCCGGCGCCCGCCAGGGCGCGGACGTACCCGGCCGGATCGCTGGACGCGAGTGTCAGCGGCGGGCGGGCGCCGCTGACGCCGAGCTCGTGCAGCGCGGCGCGCTGCGTCGTCCACAGGCTGTGGGTGACGCGCGGGTTCGCCCGCGCGGCGGCGCGCAGGCAGGAGTCGAGGGCGACGTGCGCGGTCAGGTCGCAGGAGCCGTCCGGGACGGGGTCCACCTGCCGTCCCTGCCGGTAGCCGGTGAGCGTGCCGAACACCGGCCGGTCCTCGCGGGTGTGCGCGTAGTCGACGGCCACGGCCAGCCCGTCGCCGACGGCGGCGACCGCCTCGGCCCAGGCGGCGTCCCGCCACCGCCCGAGCTCCGCCCGTTCCCACCCGTCCGGGTACTGCGCCGCCAGCCACGCCGCGTCCTCGGCGTCCAGCGGCTCGCCCGGGCGCTCCGCGCCGGTCGCGGGATCGACCAGGACGTAGCGGGCGGTGCCGGCCTCGTCCAGCTCGGCGACCTCGCAGGGGACGTTGTCCAGCCACTCGTTCGCGAAGAGCAGCCCCGCCGGCACCGGCTCGATCCGGTCCGTCCACGTCACCCAGGTGGGCAGGGTGTCCGGACGGGCGGCGCGTTCCACGGCGACCAGCCGCAGCCGGTCCGCCAGCTCCGGCACCTCCGCCCGGGCCTGCGTGCCGAGCGCGACGAGCAGCTCGGCGCGGCCCGCGCCGACGTCGCAGACGGTCAGCTGCTCCGGACGGCCCAGCCCCTCGTCCACCCGCCGGGTCAACCGCAGCAGGGCCCGCGCGAAGAGCGGGGAGGCGTGCACGGAGGTGCGGAAGTGCGCGGCCGGTCCGGAGCCTTCGCGCACGAAGAACCCCTCAGGGTCGTACAGGGCCCGGTCCATGGCGTCCCGCCAGGGCAGATAGCTCATGCGCCCACCCTCCCAGCCCAGGGCCGTGGCCGCCGCCACCCCCGACGAACGGAGCTGTCCCCTCACCGCGACGAACGATTGGCCCCGGCAACCAACTCCGACTTCCGGAGGAGAGCGGACTCACTCCGCCGACGGAGGGCGGGCCCCTCGGCGCTGCCTAACCTGGAAGCGTGCAACTCCTCTACAGCTGGTTCCGCAGCCGCCCCCTGGTGTCCGACACCTTGTGGGCCGTGCTGCTGTTCCTGCTGTCGCTGCTGGAGTCACTCGCCGAACGCAGCCCCGGCCAGGTGCTGCTCGCGCTCGCGCTCTGCACGCTGGTGGCGTTGCGGCGGCGCTACCCGGACTTCGCGCTGTGGGCGGGCGCCCTGCTCGCCTTCCTCCAGCTCGGGCTCGCGCACAACGTCTACGTCTCCGACATGGCCCTGCTGGTCCTCGGCTACGGCGCGGCCGCGTTCGGCAACAAGTGGACCTCCCGCGCCGCCCTGGCCCTGGGCCTGGTCTCCGGGCCCCTGGCGTTCGTGGCCTTCTCCGACGCCTGGATCGACAAGCCGTCGACCATGTTCTTCTCCGTCGTCGCCTCCACGCCGTTCGTGCTCAGCTGGGTGCTGGGCCGGTTCACCAGCATCCGCCGCGCCTACTACCTGGAGCTGGAGGACCGCGCCGCCCGGCTGGAGCGCGAGCGTGACGCCCAGGCCAAGGTGGCCGTCGCCGCCGAGCGTGCCCGGATCGCGCGGGAGCTGCACGACGTCGTCGCCCACAACGTCTCGGTGATGATCGTCCAGGCCGACGGCGCCTCCTACGTCATGGACGCCGCGCCTGACCAGGCCAAGGAGGCCCTCGGCACGATCGCCGCCACCGGCCGTCAGGCGCTCGCCGAGATGCGCCGCCTGCTGGGCCTGCTGCGCAGCGAGGAGACCACCGGCGAGTACGTGCCGCAGCCGGGCGTCGAGCAGCTGCCGGACCTGCTGGAGCAGGTCCGCAGCGCCGGTCTCCCGGTCGACTTCAGCGTCGAGGGCGACCCGCGCCCGCTGCCGCGCGGCGTCGAGCTGACGGCCTATCGGATCGTGCAGGAGGCGCTGACCAACGCCCGCAAGCACGGCGGTCCGCAGGCCAGCGCCACCGTCCGGATGCGCTTCCAGGACAGCGACCTGGCCATGGTCATCGAGGACGACGGCCGCGGCGCCAGCGCCGAACTGGTCACCACGGGCGGCGAGGACGGCTTCGGTCATGGTCTGATCGGCATGCGGGAGCGCGTCGGCATGGTCGGCGGCAGCCTCGACGCCGGTCCCCGGGTCGGCGGCGGCTTCCGCATCGAGGCCGTGCTGCCGCTCGGCTCCGCCCGCTAGCCCACCACCCAGACTCGTAAGGGAGCACCCGCGTGACCGTCCGGATCATGCTCGTCGACGACCAGGAGCTGCTGCGCACCGGCTTCCGCATGGTGCTGCAGTCCCAGCCGGACATCGAGATCGTCGCAGAGGCCGGCGACGGCGCCCAGGCGCTGGAGGTCCTGGCTGCCGTCGAGGTCGACGTGGTGCTGATGGACGTGCGGATGCCCCGCCTGGACGGCGTCGAGGCCACCCGCCGCATCTGCGACCCGGCCACCGAGCTGGCCTCGCAGCCCAAGGTGCTCATCCTGACCACCTTCGACCTGGACGAGTACGCCTTCTCCGCGCTCAAGGCGGGGGCCAGCGGCTTCCTGCTCAAGGACGTCCCGCCGGTCGAGCTGGTCGCCGCGATCCGCGCGGTCAGCAGCGGCGAGGCCGTCGTCGCGCCGACGACGACCCGCCGCATGATCGACCGCTTCACCGCCGTGCTGCCGGCCGCGGCCGAGCCCAAGCTCACCCCCGAGCTGGAGCGGCTGACCGACCGCGAGCGCGAGGTCCTGCTGCTGGTGGCCCAGGGCCTGTCCAACGGCGAGATCGCCGAACGCCTGGGCCTGTCCGAGGCCACCGTCAAGACGCACGTCGGCCGCATCCTCACCAAGCTGGACCTGCGCGACCGCGTCCAGGCCGTGGTCCTCGCCTACGAGACCGGCCTGGTCCGCGCGTCCCGCTGACGACCGCCGCCTAACGCAGCATCTTCAAGAACTCCCCGAGTGCGTCCTCGATCTCCTCCGGCGACCACTCCAGCGCCGGAGTCATCACGGTGATCTCGGTGAACGCGTAGCCGGGGACCGGCGAGGCGCGCCAGCCGGCGAACAGCGCCCGCTTGGTCTCCTCCGCCTGACGCAGCGTCGTCTCGTGCAGCGCCTCGGCCGCGTAGGGGAGCCAGTACTGGAACTGGTGCGTCTGCGGAACGCCCGGGTGCACCCGGCTGCCCGGCACCGCGGCCAGCGCCTTCGCGACCACCTTGGCATGCGCGATGTACGCGTCCAGCCGCGGCAGCTCCTGGTCCAGCCCGACCAGCGCCGACAGCGCCGCGGGCCACTGCTGCCACAGCTGGCCGCCGTACCGGTGCCGCCACGCCTTCGCCTGCGCGACGAACTCCGCCGGACCGGCCAGCGCGGCGCCGCTGACACCGCCGAGGGTCTTGTAGAAGGAGACGTAGACGGAGTCCGCCAGCTCGGCGATCTCCGGCAGCGTGCGCCCGAAGTGAGCCGTCGTCTCCCACAGCCGCGCGCCGTCGAAGTGCACCACCGCGTCCCGCTCGCGCGTCGCCTCGACGACGGCGCTCAGCTCGTCCCAGCTCGGCAGCACGAAGCCGGCGTCGCGCAGCGGCAGCTCCAGCATCAGCGTGCCGAAGGGCTCGTCGCAGCCGGCCACCTCCTCGGCGCTGGGCAGCCGCGGCTCCTGCGTCGGCCACACGCTGCGCAGACCGCTCAGCTGCGCGAAGGCGTGCCGCTCGTGCACCTCCGGGTGGGCGAGCGGGTGCATCGCCACCAGCGGGTTGCCGGTCCGCTCGGCCCAGCAGCGCAGCGCGACCTGCTGCGCCATCGTCCCGGTGGGGAAGAACGCGGCCGCCTCCATGCCGAGCAGTGCGGCCACCCGCTCCTCCAGCGCGGCCACGATCCCGTCGCCGTACATGTCGGGGCGCCCGTCCAGGTCGTACGCCGCGTGCCCGGCCTCCCCGGACAGTTCGGCGAGCCGCTCCGCGATGCTGCGCGGCCGCGGTCCCGAGAGCAGGCGCTCCGCGCCGCGCAGGGCGGCGAAGCGCCGGGCGGCGGGATCCAACGGGGTCGACTGTTCGTTTGCCATGACGTCAGCCTCCCAGAGAAGTGCCGGTTCGTCGCCGGACGCGGGTTCGTCGGCCCGGTGAGATGACGTACGATCCGCAGCGCCTGTCCCTCCCTCCGTGTAAGGAACGCACGACGTGTCCCAAGCGCTCGCCAAGCTGGTGCTGTCCCCCATGACACGGGCCGTCTACCGGCCGGTCGTCATCGGCCGCGAGAACGTCCCCCGGACGGGGCCGGTCATCATCGCCAGCAACCACCTCGCCGCGATCGACAGTGCGGTCATCCCGCTGGTCGCCCCGCGTCCGGTGGCCTTCCTGGCGAAGGCCGAGTACTTCACCGGCGAGGGGGTGAAGGGCCGGGCCAACAAGGTCTTCTTCTCCTCGATGGGCTCCATCCCGGTCGAGCGCGGCACCCACCGCGCAGCCCAGGCCGCGTTGGACGCGGGCCTGTCGGTGCTCCAGGAGGGCGGGGCGTTCGGCATCTACCCGGAGGGGACGCGCTCGCGCGACGGCCGCCTGTACAAGGGCCGCACGGGCGTCGCCTGGCTCGCCCTGGCCTCCGGCGCGCCGGTGGTCCCGGTGGCGCTGACCGGCACGGAGCGGATCCAGCCGGTGGGCAAGCTGATGCCGCGGATCCGGCGGATCACGGTGCAGTTCGGCAAGCCGCTGGACTTCTCCGACCGCATCGGGATCTCCCCGGTGGGCCCGGTCCGCCGCGCGATCACGGACGAGATCATGGAGTCGATCCACGCCATGAGCGCCCAACCTTGGGCGGACGCCTACAACGAGCCTCCGAAGGAGGCTTCCTGAGGGGCGCGGGGAAACCGCGCGAGAAACCACTGACGTGCGGACGGCCCTGCGCGTTCGGGGGTCTACCTGTGTGGGGGGCCTGTCGCGCCCAGGCGGCGGAGCCGCAAATCGGTACAGCTCGCGCCCCTGTGGCACTGCCGTGCCCTACGCCACAGCGAACGCTCGCCTCCGGGCCGTAAACTTGCCGGGAACGTCTGGTACCCCCTGAGGACTGGAACGGAAACCGCACCATGGACGACCTCGGGCTGCCCGCCTTCGGCGACCCCGATCCCACCGCACCGGACAACCGGCCCGGGCGACTCGCCGTCGGCGTCGTCGGGACGGGGCGCGTCGGCCCCGCGCTCGGCGCGGCGTTGCAGTACGCCGGCCACAAGGTCGTCGCCGCCTCCGGCGTCTCCCTCGCGTCCCAGCGCCGCGCGAACACGCTGCTGCCGGGCGTGCGACTGGTCAGCCCACCGCAGGTGATGGCCGCCGCCGACCTGGTCCTGCTGACCGTTCCGGACGACGCGCTGGAGGACCTCGTCGCCGGCCTCGCCGCGACCGGCGCCGTGCGGCCGGGCCAGATCCTCGTGCACACCTCCGGCGCCAAGGGCATCTCCGTGCTGGAGCCCGCCACCCGCGCCGGCGCCCTGCCGCTCGCCCTGCACCCCGCGATGACCTTCACCGGCACCGCCGTCGACGTCGCGCGCCTGGCCGGCTGCCCCTTCGGGGTGACCGCCCCCGAGGAGCTGCGACCGGTCGCGGAGGCGCTGGTCGTGGAGATGGGCGGCGAGCCCGAGTGGATCCCCGAGGAGCGGCGCCCGCTCTACCACACGGCTCTCGCGCACGGCTCGAACCACCTGGTCACCCTCGTCGCGCAGGCGATGGAACTGCTGTCGCGCGCGGGGGTCGCCGAGCCGGGGCAGATGCTGGGCCCGCTGCTCGGCGCCGCGCTCGACAACACCCTGCGCGCCGGTGACCTCGCCCTGACCGGGCCCGTCGCGCGCGGCGACGCGGGCACCGTGCGCACCCACGTCGAGCAGCTGCGCGGCACCACGCCGCAGCTGCTGGAGGCCTACCGGGCCATGGCGCGGGCCACCGCCGACCGCGCGCTGGCCAACGGAACGCTCAAGCCCGAGGCCGCCGAGGCCCTGCTGGACGCCCTCGCCGAGGAGAACAACCGATGACCGTCCTGGTGCACACCAAGCGCGAGCTGGAGGCCCAGCCGAAGACGGGCCTGCGCGCCGTCGTGATGACGATGGGCGCTCTGCACGAGGGCCACGCCACCCTGGTCCGCACCGCCCGTGAGCGCGCCGGGGCCGAGGGCACGGTCGTCGTCACCGTCTTCGTCAACCCGCTCCAGTTCGGCGCCGGCGAGGACCTGGACCGCTACCCCCGCACCCTGGACGCCGACCTGATGCTGGCCGCCGAGGCCGGCGCCGACGTGGTCTTCGCGCCGGGCGTGGACGAGGTCTACCCGGGCGGTGAGCCGCAGGTGCGGCTGTCCGCCGGGCCGATGGGCACCGGCTACGAGGGCGCCTCGCGCCCCGGCCACTTCGACGGGATGCTGACCGTCGTCGCCAAGCTGCTCCACCTCACCGCGCCCGACGTGGCCTTCTTCGGTGAGAAGGACGGCCAGCAGCTGGCCCTGATCCGGCGCATGGTCGCCGACCTGAACTTCCCGGTGGAGATCGCGGGTGTGCCGACCGTCCGCGAGGCGGACGGGCTGGCGCTGTCCAGCCGCAACCGCTTCCTGACCACCGGGGACCGGGCGGGCGCGCTGGCGCTCTCCCGGGCGCTCTTCGCCGGGCGTGACGCCCGTGCGGCGGGCGCGGCCCCGTCGGCGGTGAAGAAGGCGGCGCAGACCGTGCTCGAGGCGGCGGGGAGCGGTATCGCCCTCGACTACCTCGGCCTGATCGACCCGTCCGACTTCACCGGGATCGACCGGGAGGACTTCACCGGCGAGGCGGTCCTGGCCGTCGCCGCCAAGGTGGGGGCCACCCGGCTCATCGACAACGTCCGCATCCGGTTCTGACGCCCGTCAGCACCCACGGCATGTACTTCACCCACAGGAGACGTGACCACGCATGATCCGCACGATGATGAAGTCCAAGATCCACCGCGCCACCGTCACCCAGGCCGACCTGCACTACGTCGGCTCGGTCACCGTGGACGAGGACCTGCTCGACGCCGCCGACATCCTGCCCGGCGAGCTGGTCCACATCGTCGACATCGACAACGGCGCGCGTCTGGAGACCTACACCATCGCCGGTGTGCGCGGCAGTGGCGTGATCGGCATCAACGGCGCGGCGGCCCGGCTGGTCCACCCCGGTGACCTGGTGATCCTCATCGCCTACGGTCAGCTGGAGGACGCCGAGGCGCGTGCCTTCACGCCGCGTATCGTCTTCGTCGACCGCGACAACCGGATCACCCAGACCGGCGCGGACGCCGCCGCTGCTCCAGAGGGCAGCGGCCTGACGCGGGGCGACGCGATCGTGCCGAACCCCCTCGCAGTACGGAGTCACTCATGACATCGGCGTCGGTACGCAGACTCGCCGCCCCGGCCCCGGGCTGGACCACGACCACGGACGTGGTCGTCGTCGGCTCGGGCATCGCGGGCCTGACCACGGCGCTGCGCGTGCGCGCGGCGGGTCTGCGGGTGCTCGTCGTCACCAAGGCGATGCTCGACGACGGCTCGACCCGCTGGGCGCAGGGCGGCATCGCCGCCGCGCTGGGGGAGGGGGACACCCCCGAGCAGCACCTGGAGGACACCCTGGTCGCGGGCGCGGGCCTGTGCGACGAGGACGCCGTCCGGATGCTGGTGACCGAGGGTCCGGGCGCGGTGCGCCGCCTGATCGAGACGGGCGCGGCGTTCGACCGCGACGCCGAGGGCGAGATCCTGCTGACCCGCGAGGGCGGCCACCACCGCCGCCGGATCGCCCACGCCGGCGGCGACGCCACGGGCGCGGAGATATCGCGTGCGCTGGTCTCGGCCGTCCGCGACGTGCGCGACGACGAGGGTGTCGAGCTGATCGAGCACGCCCTGGTGCTGGACCTGCTGACCGACGCGGAGGGCCGCACGGCGGGCCTGACCCTGCACGTCATGGGCGAGGGCCAGCGCGACGGCGTCGGCGCCGTCCACGCGCGGGCCGTCGTGCTCGCCACCGGCGGCCTGGGCCAGGTCTTCTCCGCCACCACCAACCCGCCCGTCTCCACGGGCGACGGCGTCGCGCTGGCGCTGCGGGCGGGCGCGGAGGTCGCGGACCTGGAGTTCGTGCAGTTCCACCCGACGGTGCTGTGGCTCGGCCCGGACGTGGAGGGTCAGCAGCCGCTGATCTCCGAGGCGGTCCGCGGCGAGGGCGCGTACCTGGTCGACGCCGACGGCGTCCGCTTCATGGTCGGCCAGCACGAGCTCGCCGAGCTCGCCCCGCGCGACATCGTCGCCAAGGGCATCACGCGGCGCATGCACGAGACCGGCGCGGAGCACATGTTCCTCGACGGCCGTCACTTCGGCGCGGCGATGTGGGAGGAGCGGTTCCCGACCATCCTCGCCTCCTGCCGCTCGCACGGGATCGACCCGGTCACCGAGCTGATCCCGGTCGCCCCGGCCGCGCACTACGCCTCGGGCGGCGTGCGCACGGACCTGCGCGGCCACACCTCCGTCTCCGGTCTCTACGCCTGCGGCGAGGCCGCCTGCACGGGCGTCCACGGCGCGAACCGCCTGGCGTCGAACTCGCTGCTGGAGGGCCTGGTCTTCGCGGAGCGGATCGCCGCGGACATCATCGAGCGCGACCGGCTCGGCAAGCTCGCTCCGCGCCACGAGGACACCACCCGCCCGGTCGAGGTGGTCCCGCTGCTGGCGGCGGAGTCCCGCGCCGAGATCCAACGGGTCATGACGCGGGGTGTCGGCGTGTTGCGGTCGGCGGAGAGCATGTCCACCGCCGTGGAGGGCTTGGCCGCCCTCGCGGAGCCGACGGACCCGGAGAAGACGGAGTTCTCCCAGGTGGAAACCTGGGAGGCGACCAACCTCCACCTGGTCGCCTCGGCGCTGGCGGCTGCGGCGCTGCTCCGCGAGGAGACGCGCGGCTGCCACTGGCGCGAGGACGCGCCGGACCGGGACGACGTGAACTGGCGCAGGCACCTGACCACGACGCTCGCCGAAGGGCGTTTGCAGGTCGAGTAGCTGCACTACCCAGGGGCGCGAGGAACTGCGCGACCAGCCACCCTGGGACCGGATTCGCCGAACGAGCAGGGCCATCCGCACCGGTGGTTGCTCGCGCAGTTCCTCGTGCCCCTAGGTAGTGCAACGAAAGGATTGTGGAAGTGTCCACTCACGAAGACCTCCCCCTCATCGAAGACGGCTGCGGCGACGACTGCGCCTGCGGCGAGTACGAGTCCGGGCTCGACCCGGAGCTCGCGGCGCTGCTGGAGAGCGCCGGGCTGGACCCGGTCGAGGTGGAGGACGTCGCCACCCTGGCCCTGGCCGAGGACCTCGCCGGCGGGGAGGACGTGACGTCCGTCGCGACCGTCCCGGAGGATGCGGTCGCCACCGCGGACTTCGTCGCGCGGCAGGGCGGCGTCGTCGCCGGCCTGCGGGTCGCCGAGGCCGTGATCTCGCTCGTCGCCGAGGAGGAGTTCTCCGTCGAGCGGCACGTCGAGGACGGCGCCCGCGTCGAGCCGGGCACGGTCCTGCTCAGCGTGACCACCCGGACCCGCGACCTGCTCACGGCCGAGCGCTCCGCGCTCAACCTGCTGTGCCACCTGTCCGGCATCGCCACCGCGACCGCCGCCTGGGCCGAGGCCCTGGCCGGTACCGGGGCGGTCGTGCGGGACACCCGCAAGACCACCCCGGGCCTGCGTGCGCTGCAGAAGTACGCGGTGCGCTGCGGCGGCGGTGTCAACCACCGCATGGCGCTGTCCGACGCGGCCCTGGTCAAGGACAACCACGTCGTCGCCGCCGGTGGTGTCGCCGAGGCGTTCAAGGCCGTCCGCGCCGCCTACCCCGACCTGGACGTCGAGGTCGAGGTGGACACCCTGGCGCAGATCCCGCCGGTGCTGGAGGCCGGCGCGGACCTGATCCTGCTGGACAACTTCACCGTCGAGGAGCTGCGCGAGGCCGTCGCGCTGGTGGCCGGTCGGGCGAAGCTCGAGTCCTCGGGTGGGCTGACCCTGGAGAACGCCCGCACGGTGGGCGAGACCGGCGTCGACTACCTGGCCGTCGGTGCCCTGACGCACTCCTCGCCGATTCTTGACATCGGCCTCGACCTGCGCGGATAGTCACCCCCTTCCCCAACGAGTCCACGCTGCGACACCCAAAGAAGGCGCGCGCCCATGCTGCTCACGATCGACGTCGGCAACACCCAGACGGTCCTCGGCATCTTCGATGGCGAGGAGATCGTCGAGCACTGGCGCGTCTCCACCGACCCGCGCCGGACCGCCGACGAGCTGGCGGTGCTGATGCAGGGGCTGATGGGCGCGCACCCGGTGCTGAAGAACGAGGGCGTGGACGGTCTGGCGATCTGCTGCACCGTCCCGACCGTTCTGCACGAGCTGCGTGAGGTGACGCGGCGTTACTACGGTGACGTCCCGGCCGTCCTGGTCGAGCCGGGCGTCAAGACCGGTGTGCACGTGCTGACCGACAACCCCAAGGAGGTCGGCACCGACCGGATCGTCAACACGCTCGCGGCCAAGCACCTCTACGGCGGCCCGTGCATCGTCGTCGACTTCGGCACGGCGACGAGCTTCGACGCGATCAACGAGCGTGGCGACTTCGTGGGCGGTGCGATCGCGCCGGGCATCGAGATCTCGGTGGAGGCGCTCGGGGTGCGCGGCGCGATGCTGCGCAAGATCGAGGTGGCCAGACCGCGCAGCGTCATCGGCAAGAACACCGTCGAGGCGATGCAGTCCGGCGTGCTGTTCGGCTTCGCCGGGCAGGTGGACGGAATCGTCAACCGGATGGCGGCGGAGCTCGCCGAGAACCCGGACGACGTGCAGGTCATCGCGACGGGCGGGCTGGCCCCGCTGGTGCTCGGCGAGGCGACCAGCATCGACGTCCACGAGCCGTGGCTGACCCTGATCGGGCTGCGGCTCGTCTACGAGCGCAACACGGCCGGCACGGCCTCCTGACGGAGACTGAGCCGAACGACTGTCAGTTTTCCGGAAGACCCGCCGACATACGGCGGGTTCATCCGATTTTCCCTTTTCGTTACGTACAGTCGTCCTATGCCTACGCCTCACGGTTCGCGCGGCGGGATGGCCTTCAGCGCGGACGAGCTCCGGGTCCTCCGACGGGCCCTCGCCCACGTGCTCAATCCTCCGATCGGGACCCAGTCCAGACCGAACGCGGCCTCCAGGGCCGCGTGGGTCGAGGACGTCCAGGACGTGCTGCGGCTGTCCGAGGCGATCGAGGAGGCGGTGCTGGAGGGGGGCAGGATGCGGGCGTTCGCGCTCGCTGAGCTGGTCCGGTACCGGGCCGCCCTGCCGGGCAGTGCCTCCGGCTACCTCGCGCGGCTGGAGGAGGCCGTCGCGGACGGTTACCTGCCGGACTCCGAGGACCTCTCCGCGCTGCGGGCGCTGAACGCGCTGCCGAGCGCCGAGTCCGAGCACCGCCGCCGGGCGCTGTTGCGCAAGCGCTGCGCCGAGCTGGCCGAGGCGGGTGTGCGCCGACGGCTGGACGCTCCCGGGGTGCCCGGCGCCACGGGCCTGCCCAGCGTGCCCCCGCCCGCCGCACCGCCCGCCGTGCCGCCGGTGGTGGCACCGGTGGTGGCGCTGGCCGCGCCCCGCACGCCGCCGGCGGCGTCCTCGCAGCCGGACGTGCCGCGGCCGCCTCGGATCGCGAGCGTGTCGATCGGGGGGAAGGTGGCGGACTTCGCGCGTGCGAACCGCCCGACCAGGCTGCGCGAGCCGGGCTCGGTCGAGCACGGCCGTGCGGAGTCGTATCCCCTGCCCATCCGACGTGGAGGAACGAGCGACATGACCAGCAGCACCGAGCGCCCCACCCCGGCCCAGCCCGGCTCCCCGCAGGGCCGGCCGAAGCCGGAGGAGGCGGACGAGCGTCCGGTCCGGCCGATCCCGACGCCGGGTGACCTCTTCCCGCGCGGAGTCCGCCCGGGCGGCCAGGAGGAGGAGCTGGCCACCGGCACCGGCTGACGGTCCGCCGGACTGACACATTGTCCGGTTGTGCCCCTGATCTGCGCGTTCCCAGTGAACGCGCAGATCACGTTTCGGCCACCGGCCTGGCCTGAAGGCGTCCCGAGGTGTTTGGATCTTGCTTGACTCTCACCTCACTCTCACCGGGAACCCCGAATGGCCTTCGCCAGCGCACGAGGGGCGGTCCGCTTCGGCGCCGTCGCTGCCGCCGTCCTCATATCCGGCCTGACCGGCACCCTGACCGCGCTGCCCGCGCAGGCGGCCGCACCGGTCCCGTTCGAGGCGCTGGCCACCTCGCCCGAGGCGACGCTGCTGCCGCAGAGCTCCGGCACCCCGGCACAGCGCTACCACGAGGTCGGCCTTGTGGTGATGGCGACCGACAAGGCGCTCGCGGGCGTCACCGTCACCGTCGACGCGAGCGGCGCCGCCGGGGTCGTGGAGCTGTCGCTGCCCAAGGGCTGCGCCTACACCGACGCCGCCAAGCTGCACGAGCGTTGCGCCGTGGGCGAGGTCGACGGGATGGACCAGTTCTCGGTCGGCCTGCGCTCGGTGTCCGGCGCGGCGCTGGGCGCCAAGGGGACGGTGCGTTTCGGGGTCACGGCCACCAACGCCCCCCTCGACCCGAAGAACCCGCCGCTGACCACCGCCGTCACCGTCGGATCCGGGCCGGACCTGGCGATCGCCCCGCTGCCGGCCGTGCTGGACGTGAAGACGGGTCAGGCCTCCACGGTGAACCCGACCGTGCAGAACCTGGGCGACCAGGACGCCAAGGGCGTCGTGCTCGTCCTCGACGTCGCCGACCCCACCGGCTACCCGATCGCCGGCGACTACTCCAACTGCCTCTACGGTGGCGCGGCCGCCGTGGTCTGCCACTTCGACACGGTGGTGAAGCCGGGGGAGGCCTACCAGCCGTCGACCCCCGTGACGGTGACCCCCGGCTCCCAGGCCCAGCCGGGTGACGCGCTGCTGAGCGGCTGGGACGTCAAGGGTGGCCTGCTGGACGGTCAGCTCGGCGGCGGCCGCCCCGGCAAGGGCGCGCCGCTCACCCTGGTGCCCGCCAAGCCGGCGCCGCTCGCGCGCACCCAGGTCGACATCAACTACGACAACAACCTCGGCGTGACCCAGCTGCACCTGGTGACCCAGGACGACCTGGCCGTCGTCGCGCCGCACCGGATCACCGGCACCGTCGGCCACACCGTCGCCGCCACCTTCGGCGTCCGCAACGCGGGCTCGGTGCCGACCAGGCCCCTGGTGGGTGCGCCGAACATCACGGCCGGCCTCCTGGTGATCATGCCCAAGGGCGTCTCCGTCGTGTCGCTGCCCAAGAACTGCGAGCTGGTCACCGACACCCCCGGCAGCTCCGCCGACCTGCGCGGGCTGGTCGCCCACGGCGGCCTCGGCGCACACGCCCCGGTCCCCTCCGAAGCGGGTGACCTGCCGCCGGCGGACGCCGGCACCCCGTACGCGTGCATGGTGCGGCAGACCCTGCAGCCGGGCGGGCAGGCGGACTTCACCTTCTCGCTGAAGCCCGTCAAGGCCCTGCGGCAGGCGCCCGGCCTCGCCGTCGCCGTCGGGCAGGACGACGACAACACCCCGGACAACAACATCGCGGCGTTCACCGTCACGGCCACCAAGGCCACCGCCTCGGCGACGCCCACCGCGACGCACACCCCGGCCCCGTCCGCCTCCGCGTCCTCCCCGACCGGTGGGCTCGCCCACACCGGCGGCGGCTCCTCCGCCCTGCCGCTGGCCGCGGCCGGCGCCGGCGCGATCGTCCTGGGCGCGGGCGCCGTCCTGCTGACCCGCCGTCGCCGCAAGGGCGGCCACGCCTGACCGGGTCCCCCGACGGGTGACGGAACAGAGGTAACAGAAGGGCCGCTTCGCAGAGGCGGCCCTTCTGTCTGCGTCCTTCCCGTAGGCCGTCCCCCGTCCCGGTGCCCAAGCTCCGGGAGTCGCGACCGAGGGCCCGGGCGACCGGTTCACCATCCCGGTGACCTTCCACGTGACGACCGTGGTGCCGCACGCGCACGGCCTGGTGCGGTTGGTGTGGGGTGATCCGGTGCCGAGCACGAAGATCTCCTGGTACCCGAACCCGAGGAACAACTCCGCCTCCCTGATCCTGAACTGACCCTGGTCGCCCCGGCTGTCGCGATCGCCGCAGCCGGGGCGCCCGCACCGTGAGTAGTCAGGTAAGAATCCGCCGACTGTTTGGGGTCCCCTGTCCGGTGGTGGCCCTTTGGCGCGATTCATGCGGCCCTAGCCTCCCGGTGCGGCTCCTGTGTCGACAGCCAGGAGCCCCGTCGACCCAGGGGGCCCGTTTGAGATCCACCGTCTTCCGTCGCACGACCGCCCTCGCGGCGGTCGCAGCGGCTCTCACCATCGGCATCGGCGCCACCGCCGACGCCGCGACGACGACCACCAAGCCCGTCGTCACGCTCCAGACGCCCTACGAGCTCGCGCTGCCGGCCAAGGGCAGCGTCGAGGAGAACTGGACCTGGTACGCCAACGCCAAGCACGTCGACGCGTCCGACGTCACCCTGACGATCGACGCCCGTGGCCTGGCCAAGGTCGCCAAGGTTGCCTTCTCGGGCAACTGCACCGCCCACGGCCTGGTCGCCACCTGCCCGGAGTGGTTCCAGGGCGACTCGACCAGCGTGCCGCAGGGCATCGGCGCGGCGAGCCAGATCGTGGTCTCCGCGCTTCCCGGCGCCAAGCCGGGTGCGACGGGCAGCTACCGGATCACCGGTCACTCGTCCGCCGCGACGATCGTGGGCGGCACCGGTTGGGTGACCGTCGGGGGTCCGGATTTCAAGCTCGCGCCCATCGCTCCGAACCTCGGCACGCGCCCGCTCGGCTCGGTGGTCTCGGTGCCGGTCGGTTTCACCAACCTGGGCGACCGTCCGGCCAACGGCTCCCGGGCGCTCTTCTTCGCGTCCCCCGGGCTGAGCTTCGCGACGCACTACGCCAACTGCCGTTACGGCCACTACAGCCGCGCAGGGGTCGCGAACGTGGCGCTGTGCAGCTTCCCCGGCGCCGTGCGGGTCGGCGAGCAGGTGGCGCTGGCCCAGCCGCTGCGTCTGCGGTTCACCTCGCGTGCGCTGTTCGAGCAGACGCAGGGCGATGTCGGGCCCTGGGGTGACACCCAGGCGTGGAGCTGGATCACCGCGCCCGGCAGCGGCTACGTGTGGACCCAGGGGAAGGGCGCCGTGCTGGGCCTCAAGGTGCTCAAGCCCGGACGCGCCACGTCCGCGCCCTACGGCACCGCTCAGCTCGCCGACACCTACGACCACGACTTCATCGCGGGCGTGACGGCGAAGAACACCGCCGACTTCGGGACCACCGGCTTCTCGGCGAAGGCCACCGCCGGGCAGCAGGTCACCGCCAAGCTCACGCTGGCCAACCACGGCCCGGCCGACCTCTGGAGCGGTGGGAACGGGGGACCGGGGTTGATGATCACCCCGCCGCCCGGCACGACCGTGGTCGCCACCTCCGCGACATGCTCGCTGTTCGACCCGGCGAAGCCCCAGGAGGGGTACTTCTGCGCCGGCAGCGCGTTCGGACAAGGCAGCGGCACCACGTCGACCTTCACGCTGACCCTGCGCGTGGACCAGGTGATCGCGGGTGCCACCGGTAGCGTCCGGGTGCGTTACCAGCAGTACGCGCGGCCCGGCCAGAACCCGTACAGCGCCTGGTACGACACGGACACCAGGAACGACAGTGCGTCGATCCGGCTGAACTGATCACCACCGCGCGTCATCCCGTGCCCCGCCACCCGTGCAGGTTTATCGAGTGGCGGGGCACTGCCGTGCGATCGATACCCTGGTGGCGTGAGCGATCAGCAGACCCCCGCAGCCCCGGCCGCAGCAGGCGCCGACGACCTTCCCGAGCAGATGCGCGTGCGGCGCGAGAAGCTGGAGCGGCTCAGGGCCGCCGGCGTCGACCCGTACCCGGTCGGGTTCCCGCGCACCAGCACCCTGGCCGACCTGCGGGCGGCCTACCCGGGCCTGGAGCCGGACACCGCCACCGGCGAGCGCGCCGGGGTGACCGGCCGCGTGATGCTGAACCGCACCGGCGGCAAGCTCTGCTTCGCCACGCTGCGCGACGGCACCGGCGACCTCCAGGTGATGCTCTCGCTCGACAAGCTCGGCGAGGAGCGCCTGGCGCAGTGGAAGGCCGACATCGACCTCGGCGACCACGTGGGCGTCGAGGGCGAGGTGATCACCTCCCGCCGCGGCGAGCTGTCGATCATGGTCGACCGCTGGGAGCTCACCGCCAAGTGCCTGCGCCCGCTGCCGGAGAAGCACAAGGGTCTGGCCGACCCCGAGGCCCGGGTGCGCCAGCGCTACGTGGACCTGATCATGAACCCCGAGGCCCGCGAGATGATGCAGCTGCGCGTCCGCGTGCTGCGCTCGCTGCGCGACACCTTCGAGCGCCGTGGCTTCCTCGAGGTCGAGACGCCGATGCTGCAGCCGATCCACGGCGGCGCCAACGCGCGTCCGTTCACCACGCACATCAACGCGTACGACATGACGCTGTACCTGCGCATCGCCACCGAGCTCTACCTCAAGCGGCTCATGGTCGGCGGCGTGGAGAAGGTCTTCGAGATCAACCGGAACTTCCGCAACGAGGGCGCCGACGCGACCCACAACCCGGAGTTCACCGCGATCGAGTCCTACGAGGCCTACGGCGACTACGACACCCAGGCCGAGCTGACCCGCGACCTGATCCTCAACGCGGCCAAGGACGCGCTGGGCACCACCGTGATCAAGGGCCTGGACCAGCACGGCGAGGAGGTCGAGATCGACCTGGCCGAGCCGTGGGAGCAGGTCAGCGTCTACCCGGGCATCAGCGCCCACCTCGGCGTCGAGGTCACCCCGGAGACCTCCGTGGACGAGCTGCGCAAGCTCGCCGACGAGCACGGCGTGCCCTACGAGAAGAAGTGGGGCCACGGCCAGCTGATCCTGGAGTTCGTCGAGCGCCTGCTGGAGCACAACGCGGTGCGGCCGACCTTCATCCGGGACTACCCGACCGAGGTCTCCCCGCTGACCCGCAAGCACCGCTCGATCGACGGCGTGGCCGAGAAGTGGGACCTGGTGATCTTCGGCAAGGAGGTCGCCACCGCCTACTCCGAGCTGATCGACCCGGTCGACCAGCGCGAGCGGCTGACCCAGCAGTCCCTGCTGGCGGCCGGCGGCGACGTCGAGGCCATGCAGGTGGACGAGGACTTCCTGCGGGCCCTGGAGTACGGCATGCCGCCCACCGGCGGCATGGGCCTGGGCGTGGACCGACTGGTCATGCTGCTGACCAACAAGTCGATCCGGGACACCCTCCTCTTCCCCCTCGTGAAGCCCGAGTAGAGTCGACCCCATGCAGTACATCGAGGCTCTGACTCCGCCCGTGGTGATGGCGATCGCCTTCGGCTTCATGATCCGCACCCTGTTCCGCAACCAGGGTGGTGCGAACGCGGCCAAGGAGGACGTGGCCGCCGAGGCGATCACGGCCTCGCAGGAGTAGCGCGAACAGAAGCGGGGTGTGGGGTTTGCCCCCACACCCCCTTCTGTTGTGGATTAATTCGGGCAAAAGTGATATTTGCCTTGTCATGGTGCGCCCACTCGGTGAACTCGAGAACGAGCTCATGACCCGGCTCTGGCAGTGGAACCGGCTCGTGACCGTTCGCGAGGTGCTGGAGGATCTCCAGCAGGAACGTGAGATCGCATACACCACGGTGATGACCGTGATGGACAAGCTGTTCCAGAAGGGCTGGCTCCGCAGGGAACAGGAAGGCCGCGCCTATCGATATGCGCCGGTCTCCACCCGCGAGGCGTATACCGCGGCGTTGATGAACGACGCGTGGGAGACCAGTGACAACCCGGCGGCGGCGCTGGTCCACTTCTTCGGCATGATGTCGCCGGAGCAGCAGGAGGCACTCGGCGACGCCCTTCGTATCTTCGCGCCTTCCATCTTCCCCGCCGATATCGATGCGCAGGGCGAAGGGGAGGCACGGTAGCGTCTGCGCATGCAGGTCACCATCCGCCGTGCGCGGACCGCCGATGTGCCTTCGATCCGACGCCTGGTGGACGGGTACGCCCGCGAACGGATCCTGCTGAACAAGCCGACGGTCACCCTGTTCGAGTCGCTCCAGGAGTTCTGGGTCGCGGAACGCGACGACAACGCCGAGGTCGTGGCGTGCGGCGCGCTCCACGTGATGTGGGAGGACCTGGCCGAGGTGCGCACCCTGGCGGTGGACCGTTCCTGCCGCGGCACCGGCATCGGCCACCTGCTGCTGCGCAAGCTGGTGGACACCGCGCGCTGGATCGGTGTGCGTCGTATTTTCTGCCTGACGTTCGAAGTCGACTTCTTCGGCAAACACGGCTTCCAGGAGATCGCCTCCACTCCGGTGGACGCGGGCGTGTACGACGAGCTGTTGCGCAGCTACGACGAAGGCGTCGCCGAGTTCCTGGATCTGGAACGCGTCAAGCCGAACACCCTCGGCAACACCCGGATGCTCCTGCATCTGTGAGACCGACCGCGGGAGATGAGTTCTCCAAGGCCGGTTGAATTTTTCGCGGAAAGACGGTTTGCTTTCCTACGAGTAATCCGGGCTTTTGAGGAAAGGGACACCCGTGGCGCAGAAGGTCCAGGTCCTTCTTGTCGACGATCTCGAAGGCGGCGAGGCGGACGAGACGGTGACGTTCGCTCTCGACGGGGTTGCCTACGAGATCGACCTCACCACCGCGAACGCGGGCAAGCTGCGCGAGCTGCTGGCCCCCTACGCCGACAAGGGCCGCAAGCAGAGCGGCCGCTCCGCCGGCGGCCGTGGCCGCGGCCGTGCCGTCGCCGCGCCCCGGCCGGTCGGGGGCAACCCGGACACCGCCAAGATGCGGGCCTGGGCCAAGGAGCAGGGCTACGAGGTCAACGAGCGCGGCCGCGTGCCCAGCAACATCAAGGAAGCCTACGAGAAGGCCCACGGCTGAGTTGCAGCTGAAGCCGGGCGCAGGCGTCCGCGCAGGTGTCGAGCAGGCGCCCCACCGGTTCGGGTGAGGGCGTCCCGCCCGGCCGCAGCCGCAGCGCCCCGGTGGCGGCCTCGGCGGAGGTGGCCCGCAGGACGCCGTGCAGGTGCCCCCAGCCGAGCCAGTGGAGCAGCCCCGGCAGCTCCTCGGCCGTTCCGTGCGGGAGTGGCAGCAGCAGGCGCTCGCGCAGCGTCCAGACGGCGCCGGTCGGCCGGCCACGCAGGTCCATCCGGGCCAGTGCGAGCAAGCCGCCGGCCAACGGCACGTCGAGCAGGTCGCAGCTCCCCGGTGGGGGAGTGGCGGCCTGCTGTGCTGAGAGGGGCACGAATTCACCAACCGGAAGTCACTGCTTCCGGTTACGCTCGACTGAGGGATTCGCCCCAAAGGCCGACGGACCGGAACGTCCGCGGGATTCCTCGGTGAGCGAACACCGGACGGAGTCACCCCGTGCGTCACGCCGGTATGGACGGGGTACGCCAGAGGGTATGAATGCCCAAGTGGGACGCCCGGTGTCGCGGCGTCGCGGCGTGTCGACGTCGCCCTTCGGGGTGCGTTCGCCGTCGGCGTAGCGATTCCAGGTGGATCTGCCTGGCCTGCGGGAACACCATCCCGCAGCATTCGGTTGGAGTCATTGTCGGCCGTCGCACGGTCCCCCACCAGCGGGTGTCGACGGTTGGAGTGAGGAGCTGTTCCGGCCTCCGGGACTAGCATGCGGTAGGACAGGGAGGGGATTTTCCCTCACTGCCCCGACCGCTCTGAGGAGCGATTAACGATGTTCGAGAGGTTCACCGACCGCGCGCGGCGGGTTGTCGTCCTGGCTCAGGAAGAAGCCCGGATGCTCAACCACAACTACATCGGCACCGAGCACATCCTCCTGGGCCTGATCCACGAGGGTGAGGGTGTCGCCGCTAAGGCCCTGGAGAGCCTCGGGATCTCGCTCGAGGCGGTTCGCCAGCAGGTCGAGGAGATCATCGGCCAGGGCCAGCAGGCCCCGTCCGGTCACATCCCCTTCACCCCCCGTGCGAAGAAGGTCCTGGAGCTGTCGCTCCGCGAGGCACTTCAGCTGGGCCACAACTACATCGGCACCGAGCACATCCTGCTCGGCCTGATTCGCGAGGGCGAGGGCGTCGCCGCCCAGGTCCTGGTGAAGCTGGGCGCCGACCTCAACCGGGTGCGCCAGCAGGTCATCCAGCTGCTCTCCGGCTACCAGACGGGCGGCGGCGGCAAGGAGTCCGCCACGGCCGGCGGTCCGGCCGAGGGCACCCCCTCGACCTCCCTGGTCCTCGACCAGTTCGGCCGCAACCTGACGCAGGCCGCTCGCGAGGCCAAGCTCGACCCGGTCATCGGGCGCGAGAAGGAGATCGAGCGGGTCATGCAGGTGCTGTCCCGCCGCACCAAGAACAACCCGGTCCTCATCGGCGAGCCCGGCGTCGGCAAGACGGCGGTCGTCGAGGGCCTGGCCCAGGCCATCGTCAAGGGCGAGGTGCCCGAGACGATCAAGGACAAGCAGCTCTACACGCTGGACCTCGGCGCCCTGGTCGCCGGCTCCCGCTACCGCGGTGACTTCGAGGAGCGCCTGAAGAAGGTCCTCAAGGAGATCCGCACCCGCGGCGACATCATCCTGTTCATCGACGAGATCCACACCCTGGTCGGTGCGGGTGCCGCCGAGGGCGCGATCGACGCCGCCTCGATCCTCAAGCCGATGCTGGCCCGTGGTGAGCTGCAGACCATCGGCGCCACCACGCTGGACGAGTACCGCAAGCACCTGGAGAAGGACGCGGCCCTGGAGCGCCGCTTCCAGCCGATCCAGGTCGCCGAGCCGTCGCTCGCCCACACCATCGAGATCCTCAAGGGTCTGCGCGACCGCTACGAGGCGCACCACCGCGTCTCCATCACGGACGCCGCCCTGGTCGCCGCCGCCACCCTGGCCGACCGCTACATCTCGGACCGCTTCCTGCCGGACAAGGCGATCGACCTGATCGACGAGGCCGGCTCCCGGATGCGCATCCGCCGGATGACGGCTCCGCCGGACCTCCGCGAGTTCGACGAGAAGATCGCGGACGTGCGGCGCGAGAAGGAGTCCGCGATCGACGCGCAGGACTTCGAGAAGGCCGCGTCCCTGCGCGACAACGAGAAGCAGCTCCTTCAGGCCAAGGCCAAGCGCGAGAAGGAGTGGAAGGCCGGCGACATGGACGTCGTGGCCGAGGTCGACGAGGATCTGATCGCCGAGGTCCTGGCGACGGCCACCGGCATCCCGGTCTTCAAGCTGACCGAGGAGGAGTCCTCGCGTCTGCTGCGCATGGAGGACGAGCTGCACAAGCGCGTCATCGGCCAGAAGGACGCGATCAAGGCGCTCTCCCAGGCGATCCGCCGTACCCGTGCGGGCCTGAAGGACCCGAAGCGTCCCGGTGGCTCCTTCATCTTCGCCGGCCCCTCGGGCGTCGGTAAGACGGAGCTGTCCAAGACGCTCGCCGAGTTCCTCTTCGGCGACGAGGACGCGCTGATCCAGCTCGACATGTCCGAGTTCAGCGAGAAGCACACCGTCTCGCGCCTGTTCGGCTCCCCGCCCGGCTACGTCGGGTACGAGGAGGGCGGCCAGCTGACGGAGAAGGTGCGCCGCAAGCCGTTCTCGGTCGTGCTCTTCGACGAGGTCGAGAAGGCCCACCCGGACATCTTCAACTCGCTGCTGCAGATCCTGGAGGACGGTCGCCTGACCGACTCCCAGGGCCGGGTCGTGGACTTCAAGAACACGGTCATCATCATGACCACCAACCTCGGCACCCGGGACATCTCCAAGGGCTTCAACCTGGGCTTCGCCGCCACCGGCGACCTCCAGACCGGCTACGACCGGATGAAGGCCAAGGTCGGCGAGGAGCTCAAGCAGCACTTCCGCCCCGAGTTCCTCAACCGCGTCGACGACATCGTGGTCTTCCACCAGCTCGGCGAGGACGAGATCATCCAGATCGTCGACCTCATGGCCGCCAAGGTGGACGAGCGCCTCAAGGACCGCGACATGGGTCTGGAGCTGCGTCCGGCCGCGAAGCAGCTGCTCGCCAAGCGTGGTTACGACCCGCTGCTGGGCGCGCGTCCGCTGCGTCGCACGATCCAGCGCGAGATCGAGGACACGCTGTCGGAGAAGATCCTCTTCGGCGAGCTGCGCTCCGGCCACATCGTCGTCGTGGACGTCGAGGGCGAGGGCAAGGAAGCGAAGTTCACCTTCCACGGCGCGGACAAGGCCCCCGTGGCCGACGCCCCGCCGGTCGCCGCCGCGGGTGGTCCGTCGGACCTGACCGCGTAACGACCGCGCACCGCCGAAAGGACCCGGCCCCCTGAGGGGCCGGGTCCTTCGTCGTGTCCGGTGGTGGTCCGGCCGGCACCGGGTCGGCGGCCACCGGGCCGGCGCTACCGCACGCGGTACCAGTCGAGGTTGCCGGAGAACTGGTAGGGCGGCGGGGAGATCGGCTCGGCGGCACCCAGCGGGGCCGGTCCCTCCAGCCCGACCAACAGGCCCGGGGGCAGCCCCGTGAGGTCCGTCGGCGCGTTGCCGTGGAACCACAGCGAGGTGAGGCCGGGGAAGGCGTCGATGATCCGTCCGGGCGCGTCCAGCCCCCGGGTGAGGCGCAGCCGCAGATCACGGACCTGGGGGAACGGTGCGAGCCCGGCCGGCACGGCCAGGTCGAGCGCCTCCAGGTCGAGCGTCTCCAGCGGTGCGTGCGCGCGCAGCAGGTCCCAGTCGCCGAGATCGAGATCCGTCGCCATCAGCCGCAGGGAGGTCAGCTTCGGCGCGGCCAGGACGTGGGCCAGGTCGAGGTCCACGCTGTAGGGCAGGGACGCGTTGGCGAAGCTGACGTGTTCCAGCTCCCGCATCCGGCCGAGAGCGGCGAGCGACTCCACACCCGAGCAACCGAGCACGATCACCCGCTTGACGTTGGTGTCGGCGAGCGGGGAGAGGTCGACGGCGCCGCTGTCGTTGAACATCATGAACGTGGTCAGCGCCGGCGCCCGGCGGACCCTGGAGAGGTCGACCGGCAGCGGGTTCTCGTGGAAGCGCAGCTCGCGCAGGTCCCCGAGCGGGACCAGGTCGACCACGTCCCCGGTGAGCGGGCCGACGAACTCCACCCGGTGCACGGCGGGCAGCGTCGCGACGAACTCCGCCTCGGCCCGGCTGCTGACGAACAGTCGCAGGTCCTCCCGCTCGGCGAGCCGGGTGATCACGGTCCGCCCGTACTCCTCGGTGTCGAACCGCGGCCAGGCGCGGGCCAGATCCATCCGCAGCTCGATGGACGGGTGGTCCGCGTAGGCGGCCAGCAGCGGGACGGCCCGCTCGGTGGCGATCGTCGTGGCGCAGACGACGACGGCGCGCGCCGTCTCCTCCCCGAGCTCCTCCGGGCCCGGCAGGAGTTCCAGCACGACCGGCCCGGCGGCCGCCAGCGCCTTGGCCGCCTCGTTGCCGCGCGGCGGCACCAGCGCCGTGACCGCCTCCGTCACGGCGTCCCGGACGCCCGGGTCCAGCTCGACGGCCATGTCCAGGCAGGCGGCCGCGAGCAGCCGCAGCCGGTCGGCGTGGGCCGGTTCCGCCTCCGCGCGGCGCAGCACCCGGGTCAGCAGGTCCGCGCGCTCGCGACGGCGGGCGTGGCCGACCGCGAGGCGGATCACGTCCTCCCACTGGTCCTCGTGGGCGCGTTCGACCAGCAACGGGATGTCGCCCTCCTCGATCGCGGCCTGCGCGCCGAGGTAGTCCTGGAAGGTGCGGTGCACGAAGTCGACCGCACCGGGCGCGGGTTCGCGCAGCAGACCGCTGCGGACCAGCAGGTGCCGCAGCACCCGCTCGGGTGTGCCCTGGATCTGCGGCATCTGCGGCAGGGCGTGCCCGATCCGGGACAGCGCCTGGTCCTCGGTGAGCTCCGACTGTCCGTTGCGGATCAGCCAGTACGCGAGTCGCTGCAGCAGCGCCTGCTGCTGGGCCTCGGTCAGCGCCAAGCCCTCGGAGGCGGGGTCCACGCCGCGCTCCTCGTCCCGGCGGACCAGCAGCATCTCCAGCGCCGCGTCGTAGAGCGCCATCCGGCCGGACGGCAGGTGCCCCTGCCGGTCGGCGTTGAGGGCGCAGATCAGCGAGCACATCAGCGGGTTGGTGGCCAGCCGGCCGAGGTCCTGCTTGCGGCCCACCGCCTCCGTCAGCATGTCCCGCCAGCCGGCCAGCCGGGTCCGCTGCTCCTCGTCCTGCCCCGCGCCCTCGGCGGCGGCCGCGTGCCAGCGCGCGATGAAGGCGCTGACGTCACCCCGGCTCATCGGCAGCAGGTCCAGCTCGGCGAAGCCGAGATCCGCCAGCCAGCCCTCGCGGACGGCGGAGGGACGGGTCGTCACCAGGCAGCGGATGCCGGGGTAGGCGCCGAGCAGCCCGCCCAGCCACTCCCGCACCCGCCGCCGCTCCGACTCGGGAGCCTCGTCGATGCCGTCGACGAGCAGCAGCACTCGTCCCTCCGCCATCCGGCGACTGACCCAACCCTCCGAGCCGGAGAACCCCGCCAGCGGGTTGCCCGACGCCCGCAGGAAGTCCTCGGGCGAGGGCAGCACCTGCCCGGCCCTGGCGAGCGCGCGCAGCCGCAGCAGGATCGGTGTGCAGTCCTTGAACTGGGCCAGCTGTTCCGGCAGTTCGTCGCGGGCGGTGAGCGTGGTCAGCCACTGCAGCAGCGTCGTCTTGCCGGACCCGGCGTTCCCGCGCAGCAGTATCCGCGGCTGCTGCGCCAGCGCGTCCGGCGCCCGCTGGGCCACGGGCGCGGCTTCCTCGTCCTCGGCCGCGCGCACCGGCCGCTCGCTGTCGGCGAGCTCCAGGCTCAGGTAGGCGATGTCCAGCCGCCACGAGCCGTCCCCGCGCCCGGAGCGGGTGACGCCGTAGATCCGGACCTTGTCCCACTCGCCGGCGAGGTAGGCGCGCAGGCGTTCCTCGAAGGAGTCCGCGGGCGGCTGGAGGTGGGTCTTCAGGAAGCCGACGTTGCCCTGGTCGAAGAGGTGGCAGACCTCGTCGTCCGTGACGAACTCCTCGCCGAGGGTCAGCTCCAGCCGTCCCTCGCCCCACCGGGTCGGCGCCGAACGAACGAGCCCCACCAGGCAGTTGTCGACGAAGACCGGGGCGCCCGACATGCCGGCCCAGGGCGAGGCGCCCTCGACCGGGTTCGGTGCCCGGTGGTCGCTGTCCAGCACCGGCCGCCCGCTGAGCAGCCCGCTGGCGGGCTTGAGGGTGCCGACGAGCTGCTCGCTGTCCAGCCGCTCGCCGGCGAACCGCTGGACGCGCGGAAAGCCGACCGCGGTGGCCCCGCGCCGGGGAGCGAGGCTGTCGAGGAAGCCCCAGGACAGCCGCTCGAAGCGCCGGAAGACCTCGGTCGGGACGAGATCCTCCCCCGCCACCAGCAGGGCGGCGTCGCACCGTTCGTCGTGGCGTCGCCAGACGACCCGGCACTCGTGCGCCCCGAAGCCCGGCACGGCCACCCGGGCCGTTGCGTCCTCCCCGACCACGTGGGCGGCCGTCAGCACCATCCAGGCGCTGAGCAGGTAGCCGCTGCCCTGTCGCGGTCCGAGGACGACGGCGATGCGCTCGCGCTGGGGGTGGGTCATGGCGGTCAGAGCCCCGTGGTGTCGGGGGCGGTGGAGTCGCCGACCTCGGGTCGGCCGCCGTCGCCGCGCCGCTTCGGCGTGAGGGTGACCGAGATCCGCTGGGTCCGGTGCGTGTCGTGCCGCGCCTCGAAGCCGCCGGTGAGCACCCAGGCGCGCACGCCGCCCTTCACGGTCCGGTCGGTGCTCAGCTCGACGCTGAACTCCAGCTGGATGTCGCCGACTTCGAAGGCGAGGTCGGAGCCGGCGCCGCGCGCGGCGGCGTCGATCAGCTGGCCGCGAATGGCCTCGATGGCGTCGGCGAGCTCGACGCGGTGGTCGTCCATGGGGTCAATGATCCCCGATGTTCCCTTCTGCGAAAGGACTTTCGGCTGTTGCCAAGTTGCGACGGTCCGACGATCGCACGCGAACGGTCTGTTGGCAGGATTCCTTTCGTCGCCGCTCCTGGTGACCGTCAACTGCGTATCCGTGGGGGTTCGTTCATGTCTGTTCGCCGCGCTCGCCGCAAGGTTCTCGCCGGGGCCGTCGCCGTGGCCGCCGTCTCCGCCGCCGTCGCGCTGCCCGGGGTGGCGCAGGCCGCCACGCCCAGGAGCCCGTTGGTGGTGAAGCTGGGCCAGGTCCAGTCCGGCCCGCTGATGCCGGGCGGACGGGCGAAGGTGTTCGACCTCTCGGTCACCAACACCTCGGGCAAGGCCGTCGCCTTCACCGACGAGATCGGCGGCAGTGCCCACGGGGCGCTCAGCCTCGACGGGACCGACGTCAGGCTGAACGTGACCCCCGTCCACGCCCCGGCGTCGACGCTGGAGTTCGGCGGTCAGGACGGCGGCCTGCTCGGCTTCCTCTACCCGAAGCACGGCCCGGTCAACGGCGCCTTCACGCTGCCGGCGCACGCCACCTACACCTGGAAGGTCAGCCTGGCCGCGACCAAGGCCTGGCCGGTCAACGACGACCGTCTCTTCTTCGGGTTCAACCTGGACACCAAGGACGGCCGCGAGGTGAGCCGCGGGCTCGACCTCAAGGTCGGCACCGCCCGCACCGGCGGCCCGATCACGCAGACGCTGACGGGCGGCAACGTGCTGTCCCCCGGCAAGCCCCTGGTCCTGCACTACACGCTGACCAACCGCACCGGCGCCGCGGTGACGCAGACGCTGGAGCCGTGGATCATCGAGCAGTTGCCGGGCGGTGGCTCCTCGGCCGCCACGATCGCCTACGACCTTCTGGAGCACGGCCGCTGGGTGCAGCTCGACACCGACGGCGCCGGGCTGCCGAAGCTCCCGGCCCACTGGGCGAACGGCCAGAGCGTGAGCTACACCTTCCGCATGCGCCTGGTCCGCTGGGACGCGGGCGCACCGGCGTCCCAGAAGGTGCTGATCCAGGCGGCCTACGACCCGTTCCTGGCCTCCGCGGACCGCCTGGTCACCGTCACGCACTGACCGGGCGGCGGTCCGCGTTCGGAGCCCCGAAATCCGGCGCGCCGAACGGGCCTTCACGCTGTTGCAGAGTGGTGACGGGACAGCGATCGCGTGCCGACGATCTTTGCGCGAAGATTCTCGTGTCGCCGGGAGAGCGACCACGAACCCACTGAAGGAAGCCTGGGGGCCGCGATGCCTATCCGTACCCGCCTCGTCGGAGCCGTTGCCGTCGTCGTCGCCGCGTCCGCCTCGCTGGCGCTGCTGCCGGGTACGGCGAACGCCGCGACGCCGGCCAGGGCAGCCGACCCGCTCACGGTGAGCGCGACGCCGGCCCAGCCGGGCCCGCTGCTGCCGGGTGGCAAGGCGAAGTCGTTCGACTTCACCGTCACCAACCACTCCGGCAAGGCGGTGGCCTTCGCCGGTGAGCTGGTCGGCGGGGCGCACGGCGCGCTGCCGATGCACGAGGGCCTGGTGAAGCTGGTCGTCCAGGCGGTCCACGCCCCCGCCACCGCGTACACCTTCGGCAGCCAGGACGGCGGGTTCATAGGCGCCGTCTACCCCAAGGGTGGCCACTGGGGCTCGAAGTTCACCATCCCGGCGCACGCCACCTACACCTGGAAGGTCACCGTCGAGGCGACGAAGGCCTTCCCGCTCAACGACGACCGCCTGGTGGTCGGCCTTGACGCCCTCAACGGGACCTACTCCGCCCTGCGGGTGCAGAACTTCCACATCGGCCCGTTCAGCCTCGACAACGGCGGGCCGATCGTGACCACCGTCACCGGCGGGAAGTACGTGAACGTCACCGCGCCGCTCGTCCTCGACGTGCGCTACACCAACCGCACCGGTGCGGCTCTCGCCGAGGCGCTGCACCCGTGGGTCGTCGAGGCGCGGCCCGCGAACGGCCAGAAGCTCGCCTTCGACGTGTGGAACGGCAAGGGCTGGGTCCCCGCGGGCACCCTGGACGCGCCGCTCCCGGCCGTGCGTGCGGGGCTCGCGAACGGGGCGAGCGTCACCGAGCGGATCCGCGTCCGCATCGTCGGCCGGGCGGACCTGGCCTACTACGGCCAGGTCGCCCTGAAGTTCGGCTACGCCCCGTTCGGGCCGCTGACCACCAAGGTCGTGACCACCAGCAACCAGTGACCCCGAGTCACCCGCCGGCTTCGCAGGCGATCGCTCAGGCCTCCGCGCCCTGGGCGATCGCCTGTTCCACTTCGTCCACCCGCGCGGCCTCCTCGGCCGCGAAGCGTTCCGCGTCCAGGGCCTCGGCGATCTCCTCGTCCTGCTGCATCAGCGCGTCGAGGTTGGAGTCGCCCATCTCGAAGACGCCCATGTCGAGGTAGGCCTGCTGGAGCTTCGGCCCCCACAGGCCGATGTCCTTGACGCACGGCACGATCCGCGAGAACAGCAGCCTGCGGAAGAACTGCAGGTACTCGCTGTTCTCGCTGAGCTCCTCCGCGTCCTTCTTCGGGATGCCGAAGTTCTCCAGCACCTCCACGCCGCGCAGCCGGTCCCGCATCAGGTAGCAGCCCTCGATGACGAACTCCTCGCGCTCGGCGAGCTCGGCCGACGACAGCTGACCGTAGTAGTCCCGCAGCGCCATCCGGCCGAAGGCCACGTGCCGGGCCTCGTCCTGCATCACGTAGGCGAGCAGCTGCTTGGGCAGCGGCTTGCTGGTGGTGTCGCGCAGCATCCCGAACGCGGCCAGGGCCAGGCCCTCGATCAGCACCTGCATGCCGAGGTAGGGCATGTCCCAGCGGGAGTCGCGCAGGGTGTCGCCGAGCAGCGACTGGAGGTTGTCGTTGATCGGGTAGAGCAGACCGATCTTCTCGTGCAGGAAGCGCGAGTACAGCTCGACGTGGCGGGCCTCGTCCATGGTCTGGGTGGCCGAGTAGAACTTGGCGTCCATGTCCGGCACCGACTCCACGATCCGGGCGGCGCACACCATGGCGCCCTGCTCACCGTGGAGGAACTGGCTGAACTGCCAGGAGGCGTAGTGCCGGCGCAGGTCGGCCCGGTTGGCCTCGCTCATCCTGTCCCAGTACGGCGAGCCGTAGAGCGTCATCGCCTCGTCGGGCACGCCCAGCGGGTCGTACGGGTCGACCTCCAGGGACCAGTCGATGCGGGTGACCTGGTCCCACTGCTTGTCCTTGCCCTTCTGGTACAGGTTCAGCAGGCGCTCGCGGCCCTCGTCGTACTCCCAGTTGAAGCGCGCGGCGCCGGATGCGGGGACGGTCCACTGGCCGTCCTGGTCGGCGGGCTTGGTGGTGTACAGGTCGAACGTCGACATTGACTCGCTCCTAGGACGCCGGAAGGGCTCAGAGCGAGCGTCACATGGCATTACCAACCGGACAAGGGCGTCCTGCGACAGTGCGCGAGCATGCGCACGGGATGGTTCCTTGTGGCACCCGGGTATTGACTCCGTGTCAACACGGGCGTACGAGCGCCTCGGTCACGCCCGGTCATGCCCCGGTCATGCTTCGGCGGTGGCCGAACCGATCCGGTCCGCGACGTCGAGGGCGATGCGCAGCGCGGTCTCGCGGCGGGTCTCGTCGTCGGGCAGCTCCGGCAGCTCGCGCACGCATCCCTCGTGCTCGTGCGCGTCCGCGACGAAGGAGGCGATGTTGATCGTCATCAGCGCGACGGTGGCGCGGACCCGGTCCTCGAAGGAGGGGTTCGGCCCCTGCATCAGCCGGGTCAGCACGATGATCCGCTCCTTGAAGGCGTTGCCCACCTCCAGCTCGCGGATGGCCGGCTGGTTCTCGTGGAAGAACCGCAGGATCGGCTGCCGGTCGGCCATCCCCTCGGCGAAGCGCCGCAGGATCTCGTCACGGACCTCGGGGCTGTACTGCTGCTCCTGACCCCAGGCGATGGTCTGCTCGATCGGCTCGGAGATCCGCGCGACGATCCCCGCGAGGATGTCCTCCTTGGTACGGAAGTGGTAGTAGAGCGCGGCCTTGGTGACGCCCAGCCCGTCGGCGATCTCGCGCAGCGACGTCTTCTCGTACCCGTGCTCCACGAAGAGCTCCAGAGCCACGTCGAGGATGCGCTCCCGGGTGTCGCCGCGGGGGGTCTGGGTGGTCATGGCTGTCTACTCGCTCCGCCAGGTGGGCTGCGTCTCCGTACGCAGGACTAGCACGAGCTTAGCGTGCTCTCTTCGCCGCAACTAGCCGGTCGGCAAGTAGGTTGCCGAACGGCCGTTCGCCGCCGGCTCAGCGCGGCAGCCGGTACACGCCCGGCGCCACCGGCTCCACGAGACCGTCCGTGACCAGACCGTCCAGTGCCCGCGCCCGCTGCACGCCGTCCGCCCACACCGCGTCCAGCTGCGCCTGCGTCACCGCCTCCGGTGCCTCGCGCAGCACGGCCAGCAGCTTGCCGCGCACCTGGCGGTCCGTGCCCTCGTAGCTCTGCCCCCGCCGGGCCGGCCCCTCCCACGGCGGCGAGCCCGCCTGCCGCCACGCGCAGGCCCGCGCGATCGGGCAGCGCCCGCACTCCGGGCTGCGCGCGGTGCAGACCAGCGCGCCCAGCTCCATCACCGCGACCGCCCAGGTCGCTGCGGTCTCCGCGTCGTCCGGCAGCAGGGCCGTCGCCGTGCGGCGCTCGGCGGCGGTCGTCGCGTTCGCCGGGTACTCCTGGCCGGTGACGGCCCGCGCGAAGACCCGCCGCACGTTCGTGTCCAGCACGGCGTGCCGCTGACGGAAGGCGAACGACGCCACGGCGGCGGCGGTGTACTCGCCCACGCCCGGCAGGGCGAGGAGCCGCGCGTGGTCGCTCGGCACCGCGCCGCCGTACTGCTCCGTGATCGCGGTCGCGGCAGCGTGCAGCCGCAGGGCCCTCCGCGGGTACCCCAGCCGCCCCCACGCCCGCACGGCCTCCCCGGCGGGCTCACCCGCGAGCGCCTGCGGCGTCGGCCAACGGCGCAGCCACTCCTCGTAGACGGGCAGCACGCGCTTGACGGGGGTCTGCTGCAGCATGAACTCGCTGACCATCACCCCCCACGGGGTGGCGCCGTCGCTCCGCCAGGGCAGCTCCCGCGCCGCGGTGTCGTACCAGGCCAGGACGGGAGTATGCAGAGCGCTCACGCACCGAGCTTAGTTGCACCTGGAGGGGCGCGGGGCTGCGTTGATATGCGGCTCCTCCTCCAGCCTTCGGCCGGGAGGTGCCCGCTGCCCGGGCGCGAGCAACCACCGGCGTGCGGATGGCCCTGCCCGTTCGGGGCTCTACCCGCGTGGGAGGGGGCACCTCGGGGCACCTCCCGGCCGAAAGCTGGGGGATTGTCGCGCATGCAGTTGATCGAGCAGAGCCTCGCGCCCCCGGGTCTAGAGGTGGCGCAGCTGGAGGGTCTGGGTCAGCCAGTTGCGTTGCGTCGGTTCCGCGAACGGGGTCCCGCTCAGCGGGAGCCGCACGGTGAAGCGGGTGCCGGTGCCGCCCGGGGCGTCCGAGATGGTGACCGTGCCGCCGTGCAGGGCGGCCTGCTGGGCGACGAGCGTCAGGCCGAGGCCGGAGCCCGGGCTCTCCGCGCCGCGGACGAAGCGTTCGAACACCTCCGCCCGGCGGGCCGGGGGAATGCCGGGGCCCCAGTCGTCCACCGTGAGGACCGCCTCCTGGCCCAGGACCGCCATCGCCACCTCGACGTGCGCGCCACGTCCCGGCAGGTGGCCGTGGACCGTCGCGTTCGTCAGCAGGTTGGTGACCAGGATCTTCAGGCCGGGCTCCCACGCCCGGACCCGCACGCCGTAGCCCCCGCTGAACCGCAGGGACGCCTCCGGGCGGGCGCGGCCGACGGCCGCCACGCAGGAGTCGACGATCTCACCGAGGTCGACCTCGGTGAACGCGTCGGCCTCGACGAGATCGCCGCGGGCCAGGGTCCGCAGCGCGGTCAGCAGCTCCAGCAGGCGTGCGTGCTCCACGCGCAGATCGGTGACCACCTCGCCGCGCTCCCCGGCCGGCAGGTCCGGATGCGCGGCGAGGACGTCGAGGTTGGTCTGCATCGACATCAGCGGCGTGCGCAGCTCGTGGGAGGCCGCGGAGGCGAACGCGCGGGCGGTCTCCAGCGCCTCGCCCGTCCGCGCGGCCTGCTCGTCGTAGCGGGCGAGGACCGTGCCGAGCGCGCCCGCGAGCTCGTCGACCTCGAAGACGCCCGAACGCGGGTGCCGGAAGGCGTCCGCGCCCGCCCGCGGGTCGAGGGCGGCGGCCCGCGCCGAGAGCGTGCGCAGCGAGCGGGTGGCGCGACGGGCCAGCGCCAGCGTCAGCAGACCCGCCAGCGGGGCGGCGAGCAGCGCGGCGAGCAGCACGTTGGTGCGGACGGTGGCGAGCTGTGTGCTGACGGAGCTGTCGGGGGAGAAGACCCACAGCGTGCCGCCCGCCCGGCCGCCGACGTCGACGCCCACCGCGCGGAAGCCGGGCACGCTGACCGGCTTGCCGGAGGGCTGGGGCAGCGTGACCGAGGCGTCGGGCCTCGGGCCGCCGTCGAGGACGACCTGCCCCTGGCCGTCACGGACCACCACGCCCGCGTCCAGCGCGGCCGACAGGACCTGCCTGTCCCGTGCCCGGGCGACCAGCGGGCGGCCGTTCAGATCGGCGTTGAGCACGTTCTGGACGTCCGGCTTCAGCGCCGCCGAGACCGAGCGCAGCCGGGTGTTCTGCTGCGCGCGCAGGTCGTGGCCGACCAGGCCGACCAGCAGCGCGCCGAGTGCCAGCACCACCAGCGGCACGGTCAGCCCGACCCACAGAGCCAGCCGCGTGGAGAGTCTCATCTGCCCGTCTCCTCTCGCAGCACGAAGCCCACGCCGCGCACGGTGTGCAGCAGGCGGGAGCGCCCGCCCTCCTCCAGCTTGCGCCGCAGATAGCTGACGAAGGTGTCCACCGCGTCGGTGCGCACCTCGAAGTCGTAGCCCCAGACGCGGTCCAGCAGCTGGTCGCGGGTGAGCACGATGCCGGGGTTGCGGACGAACTGCTCCAGCAGCGCGAACTCGCGGCGGGTCAGCCGCAGCTCGACGCCGTCACGGTAGGCGCGGCGGGTGGTCGGGTTCACCAGCACCGGCCCGGCCTGTAGCACCTCCGTCGGTGGGGGAGCGGGGCGGCGCCGCAGCAGGGCGTGCAGGCGCAGCACCAGCTCCTCCAGGGCGAAGGGCTTGATCAGGTAGTCGTCGGCTCCGGCCTGAAGTCCGGCGACCCGGTCGGCCAGCTCGTCCAGGGCGGAGAGCATCAGCACCGGCGTCTCGTCGCCGCCGGACCGGATCCGGCGGCAGACCTCGATGCCGGACAGGCCCGGCATCGACACGTCCAGCACCACCACGTCCGGTGCCGCGGTCGCGACCAGGTCCAGCGCGGCCGCGCCGTCCGCCGCGACGAGCACGGTGAATCCGCTCAGCCTCAGCCCGCGCTCCAGCGAGCGGCGGATCGCCGCGTCGTCGTCGACGACCAGTACGCGACCCGACATAACGCCTCCACGACGAACGCCAGCCCGGTGGCCCAGTACTGACCACCAGTCGGCCCAACAGGACGATGATGTGAAAGAAGAAGCAGCAGGTACGGCGGTGTTGCACAGAGCAGGGGTGGAACTCTCGTAAGGTTTGCTCGTGCCTTCCTTGCGCAATCCTGTCGGACCGCTGCCGGCGTCAATCTACTGGCGGCGCCGTCTCGTCGTGCTCGCGGCCCTGGCGGCCGTGGTCGTGCTGGGCTCCGTGCTGTTCTTCGGCGGTGGCGGAGCGGACCCGAAGGCGAACGCGGGGAGCGCCACCCCGGCCACCTCGCTCACCCCCGGTCCGACCGGCCGCGGCGGGTCGAACGACGGCAGCGCGGGCGGCAGCGGCGGCTCGGCCGCGCCGAGCACGGGTGCGTCCGGCTCCTCCGTGCCGACGACAGCCCCCACCGGCGCCCCCGTCGTGACCGGTGCGGGCGGCAGCGGCGGCGGGTCCGGCGGAGCGGGCACGTCGGGCGGCAGCGGTTCGGGCTCCGGCGGTGCGCTCGCGCCCAACCAGCCGGGCACCATGAACCTCCCCGCCTGCGCGGCCACCGACCTCGACCTGTCGCTGACGAGCACCGCGCAGACCTACCGCCCCTCCCAGTTCCCGGCCTTCCAGCTGGGGATCACCAACACCAGCGGCTCGGCCTGCAAGGTGGACCTGGGGGCCAGGTCCGCGGTCCTCACCGTCACCTCCGACACCGGCGCGACGGTGTGGTCCTCGGGCGACTGCCCGAAGGCGACCGCCGCCCAGTGGTACGCCGTTCCGGCGGCCGGGGACGGTCCGCTGACCGCCCTCTTCGGCTGGGGCCGGACGACCTCGAGGCCGGGCTGCACCCCGGGCGCCGGCGGCGGCAACGCCCCGGCCGGGACGTACGTCGCCCACATCGGCATCGGCGGCGTCTCGGCGCAGCCGCAGCACTGGTTCAAGCTGGCGCCGTTCGGCAGCTGACGGCCGCCGGGGCGTGGACGACTCGCCCGAACGGGTGAGTCGTCAGATTGTCCGGTATGTCTGGCTGATGGCATGGCGTCCACGGCCCGAAGCTGGGCCCATGGCGTCGAACCAGGCAACCACCGAACCGTCCGCCGAGGGCCAGGGCCAGGAGGCGCCGGGGGCGTCCCAGCTCAAGGCGGTCCTGCTCAGCCCCGGCTATCTCAAGCTGCTGCTGCTCGCCGCCCTGATCGGCATCCCGGTCTCACTGGTGGCCTTCGGTTTCGTCAGCCTGGAGCACGAGCTGCAGCACTGGATCTGGGAGTCGCTGCCGGACGCCTTGGGCTACAGCAGTCAGCCGCCCTGGTGGTGGCCGCTGCCCACGCTCGCGCTGGCCGGGCTGCTCGTGGCACCCGTACTGGTGCGGATGCCCGGCCACGGCGGCCACCTGCCCGTGAAGGGCCTCGGCGGGCCGCCGCAGCCGCCCAAGGCGCTGCCCTCCATCGTGCTGGCCGCCCTGATCGTCCTGCCGCTCGGCGCGTCCCTCGGCCCCGAGGCGCCGCTGATGGCGCTCGGCGGAGCCCTGGCGCTGCTCGGCGTCGCTCGCGCCAAGCGCGAGGCGCAGCCCAAGGCGGCCACGATCATCGGGATGGCCGGCTCCACCGCGGCCATCGCCACGATCTTCGGCAATCCGCTCGTCGGCTGCGTGATGGTGCTGGAGGCCGCCGGGCTCGGCGGTCCGCAGCTGTTGCTGCTGGTGGTTCCCTGCCTGCTGGCGAGTGGGATCGGCGCCGTGGTGTTCACCGGATTCGGGCACTGGACCGGCCTCGGCATCGGCGCGCTGTCCCTGCCGAGCCTCCCCACCAGCGGCACACCCGACGCGGGGGACTTCCTGTGGGGGATCCCGGTGGCGGCTCTGATCGCCGTCGTGATCGTCGGGGCGCAGTCGCTCGGCTGGAGCACCGCCGTCTTCACCCGACTGCGGACCGGCCCGAGGACCGTCGTCTGCGCGGTCGCGGTCGGTGTCTGCACCGCCGCCTACGCGCTGTTCAGCGGACGCTCACCGGAGGAGGCCGCGCTGTCGGGGCAGGCCATGCTGGGACAGCTGGCGGCGAGCCCGCACGCCCTGGGTGTCGGCGCCCTGGTGCTGCTGGTCCTGTTCAAGAGCCTGGCCTGGGGCATCAGCCTCGGCTCGCTGCGCGGCGGACCGATCTTCCCGGCTGTGCTGATCGGCGCCGCGATCGGACTGGCCTGCTCCGGCCTGCCCGGCTTCGGCACGGCCTCGGGCCTCTCCGTCGGGCTGGCCGCGTCCGGCGCGGCGATCACCGGTCTGCCGGTCACCGCGACGCTGCTGGCGATCCTGCTGGTCGGCAACAACGCGGCCGATGCCGCCCCACTGATGGTCGTCGCCGCCACGGTGAGCTTCGTCGTCGCCACCATGCTGCGGCGCAAGGCGCCGGCCGAGCTCGCGTGAGCGTGCGGGGAGCTCGGCCCGGGAGGTCGGTTTGGAGGCCGGTCGGGAGGGCAGCCGCCAGGTCAGACGTAGCGCTCGAGGATCGAGGACTCCGCGAGGCGGGAGAGCCCCTCGCGGACCGAGCGGGCCCGGGACTCGCCGACGCCCTCGACCGTCTGCAGGTCGTCGATGCTGGCGGCCAGCAGCTTCTGCAGGCCGCCGAAGTGCTCGACCAGCCGCTCGATGACGGTGTTCGGCAGGCGCGGCACCTTGGCCAGCAGGCGGTAGCCGCGCGGGCTGACCGCGGAGTCCAGCGCCTCGGGCGTGCCCGGGTAGCCGAGCGCCTTGGCGACCGTCTGGATCTCCAGCAGCTCGGAGTGGGTCAGCGCCTCCAGGTCCGTCAGCACGTCCTGGACGGTGCGGCCGCGCTTGGCGGCGCGCTCGGGGAAGTAGTCCCGGGCCACCAGCTCGCGGTCCGGCTCCACGCCCGCGATCAGCTCGTCGAGCTGGAGCGAGAGCAGGCGGCCGTCGGTGCCCAGCTCGACCACGTAGCCAGCGATCTCACTGGCGATCAGGCGGACCATCTCCTGGCGCTGCGCGACGGCGGCGACGTCACGAACCGTCACCAGGTCCTCGATCTCCAGGGCGGACAGCGTGCCGGAGACCTCGTCCAGGCGCAGCTTGTAGCGCTCCAGCGTGGCCAGCGCCTGGTTGGCGCGGGAGAGGATCGCGGCGGAGTCCTCGATGACGCGGCGGGCGCCGTTGACGTAGAGGGCGATCAGGCGCATGGACTGGCTGACCGAGACCACCGGGTAGCCGGTCTGCTTGTTGACCCGCTCGGCGGTGCGGTGCCGGGTGCCGGTCTCCTCGGTGGGGATGTCCGCGTCCGGGACCAGCTGCACGCCCGCGCGCACGATCTTGGTGATGTCCTTGTCGAGGACCACCGCGCCGTCGAGCTTGCACAGCTCGCGCAGGCGCGTCGCGGAGAACTCGACGTCGAGGACGAAACCGCCCGTGCACAGCGCCTCGACCTGCTTGTCGAAGCCCACGACGATCAGGCCACCCGTTCGGCCGCGCAGCACGCGTTCGAGGCCGTCGCGCAGGGCGGTGCCGGGGGCGATGGCGCTGAGCGAGGCCCGGAGCAGGGCCTCCTCGCGGGAGGAACGATCCGCCCGGTCGTTGGCTGCCACGGCGGCGACTCCTCCGGTGGGGTGCGGTGTGCGCGTACGAGTTTACCGGTGACCGCCTGTGAGTGTGCCCCGATATTGCGGAGGTCGGGGAATCGCTGCTATTTCGTCACATCACTCACGCTGGTCACAGGCGTCGTTTCGCACACCGACTCACGCGCCGGATCACTCTGGTTCGATCTCCTCCCAGCCGGCCATCAGCTCGTCGGCGCTGTCGGGAATGTCGAGGTACCCCGGCACGGCGCGCTGCCGCTCGTCGGTCAGGTCGACCCGGCCCCGGCTGTTCTCCGCGCTGCTGGCCCCCCGCGCCTCGCGCGTCTGACGCGGAGTGCGGCGGGCGCCGTCGCGGCTGCCGCGCCCGGGGCGGCCCGGGATCGCGGCCAGGGCGTCACCGATGGTGGCCACCTCCACCACCCGCATCCCCTTGGGCACCTTGCCCGGCTCCGGCGGCACCAGCGCGTGGGTGAACCCGAGCCGCGCCGCCTCGGCGAGCCGCCGCTCCACGCCCGTCACCCGCCGCACCTCGCCCGCGAGCCCGACCTCGCCGATCGCGACCATGCCCTGAGGCAGCGGCGTGTCGGCGGCGGAGGAGGCCAGCGCCAGCGCGATCGCCAGATCGGCGGAGGGCTCCGAGAGCTTCACCCCGCCGACGGTGGCCGCGTAGATGTCCATCTTGCCGAGCCGGACGCCGCCGTGGCGCTCCAGCATGGCCAGGATCATCGCGATGCGCGGGGAGTCCAGACCGGAGGTGGCCCGGCGCGGCGAGGGGATCACCGAATCCACCAGCAACGCCTGCACCTCGGCGACCAGCGGCCGCCGCCCCTCCAGGGTGACGGTCAGACAGGTGCCCGGCACCGGCTCGGCGCGCTTGGTGAGGAACAGGCCCGAGGGATCCGGCAGCCCGACGATGCCCGAGTCGTGCAGCTCGAAGCAGCCCACCTCGTCGGTGGCGCCGTAGCGGTTCTTGACGCCCCGGATCAGGCGCAGCCGCGCGTGCCGGTCGCCCTCGAAGTGCAGCACCACGTCGACCAGGTGCTCCAGCAGGCGCGGCCCCGCGATCGCGCCCTCCTTGGTGACGTGGCCGACCAGCAGCGTCGACATGGCCCGGGTCTTGGACTCCCGGATCAGCGCGGCCGCGACCTCCCGGATCTGCGCCGGACCGCCGGGCGCGCCGTCCAGCTCGGCGGAGGCGACGGTCTGCACGGAGTCCAGGATCAGCAGCGAGGGCTGAACCTGCTGGATGTGCCCGAGCACCGCGGCGAGGTCCGTCTCGGCGGCGAGGTAGAGGTGGGGGGAGAGCGCGTTGATCCGGTCCGCGCGCAGCCGCACCTGCGAGGCGGATTCCTCCCCGGTGATGTACAGCGTGCGCTGGTTCGGCCCCGCCGCCTTGGCGGCGACGTCGAGCAGCAGCGTCGACTTGCCGACCCCGGGCTCCCCGGCCAGCAGCACCACGGCCCCCGGGACCAGCCCGCCGCCGAGCACCCGGTCCAGCTCGTCGATGTTCGTCGGCCGCGAGGCCGCGGTCGTCGCGTCCACCTGCCCGATCGGCCGCGCGGGCGTGGACACCGGCCCCGCCGCCGTCGTCCGCACGGTCGGCGACCCGCCGACCTCCTCCACCGTGCCCCAGGCGTTGCACTCGGTGCACCGGCCCGTCCACTTGGGCGGCACGGAGCCGCACTCGGTGCACCGGTAGGTGCTCCGCTGAGCTTTGGAGGAACTGGATCGCGCGGCCATGCGGAAGACGCTACAGCGAGGGTCCGACAATCACGGTGCCCGCGATGGGGTCGGTGCGACGTCCGTTCGGTTCGGGCGCTTTCGTTCGGGCGCGCCGGAATGCCAGGGGGCGGTCGGACGGCGGCACGTGGATATCCCGAACCTCGTTCGGCGTGCGCCCCCGTGACTCGACCTCACCCGAAAGGGTGGATGGGGGGTGGCTTCTCGGGAGGGGGTGGCGCGGCGTCTCTACCGTCGTAAGACGTGGAGACCCTGCAGGACCAACTCGCCGACGCCCTGTTCAGTTACAGCCTGTCGGTGCTGTGCGACCAGGACGAGGCCGTGGCCGCGGTACGGCAGACGCGGCGGCTCGCCGCTCGCCATCGTCGGCGGCTGCGGCGGCCGGAGTTGGAGCGGGCGTGGCTGTACGCGCTCGCCCGCTACGTCTGCCTGGTGCGGCTGGAGGAGCGGGCCGGGGCCGGCCGGGTGCGGCCGGCCCCGGCGCCGGTGAACGTCACCTCGGTGGCCGCGCGGTCGCGGCTGGCCCGGCTCGCCTGGCCGGAGGCGGCCGGGACGACCCCGACCCAGCGCGAGGCGCTGGAGCTCTCCGGGCGGCACTCGCTGGAGGCCGAGGAGATCGGAGCGGTGCTCGGCCTGCGGCCCGAGTCCGCGGCCGCCCTGCTGACGCAGGGCGTGTGCGAGGTCGAGCGGACGGCCGCCGCGCTCGCCGTGCTCGCGGCCGACGCCTGCCCCGAGCTGAACCGTCTCGGCCGCGGTCGTGGCCCCGTGCTCGGCCGGGCGCTGCGCAACGAGCTGGTCCGTCACCTCGACGACTGCCCGACCTGCCGCGGCACGGCGGAGCGCGGCGCCGCGGAGGGCCCCTGGCCCGGCACCTTCCGCGCGGTCGGCTCGCTGCCGCTGGTGCACCTGCCCCGGGCCGCGCTGCGCGCCGTCTGCGCGCAGGAGGACGCCCCCGAGCCGCGCTTCGACCGGCGCGGTTTCCCGCTGCACGCGGCGCCGGAGCGGGATCAGGCCGCGGTGGTGCGCCAGCGGGCCGTCCTCGGCTCGGTCGCGGCCGCGGTCGTGGGGGGTCCCGTGGTCGCGCTGTGGGCCGTGCACGCGGGCGGCGGCCCGAGCGCTCCCGCGGCGCAGGTGACCTCGGTCCGGGTCACCGAACCGCAGCCCACCCAGTCCGCGCCGGCCTCGTCGGGCGCGGTCACCGCGCAGCCGTCCGCCGCGCCGACGTCGGTGGGCGGCGGGCACCTGGGCGAGAACGTCGCCTTCACGGTGAGCTCCCCGAGCCCCTCGGCGACTTCGCCCTCCGTCGGTCCGTCGACCGGTGGCGGCGGTGATGGTGGGGGCGGCGGCACTGCCGGGCCCGGCCTGCTCCAGGTCGGCGCGGCGCAGTCCGGCGACCGGACGGTGATCACGCTGACGAACATCGGCGGCAGCCCTCTGCTGTGGACGGCCGGCACCGACGCGTCCTGGCTCCGGCTCAGCCGCGACGGCGGCACGCTCGCGCCGGGGGCGCGGCTCACGGTTCTGGTCACCGTGGACGAGTCGGCGGCCCCGGCGAACGCCTGGTCCTCCCGCATCGTCTTCCAGCCCTCGGGCGCGGTGGTCACCCTCTCGGGCCCGGGCAGCCGCCGCGGCGTCCCCTCCCCGACCCCCACCCCGGCCCCCACCACGGCGTCCCCGGCGCCGACCCCGACCCCGACGCCCACCCCCACACCTTCGGCGAGCGCCGGCGAGTCCGCCTCGGCGACCCCCAGCTCCACGCCGGTACCGAGCGCCTCGCAGTAGTCGCACTATCCAGGGGCGTGGGGCCCTGCTCGATGTACTGCGTGCGCGACAACTCCCAAGCCTTCGGCCGGGAGGTGCCCCAGAGGTGCCCCCTACGACGAGCGGATGCTCCTCATCGAGCAGGGCCATCCGCACGCCGGTGGTTGCTCGCGCCCACGCAGGGGGGCGCCTCGGGGCACCTCCCGGCCCAAGGCTGGGGGAGGATCCGGTGATCGGCAGAGCCCCGCGGCCCTGGCAGAGCGCAACGTCCCCTTGCGTCAGTCCGCCGGATGCGGGGCGACCGGCCCCGCCGGGTTGTCGAGATGGCGGACGCAGAGGTCGACGAGGGCCGCGTAGCCGGCGGAGCCCATGAGCTCGGTCAGCTCCGCCCGGTAGCTCACGTACACCGGCTCCGCCCCCACGTGCGCGTCCGGCGCGCCCGTGCACCACCACTGGAGGTCGTGCCCGCCCGGGCCCCACCCGCGGCGGTCGTACTCGCCGATGGTGACCTGGAGGTAGCGGGTCTCGTCGGGGCGGTCGATCCAGTCGTAGCCGCGGCGGATCGGGAGCTGCCAGCAGACGTCCGGCTTGGTCTCAAGCGGTTCGAGGCCCTCCGCCAGCGCCAGCGTGTGCAGCGCGCAGCCCTCGCCGCCCGCGAAGCCGGGGCGGTTGAGGAAGATGCAGGCGCCGTCGACGCGACGGGTGCGGTGCTCGCCGTCCTCGTCGGGCTCGCTGGTGCCCTTGGGGCCGGTGCCCTGTGCGTGGAACTGCCAGGTCTCGGGGGTGAGCCGGGCGGCGTGGCCGAGGACGCGCTGCTGGTCGTCGTCGTCGGACCAGTGCGCGCCGAGCGTGCAGCAGCCGTCGCTGGCGCGGCCCGGCCGGATGCCGTGGCAGCCGCGGCCGAAGACGCAGGTCCAGCGGGAGGTGAGCCAGGTCAGGTCGCACCGGAAGACCTGCTCGGCGTCGTCCGGGTCGGCGAACTCCACCCAGGCCCGGGGGAAGTCGAGGGGGACCTCGCGCTTGCGCGCGGCCTTGGCCGCCTTCTTGGCGGCCTTCTCGGCCGCCTTGATCTCGGCGGTGCTGCTGATCTTCACGTCCACTGCTGCCACCCGTACAGCGTATGCCGAGGTGGCACGGGGGAGCGCAGGGACACCCGGGTGGCGCAGGGGCGCTCGACCGGCAGGATGAATCGCCCCTGTGCGCCCGCCGCGCCGTCTGTGCCTCGCGAGGCGCCTGGCGCATCCTGCCGTTCATGGCGAAAGCGTGTAGATCAGCTTATCTGGCTTCATTTCTGACGGCCTGTCTGCTATTCGGAAGCGGACTCGCCGGTCCCGTCGCCACCGTGGCCCACGCCGACGAGTACACCGTCTCCCAGGACGCCCTCCGCACCGGCTGGGACCCGAACGAGCCCGGCCTCACCCCGGCGCAGGTGAGCAGCTCGCAGTTCGGCCTGCAGTTCTCCACGGCCGTCAACGGGCAGGTCTACGCGCAACCGCTGGTGGTCGGCCCGACCGTGATCACCGCGACCGAGAACGCCGAAATCTACGGCATCAACGCCAGCACCGGCGCGATCAACTGGAGCAAGTCGCTCGGCACGCCCTGGCCCGCCAGCGCCATCGGCTGCGGCGACCTGGTGCCGAACTTCGGCGTCACCAGCACGCCGGTCTACGACCCGGCCACCAAGGCGGTCTACGTCACCGACAAGGTCGACAGCCCGGACAGCGCCCACCCGGCCTGGTTCCTGCACGCGCTGAACCCGGCCACCGGCGCCGAGCGCTCCGGCTGGCCGGTCAGGATCCAGGGCGCGCCCACCAACGACCCGGCCCACCCCTTCGACGCCTTCCACGAGCTCCAGCGCCCCGGCCTGCTGCTGATGGGCGGCAAGATCTACGCCGGATTCGGCTCGCACTGCGACATCAACCCCTACCGCGGCTTCGTGGTGAGCGTCGACACGAGCTCACGCACCGAGAAGCTGTGGACGGACGAGAACGCCGCCTCCAACGGCATGTCCGGCATCTGGGGAGCCGGTGGCGGCCTGGTCTCCGACGGAGCGGGCCGCATCTTCTTCTCCACGGGCAACGGGGTCACCCCGCCCGCGCACACCGGCACCAACCCGCCGGGCCAGCTCTCGGAGTCGGTGGTCCGGCTCGGCCTCAACAGTGACGGCTCCATGCACGCCCAGGACTTCTTCAGCCCGGCCGACGCGCCCACCTTGGACCAGAACGACACCGACCTCGGTTCCGGCGGCCCGCTCGCCCTGCCCGCCACGCCGTTCGGCGCCAGCACGGCCCACCCGCACCTGCTGGTCGAGGTCGGCAAGGACGGCCGCGTCTTCCTGCTCGACCGCGACAATCTGGGCGGCCGCAAGCAGGGCCCTGGCGGCGGCGACGCCGTCCTCGGCATCACCGGCCCGTTCCAGGGTGTCTGGGGCCACCCCGCCGCCTACGGCGGCAACGGCGGCTACGTCTACGAGATCGGCTCGAACGGTCCGCTGCGCGCCCTCGCCTTCGGGCTGAACGCCCAGGGCAACCCGGAGCTGCGCGCCGCGGGCGCGAGCGCGGAGACCTTCGGCTACACCTCCGGCTCCCCGGTGATCACCTCCAACGGCACCACCAACGGCTCCGCCACCCTGTGGGCCGAGTACGCCAGCGGCTCGACCGGTTCCAATGCCCAGCTGCGCGCCTACAACGCGATTCCCAGCGGCGGGAAGATGCAACTCCTCTTCTCCGCGCCCATCGGCCACGCCTCGAAGTTCGCCGTGCCCGCCACCAGCGGCGGACGCGTCTACGTCGGTACCCGCGACGGCCGGCTGATGGCCTTCGGCTTCCCGGCGGGCGCCGCGCTCCAGGGGCCGTCCACCGACTTCGGCCAGGTGCCGGTCGGCTCGACCAGGACCCTCAGCCTGACCGTCAAGGCCAGCCGCCCGGTGACCGTCAGCGCGGTGGCCACGACGGCCGGCGGCCCGTTCACGGTCACCCCGGGCACGCTGCCCAAGTCCGTGGCGGGCGGCGGGACGTTCACCGTCCCGATCGCCTTCGCGCCCACCACCGCCGGACCGGCCAGCGGCCAGGTGACCTTCACGACCGACTTCGGCACCTTCTCCTTCGGCCTCACCGGCTACGGCACCCATCCCGGCTTCACAGCCTTCCCGGACACCCTCGACTTCGGCCAGGTGCCCACGGGGAGCAACCAGACCCTCGGCGTCAGCTTCACCAACACCGGGACCTCGCCCGAGCAGATCACCGCGGTCACTCCGCCCGGCAGCCCCTTCTCCGCGCCGGATCTCGCCGCCGCCAACGGCACCACCGTGCAGCCGCAGCAGTCCGTGAGCATCAACGTCACCTACGCCCCGACGGTCGCCTCCAGCGCCGACAGCGGCTCGCTCTCGGTGACCGGACCCGACGGCACCGCGGCCGTCTCGCTCACCGGCAGTGCCGTCACCGGGGCGCCGCACCTGTCCATCACCCCGACCACCACCGCCTTCGGCTCGCTGGCGGTCGGCACCTCCAAGACGCTGACCTTCGACATCGCCAACACCGGCAACATCCCGCTGACCATCACCAAGGCCGCGCCGCCGGCCGCGCCGTTCCAGGTCAGCAACCCGATCAGCGAGGGCCAGGTGCTCGCTCCCGGCGAGGTCGTCCACCAGGGCGTCACCTTCTCGCCGACCGCGACGGGCGCCTTCACCGGCGTCTACCAGATCACCGGCAACGACGGTCAGGGCCCGCAGAACGAGACGGTCACCGGCACCGGCACCGCGCCCAGCGGGACGATCACCGTGCCCGACCCGACCGCAGGCGGCTGGCAGCTGAACGGAACCGCCCAGATCAGCGGCACCGACCTGGACCTGACGCAGGCCCAGAACAACCAGGCCGGTGACGCGGTCTTCCCGGTGCCGGTGCTCACCGACGGGCTGAAGGCGAGCTTCACCGCCGTCATCGGCGGCGGCACCGGCGCGGACGGGCTCACCTTCGCCCTGCTCGACCCGGCCAAGGCCACCCCGAAGTCCCTCGGCGGACCCGGCTTCAAGCTCGGCCTCGCCCCGCTGGCGGGCGTGGGCGTCGCGCTCGACACCTACAAGTACGGCACCAACCCCAACAACAACTTCGTCGGCATCACCACCGGCTCGACCACCACCAGCCAGACGTGGGCCGCCACCAGCACCGCCGTACCGGCGCTGCGCAGCGGCCCGCACGCGATCACCGTGGCCGTCACGGGCAGGACCCTCGTCGTCACCGTCGACGGCAAGCAGGTGCTGTCCACCTCGGTGGCCTCGCTGCCGCCCACGGCCTACCTGGCCTTCACCGGCGGCACCGGCGGGCTCAACGACATCCACACCGTCCGCGGCACCACCCTCACCGCCCGCGCCTACGCCGTCCCGCCGCCCGGCCCCAACGGCTGGGTCCGCAACGGCAGCGCGACGATGAACGGCACCACGCTCCAGCTCACCACCGCCAAGACCGGCCAGGCGGGCTCCGCCTTCCAGTCGACGGCCGTCCCCTCCGGCGCCCTGTCGGCGAGCTTCAACGCCACCATCGGCGGCGGCACCGGCGGCGACGGGATGACCTTCGCGATGCTGGACGCGAGCAAGAGCGGACCGGCGGCGCTGGGCACCAGCGGCGCGGGCCTCGGCTGGCTCGGTCTGCCCGGTGTCGCGGTGGCGCTGGACACCCACCAGAACGCCAACAACCCGTCCGGCAACTTCGTCGCGGTGACCGTCACCGCCAACAGCGGCCACCTGGTCTGGTCCTCGACCTCCAGCGCGATCCCGAACCTGCGCAGCGGCACCGTGGCGGTCACGGTGACCGTCTCGGGCGGCAACGTGCTCGTCTACGTGGCCGGCAAGCAGGTGCTCAGCGTCTCCGTCCCGGTGCCGCCGAACGTCCTGGTCGGCTTCACCGGGGCCACCGGCTCCTTGACCGACAACCACGCCGTCAGCGGCGTTACGATCAGATACTGAGGGGCCCGGAGGCACCATGCGCAGACTCGTCACCATCGCCGCACCGCTGATGGTCGCCGCGATCACCCCGCTCCTGGTGGGAGCCGCGCCCTGCGGCTCCTCCGGCGGCGCCCGCACCGCCGCCCCGCCGAGCGGTCCCTACACCGTCGGCGTGATCGACACCGACACCCAGGGCCGCGTCTTCACCGACACGAACTTCCTCGTCCTCTACCACGACGACGCCGACAACGCGGCCACCGGCAGCTTCGACTGCGTCACCGGCTGCCTCAAGCTCTACCACCCGCTGCTGACACAGCCCGGGGCCACCCTGACGATGCCGCCCGGCGTCGTCGGCACCCTCGGCGCGGTCGTCCGCCCGGACGGCGTGGGCGACCAGGTGACCATCAACGGGTTCCCCGTCTACACCTTCTCCGGTGACCAGCCGGGCGACACCGGTGGGCTCACCCCCAGCTGGCACGCCGTCACGGCCCCGGTGCGGCTGCCGGGCCTGGCCGGGGGCTGACGGAACGGGAGCCGACGACCACCGTGCTGCCGCGCGTCTGACCTGGGCGCGCGGCATCGCGTAGCGTGGACCCTTATGCGACTAGGCGTTCTCGACGTGGGTTCCAACACCGTCCACTTCCTCGTGGTGGACGCGCACCCGGGTGCGGCGCCGGTGCCCGCGTACTCGCACAAGATAGAGCTGCGTCTGGCCGAACTCCTGGACGAGGACGGCGCCATCCGCGAGGACGGGGTGCGGCAGCTGGTCGAGATGGTCGCCTCCTCGATGCGGGTCGCCGAGGACAAGGGCGTCGAGGAGGTCCTCCCCTTCGCCACCAGCGCGGTGCGCGAGGCCGCCAACGGCGAGTCCGTGCTCAAGCGCGTCCAGGACGAGACCGGCGTCGAGCTGGGTGTCCTGTCCGGCGGCGACGAGGCCCGGCTCACCTTCCTCGCCGCCCGCCGCTGGTACGGCTGGTCCAGCGGCCGGCTGCTGCTGCTGGACATCGGCGGCGGCTCGCTGGAGGTCGCCTGCGGCCTCGACGAGGAGCCCGACACCGCCGTCTCGCTCCCGCTCGGCGCGGGGCGCCTCACGGCGGCCTGGCTGCCGGGCGATCCGCCCGGGCCGGAGCGGGTCAGGGAGCTGCGGCGCCACGTCCGCGCGCAGATCGCGCGGACCGTGGCCGAGGTCTCCCGGCTCGGTCCGCCGGACCACGTGGTCGGCACCTCCAAGACCTTCAAGCAGCTCGCCCGCATCACCGGCGCGGCCCGCGAGTCCGACGGACCGCTCGTCCCGCGCAAGCTGCCGCGCGGCGCGCTGGAGGACTGGGTGCCGCGGCTGGCCGCGATGTCCGCGGACCAGCGGGTGCTGCTGCCCGGCGTCTCGGCGGGCCGCGCGCGTCAGCTGCTGGCCGGCGCGCTCGTCGCCGAGGCGGCGATGGACCTGTACCGCGTGGACGAACTGGACATCTGTCCGTGGGCCTTGCGGGAGGGCGTCATCCTGCGCCGGCTGGACCGCATGTCCGGGTGAGGTGAGCGGGACCACAGGCGGACGCGAACGGGGTCCCTAAGCTGTATTGCGTGGCGAAAGAGTGCATTGTCGTGCCGAAGGCGAAGGTCGCGCTGTCCACGGCCTCCGTCTACCCGGAGAACACCGCGGCCGCGTTCGAGATCGCGGGGCGGCTCGGGTACGACGGCGTCGAGGTCATGGTCTGGACGGACCCCGTCAGCCAGGACGTCGACGCGCTGCGGCGGCTCTCGGACTACCACCAGGTGCCGATCCTGGCCGTGCACGCGCCCTGCCTGCTGATCACCCAGCGCGTGTGGGGCACCGACCCCTGGCAGAAGCTGGAGCGGGCCCGCGTCGCCGCCGAGAAGCTCGGGGCGTCCACGGTCGTCGTGCACCCGCCGTTCCGCTGGCAGCGCCAGTACGCACGGGATTTCGTGCGCGGGATCTGGCAGATGGCGAACGAGACCGACGTGCGGTTCGCCGTGGAGAACATGTACCCCTGGCGCTACCGCGACCGCGAGGTCGCCGCCTACTCCCCGGACTGGGATCCGACCGAAGAGGACTACCGCCACTTCACCATCGACCTCTCCCACGTCGCGACCTCCCGCGCCGACGCGCTCGCCATGCTGGACCGCATGGGCGACCGCCTCGGCCACGTGCACCTGGCGGACGGCTCCGGCTCCGCCAAGGACGAGCACCTGATCCCCGGACGCGGCACCCAGCCCTGCGCGGAGCTGCTGGAGCGGCTGGCCGGGAACGGCTTCGACGGGCACGTGGTGCTGGAGGTCAACACCCGGCGTTCGCCGGGGCCCGTCGAACGCGAGGCCGACCTCGCCGAGGCGCTCGCGTTCACCCGTCTGAACCTGGCGACCGCCGCCCGCATGCCGGACAGCGTGTCCGAAGGGCGGTCATGAGGGCGTACCCTCGACCGCACGAGAGAAGGAGTTGGTCCACGTGCCGCAGCTGAGGTCCCGGACGGTCACCCACGGTCGCAACATGGCGGGCGCGCGCGCTCTCATGCGCGCCTCCGGTGTAGCCAGCGAGGACATCGGCAAGCCGATCATCGCGGTGGCGAACTCCTTCACCGAGTTCGTGCCCGGCCACACCCACCTGGCTCCGGTCGGCCGGATCGTCTCCGAGGCGATCAAGGCCGCGGGCGCCGTCCCGCGCGAGTTCAACACCATCGCGGTCGACGACGGCATCGCCATGGGCCACGGCGGCATGCTCTACTCGCTGCCCTCGCGCGACCTGATCGCGGACAGCGTCGAGTACATGGTCGAGGCGCACTGCGCCGACGCGCTGATCTGCATCTCCAACTGCGACAAGATCACCCCCGGGATGCTGATGGCCGCCCTGCGGCTCAACATCCCCACGGTGTTCGTCTCCGGCGGCCCCATGGAGGCCGGCCGGGCCGTGCTCGTGGACGGCACCGTCCGCAAGCTGGACCTGATCAACGCGATCGCGGACGCCGTCAACGAGAACGTCTCCGACGAGGACATCCGCCGCATCGAGGAGAACGCCTGCCCGACCTGCGGCTCGTGTTCCGGCATGTTCACCGCCAACTCGATGAACTGCCTGACCGAGGCCATCGGCCTCTCGCTGCCGGGCAACGGCTCCGTGCTGGCCACCCACACCGCCCGCCGCGGCCTCTACGAGGACGCCGGCCGCACGGTCGTGGAGCTGACGAAGCGCTACTACGAGCAGGACGACGCCTCCGTGCTGCCGCGCTCGATCGCGACCAAGGCCGCCTTCGAGAACGCGATGGCGCTGGACATCGCCATGGGCGGCTCGACCAACACGATCCTGCACCTGCTGGCCGCCGCGCAGGAGGCCGAGGTCGACTTCACCGTCCACGACATCGACCGGCTCTCGCGCCGCGTGCCCTGCCTGGCCAAGGTCGCCCCGAACGTCGCGCCCACCACGACCTACTACATGGAGGACGTGCACCGCGCCGGCGGCATCCCCGCCATCCTGGGCGAGCTGTACCGTGGCGGCCTGCTCAACGAGGACGTCCACACCGTGCACTCCGCCTCGATCGAGGAGTGGCTGAAGACCTGGGACGTCCGCGCGGGCTCCCCCTCCGACGCGGCCGTCGAGCTGTGGCACGCCGCCCCCGGCGGGCAGCGCTCCGCCACGGCCTTCTCCCAGTCCGAGCGCTGGGAGACCCTGGACACCGACGCGGCCGGCGGCTGCATCCGCTCCGCCGAGCACGCCTACAGCAAGGACGGCGGCCTCGCGGTCCTGCACGGCAACCTGGCCGCCGACGGCTGCGTGGTCAAGACCGCCGGTGTCGACGAGTCGATCTGGACCTTCGAGGGCCCGGCCGTGGTCTGCGAGTCGCAGGACGAGGCCGTCGAGAAGATCCTGAACAAGCAGGTCAAGGAGGGCGACGTCGTCGTCATCCGCTACGAGGGCCCCAAGGGCGGCCCCGGCATGCAGGAGATGCTCTACCCGACCTCGTTCCTCAAGGGCCGGGGCCTGGGCAAGGCCTGCGCGCTGATCACCGACGGGCGCTTCTCCGGCGGCACCAGCGGCCTCTCCATCGGCCACGTCTCGCCCGAGGCGGCCTCCGGCGGCGTGATCGCCCTGGTCCGCGACGGTGACCGGATCCGCATCGACATCCCGAACCGCGGCGTCGAGCTGCTGGTCTCCGAGGAGGAGCTGGCCGCCCGCCGCGCCGAGCACGGCGGCGTCTACGCGCCGAAGAACCGCGAGCGCAAGGTCTCGGCCGCGCTGCGCGCCTACGCGGCGATGGCCACCAGCGCCGACAAGGGCGCCGTGCGCGACGTCACCAGGCTGGGCTGACGGGTTCGGAGCCCGCGGCCCCGCATAATCGAAGAATGTCCGAAGGAAACCCCTCTGCCTCCCCGTCTGTGCAGGCGCCGTCCATCCGCTGGTTCGGCACCACCTGGGTGGACCGGGGCCCCGACTACTGGCTGCGCCGCGTCGCCGTGAGCGTGGGCGCGCTGGTCGCGGCCGTGGCGGGGGGTTTCCTCATGCGCCTGGCCGTCGAGGGCGTCGCCGTCGCCAAGACCGGCGCCTTCGTGGAGATCCTGCTGGTCCTGGCCATCGCGGTGTGCAGCTGCGTGGGCGCGCTGCGCACCTGGAACGTGCTCACCCAGGGCAGGGAATCGCTGACCGGCTGGATGGCCGACGAGAAGTCGATCAGCGTGATGCTCATCGTCGGTTTCGTCGGCTCCCTGGTGGCCTACTTCCTGCGCAGCCTGGTCGAGGCGCCCGGCGAGGGCGTGGAGCGCACCCGCTACGAGCTGGCCGTGGCCGCCGCGGCGCGCCGCAAGGCGACCCCGAAGGCGGCGCCGAAGGCCAGGCGCAAGCGCTGAGTGCGGCGGGCCGCGGGCCGCCTCATGCGGGCCGCATGTTCATGCACGTCTGCGTGGTCCCTCCCGGTGACGGCAGGGGCTGCGTGGCGTAGGGGTCGACAGCAGGTCCCGAACCGGTTCCTCGGGGAGTGCCGGGGAAGTACGGGTTGAGGTAGCCGTCGATCAGGTCGCACCGGTCGTCGGCGGTGTACCCGCTCGCCCCGGCCACGTACAGGCGGTCCGCCTCGACCTGGTAGCGCGCCGGGTCGTAGAAGCGGAAGTGCAGGACGCGGCGCGCGACCACCCGCTCCACCACGGTTCCGTGCGGAGCCTGGCGGGCGGCGTAGACGAAGACGAAGTCGGCGTTCACCACGAGGCCGCCGTCGCCGTCCGGGGCGTCGGTGACCGTGCCGTGGACCTTCACCACGGAGCCCACCTGGAGCGTGGTCCTCGGATTGAAGCGGCTCAGCCACATCAAGGGGTCGTCGGAGAACGTCGGATGGGCCAGCGCCTGGGTCAGCAGCCCGCGCGGGACCGTCGCCAGCATGTCGAGGAGCGGTTGCGGCGAGCCGCCGCCGAGTATCTGCGGATTGAGGAAGGCGACGACGAGGTAGAACCGCGCCTGTGCCAGGTCCTGGCCGACCGCCCCTGCGGACAGCGCACCGACCGCTCGGGCGGGCGGCAGCGCGATGCCGTCGGCGTTGTCGGCCCAGGACGCCGCCGGGGTGCCGGCGAAGGGGTCCTTGAGCGCGGCCGTCGGTCCGCCGGGCGTGGCGGGCCCCGGCACCGGGCCGGGATGGCGGCCGAGCAGGCCGGAGAAGGCCAGCCCGCCGACGGTCAGGGCGGCCGCGAGCACGACCGCGACCAGCTTCGGCACGCGCCGGCTCCGGCGCCGCCGCGTGGCCTCCCGCCCGGCCTCGGGCGCGGTCCAGCGGCGGCCGCCCGGATCGACCGGCGGTGTGCTGCGCCACCGCGCGCCGAGCATGCGCGCCCGCGCGGACGCCTCCTTGTGCGCGGCGCCGCGCACGAAGTCGTCGTTCAGTTCCAGCCCGTCGAGCGGGTCTCGCTCCGGGTCGGCCTCTCCAGCCCCCGTGATGTCCCCCATGGCGCCGCAGTATGGGCGCGGCGGCCCGAGAGATGAAGCGTCGTGCGGGGGTTACTCAGGACCGGGTGTCCTGGCTGCACTTGGACTTGGCGTCGGGCATTTTCGACATGTCGTACGGGTCGACGGGGCTGCCGCTCGGGGCCGGGCCGGCCGCCGCGGAGCTCGAGGGGGCGGCGGTCTCGAAGTACGGGATCAGGTATCCCCGGGTGAACCCGCACAGCTGGTCGCCGGTGAACCCGTCGATGCCCTCGATCCAGACCGTGCCGGAGGGCACGGCCTGGTAGCGGTAGGGGTCGTAGAAGCGGAAGGTCAGGATCCTGCGGGCGATCGTCCGCTCCACCTCGGTCCCGCCGACCGGGTGCGAGGCGTAGACGAAGGCGAAGTCGGTCCGGACGCGCAGGCCGTTGTCGCCGTCACCGGAGAGCGAGACGGTGCCTTGGACGCGCACGTCGGCGACCGGGACAGCGGCCTTCGGGTCGAAGCGGCTCACGATCATGATCGCGTCCGCTCCGGGAGCGGGATGGTCGATGAGCTTGTGCGCCCAGGCGGGGTTCGCGATCAGGTCCAGGGCGGGCTGCGGGTAGCCGCCGGACAGCGTTTTCGGATCCAGGAACGCGGCCACCAGGTAGTCCTTGACCACCTGCTCGTCCTTGGCCACCGTGCTCGCCGAGAAGATGCCGACCGCCTTCGCCGTCGGCAGGGCGATGCCGGCCGCGCCGGAGGGCCACGTGTCGGCCGGGGAGCCCGCGAACGGGTGCCGCAGGTCCGGGGTCTGGTCCGCGTACGGGGTCGGCGGGGCGGCCGTCGGGCTGGCGGTGAGCGCGGGAGCGACGCTCTGCCGCGTCACATCCCCTGCGGCACCTGCCGGCCCTGGTGCCTTGCCGTAGGCCCAGTCGTGGACCTTGCCGGCGTTCACGCTGACGACGACCAGACCGGCGGCGAGCAGGACGAACAGCGGCACCTGCCAGCGCACCTTGCGGCGGCGCTTCAGCGGGACGACCGGGGCCCGCCAGGCGGTGTCCTGCGGCGGCTTCTTCTTCCACCGCGAGGAGAGCATCCGGGCCCGGGCCGACGCCTCCTTGTGTTCCGCGGCACGGACGAAGTCCTCGTCGAGCACAAGGTTCTCGAAGGGGTCTTCAGGCTGGTCGTCGATCTTCGGCACCGCGCCAGTATGGCCAGCGCGAAACCCCCGCCCCGGAGGGATCGGTTAAGAATCCGGCAAGAGCGCGCGTGCCGCGCGCCCTTCTGTGCCGGTCATCCCCTATGTCCCCGTTCAGCTCCCCGCGCGCCTCCGGGCGCCGGCCACGCTGCTGACCACGCCGACCACGGCGTAGAGCAGGGCGGCGTGCCACAGACCCGTCCATATGCTCGCGAACACGCCGCTGGAGCTCAGGAAGAACTGCGTGACCGTGTTCGTCACCGCGAGCGCGGCCGCGGGCGCGGCCGCCGCCTGCCACGGGTGCTCCTGCGCCCAGCGGCGCAGCCGGTGGTCCCCGCCCTTGCGCTGGAGCGCCGCACCGGCGCCGCCGACGAGGAAGAAGAGGAACAGGCCGATGCTGGCCGGGCCCGCCAGGATGCCCAGCGACCAGTGCAGGGTGATCAGGTCGATGCCGACGGCCGCCCCGGCACCCACCAGACCGACGACACCCGCCGTGCGCCACGGACCATGTGAGGCCGAGGCGACGGCCATGGTGCCGGATTCGCGCGGGCTGATCTCACTACGACTCATGCTTCCACGGTGCTCCTGACCGGCGGCAGAAGCCATAGGGGACGTCCCTGAGTTTGCCCCTAGTCCAGCCCTCATCCCCAGGAACGATCACGGCGTCGGAGCCGGGCCGGGCCGCAGCGTGCGCCCTAAGCTGACGCCATGCTGACCCGTCGCCTCCTCCTCGCCGCAGCCGAGAGTCCGCAGGCCCGCCGGGCCGTTCTGGCAGCGCCGGGAGGGCGGGCCGTGGTGGCCAGGTTCGTCGCCGGGGAGACCAGGGCCGACGCGGTCGTGACCACGGACAGCCTCGTCGCCCGGGGCCTCGCGGTCACCCTGGACCACCTCGGCGAGGACACCCGCGACGCCGCACGGGCCGCCGCCGTCGCCGACGAGTACACCGGCCTGCTCGCCGCACTGGACCGGGCCGGCCTCGCCGGGCGCGCGGAGGTCTCGGTCAAGCTCTCCGCGCTCGGCGCGGGCCTGGGCGCCGACGGACCCGCGCTCGCCCGCGACCACCTGCGCGCGATCTGCGCCGCCGCCGACGCGGCCGGCACCACCGTCACCGTCGACATGGAGGACCACGCGGCCACCGAGGCCACCCTGGCCACCGTCGTCGAGCTGCGCGCCGACCACCCCACCCTCGGCGTCGTGCTCCAGTCCTACCTGCGCCGCACCGAGTCCGACTGCCGCGAGCTGCTCGGGACCGGCTCCCGGGTCCGGCTGGTCAAGGGCGCCTACGCGGAGCCGGACGTGGTGGCCTACCGCGACCGCGCCGAGGTCGACCGCTGCTACGTGCGCTGCCTGCGCCTGCTGATGGACGGCCAGGGCTACCCGATGATCGCCACCCACGACCCGCGCCTGATCGAGATCGCCGGTGTCCTCGCCGTCCGCGCCGGGCGTCCGCAGGACAGCTACGAGTTCCAGATGCTCTACGGCGTGCGCGCCGACGAACAGCGCCGGCTGGCCGACGCGGGCGAGACGGTCCGCGTCTACGTCCCCTACGGCACCGACTGGTACGCCTACTTCACCCGCCGCCTCGCCGAACGCCCGGCCAACCTCGGCTTCTTCGCGCGGGCCCTGGTGGGACGCTGACCTGCCCGCGTTTCGGACGCTCCGGCGCCCGCCGCGCCGCCGGTGCGACACTGACCGCATGACGCAACGAGTCGCCGTCCTCGGTACCGGAAAGATCGGCGAGGCCCTGGTCTCCGGCCTGCTGCGCGCGGGCAAGTCCCCGGCCGACGTGCTGGTCACCGCCCGTCGTCCCGAGCGCGCGCAGGAGCTGCGCGAGCGCTACGGCGTCGAGGCCGTCACCAACGAGGACGCCGCCAAGGCGGCCGACACGCTGATCCTCACCGTGAAGCCGCAGGACATGGGCACCCTCCTGGACGAGCTCGCGCCCGCGATCCCGGCCGACCGCCTGGTGATCTCCGGTGCCGCCGGAGTGCCCACCGCCTGGTTCGAGGAGCGCCTCGCCCCGGGCACCCCCGTGGTCCGCGTCATGACCAACACGCCCGTCCTCGTCGACGAGGCGATGAGCGTCATCTCCGCCGGCTCCCACGCCACCGAGGAGCACCTGGCGCGCACCGAGGAGATCTTCCGCCAGGTCGGCAAGACGCTGCGGGTCCCGGAGTCCCAGCAGGACGCGGCCACCGCGCTCTCCGGCTCCGGCCCGGCCTACTTCTTCTACCTCGTCGAGGCGATGACCGACGCCGGCATCCTCCTCGGCCTGCCGCGCGCCGTCGCGCACGACCTCATCGTCCAGGCCGCGGTCGGCGCGTCCGTGATGCTGCGGGACTCCGGCGAGCACCCGGTCAAGCTGCGCGAGGCGGTCACCTCCCCGGCCGGGACGACGATCTCCGCCATCCGCGAGCTGGAGAACCACGGCGTCCGCGCCGCCCTGCTGAGCGCGCTGGAGGCGGCCCGCAACCGGTCCCAGGAGCTGGCCTCCGGCGGCAAGTAGGGTTGACCGGGTGCTGCGATACGACTTGGTGATCTTCGACAACGACGGTGTGCTGGTCGACAGCGAGCCGCTCTCCAACCGGCTGCTGGCCGACTACCTGACGGAGCTCGGCTACCCGACCACCATCGAGGACTCCTACCGCGACTTCATGGGCGCGGCGGCCCACACCGTCCACGACGTGATCGCCGAGCGCCACGGCGGCGCGCTGCTGCCGTCCGGCTTCGACGAGGACTTCCACGCGCGGGTCTTCGCCGCGTTCCGCGAGCAGCTGACGCCCGTCGCCGGGGCGGCGGAGCTGCTGTCCCACGTGCAGGCGCGGGTCCCCTACTGCGTCGCCTCCTCGGCGCACCACGAGTGGATCCGCACCGCCCACGAGGTCACCGGGCTGCGCCCCTACTTCACGGACGGGCAGCTGTTCAGCGCGCAGGACGTGGGCCGCGGCAAGCCGGCCCCCGACCTTTTCCTGCACGCGGCGGCGAAGATGGGCGTGGCGCCCGAGCGCTGCGTCGTCATCGAGGACAGCCCCCTCGGCGTCGCCGCGGCGCGCGCGGCGGGCATGGACGTCTACGGCTACGCGGCGCTCACGCCGCGCGAGCGGCTGGCGGACGCGACCGGGATCATCGACGACCTGGGTCAGGTTCCGGCGTTGCTGTAGTCGCACCGTCAGGGGCGCGGGGCTCTGGGTGGTTTGCGGCTCCGCCCCGCCGAAGGCTGGGGGCGGAGCCCCCTATCGGCGGAGCCCCGCGCCCCTGAGGCGGCTGCGACTGGCCCTAGTCCCCGATGCTGATCCGCTTGCCCCGGTGCAGGTCGCCGCGGGTCTCCGTGAGGCGGAAGGGGAGCCCCAACCCCACGCTGCTCTCCGCGCGGAGGCGGAGCGCGGGTTCCGGGCCGGCCGCGCTGTTGCCGACCGAGCCCAGCGGGGTCCCCACCGCGACGTGCTGGCCGCGGCGGACCTGGACGGAGTCCTCGCGCAGACCGCTGAGGACCACCACGCCACGATCCGTGCCGATGCGCACGTGGTTGCCGTCCGGGTGGTTCGCGGACGCGGCCAGCGGCGGGTGGTCGGGCAGGCCGTCGACCGCGGCCAGGATCACGCCGTCGACGGGGCTGACGACGGGGTGGCCGAAGACGGCGTAGCGCTCGTTCGTCGCGGGCGCGAGCCCGAGCGCGCGGCGGCCGCGCCACTGCGGGCCCTCGCCGAGCTGGACCAGGTCGACCGCGTAGCGGGCGGTGCGGTCGCCGCCGGGGGAGAGGGAGGCGTCGGCGTAGCGGTTGACCGCCGGGCCGCCGGCCTCCGTGCAGACGAAGGTGCCGCCACGCAACGGCGAGCGCAGTTGCAGCGGGTGCGCGGTGGGGGCGCCCGGGACCGGGCGGGACCGTTGCCAGGTCCACACCGCCAGGCCGGTCACGCCCACGCACAGCCCGGTCTCGGGCAGGCCCGGCAGGCCCCACCCGAGGCCCGCGCCGAGCACGTGGCCGAAGGCGAGCGCCGCGACGACCGCCGGGGCGACCGGCAGTGAGCGGAACCAGGGCGGCAGCGCCCAGGTCGGCGCTGTCCGCAGCACGTACCAGGCGAAGGCGGGCGTCTGGGCCAGGATCAGCAGCCAGCCGGTGGCGCTGTCGGTCAGCCAAGGGAACGTCAGTTCCGCGGCCGTCGCCGCCGCGTAGGCGAGCACGACGCGCTGGAGCCGCGCCACCGCCGCCGGCTTCGGCCCGGACGGCACGACGGGTGCGGCGGCCGCGGCGGTCGACGTCGCGACGGGCGGGCCCACCGGCGCGGCCGCGGGCGTCGGCGCGGGCACGAGCCTCGCGGACACCGGCGCGGGTGCCGGCACCGCCTTCGGCGCGGGCCGTGGTTTGGGCGCGAGGTCCAGCGTCGGGGCCTCGCTGCGCGGCACCGGGACGGTCGTCCGTGCCGCCGAGCGGGCCGTCAGTGCGCCGGGGCCGGTGACGAAGGAGGCGAGGCGCCCGTCCCCGTCCAGGCGGGCCCAGACCAGCTCCGCACCGGCCGCGAAGACCAGCAGGTGCAGGTCCTTCTGCCGCCGTACCTGCCGCAGCTCGCCGTGGCGCTCGCGCAGCGCGTCGACGGACTCCTGGAGCCGGTGCACCGGCACGCGTTCCAGCAGCCGCTCGCTGATCAGGGTCGGGGCGACCTCCGCCGCGCCGAAGAGGGCCTGCAGGGCCTGGGCGACCGGGTCCGTCGCCCCCGGGGCGCGGCCGGGCGAACGGAGACGGAGACGCGTAGCCATACCCATGCGCTCAACCGTAGGGTTTCCGGACCGTTCTGCCCCGGAACGACGTGGTTCGGCACGGGTTGCCTTTCGAGTCGCTTGCCGATCGGTTCCAAAAGATGAGCAATCCTCGGACGGGGGTTCCGTTGCCGCCCGTGAGTCCGTACGCTCGCGCCAACCTGTTCGGATACCGGCCGGTAGGAATCCCATGACCACAGCAGACGTCGAGACCACGCCCAGATTGCGGCAGGCCCGCAGGGCTCTGCTCTTCAGCTATGTCGCCCAGGGGGCGGTCTTCGCGCTGCTGGTGACCCGGATTCCGGGCATCCAGACCCAGTACAAGATCAGTGACGGGCTGCTGCCGGTCTTCCTGGCGGCCGTGCCGATCCTGGCGGGCGCCGGCTCCATCTCCATGGAGTACGTGGTCAAGCGGACCTCGCCGCGCGCCGTGCTGCGGATCGTCCAGCCGCTGGTCTGCCTCACCCTGCTCGGTGTCGGCCTCGGCGACCAGATGTGGGAGGCCGCCGTCGCGCTGGCCGCCTTCGGCCTGGCCGTCGGCGGGCTGGACTCCAGCCAGGCCATGTCCGCGGTCGCCCTGCAGCACCGCTACGGCCGCAGCATCATGCAGACCTTCTACGCCGCGTTCAGTCTCGGTGGCATCATCGGCGCCTCGCTGGCCTGGACGCAGGTGCACTTCAAGCTGAGCCTGCTCACCATGTTCGGCACCGTCGGCGTCGTCGTGGCCGCCTCCGTGCTGGTGGCGGGCCGCTGGTACGCGGGCCCGGACGAGCTCGGCCACGCGGTCGAGGAGGCCACCGAGGCCGCCAACCGGTCCATCCCGTGGAAGCCGCTGCTGCCGCTCTGCCTGGCCATGTGCGTCGCCTACATCGGCGACGCGACGGTCTCCAACTGGGCCGCCAAGTACCTCCAGGAGGGCCTGCACAGCTCCGACCAGATGACGACCGTCCCGTACAACGCGTACATGGTCGTGATGCTCGTCGGTCGCCTGCTGGGCGACTCCCGCGTGCAGAACTGGGGCAGTGTCCGCACCGTCCGCCTCGGCGCGGCCGTCTGCGCCGTCGGCTTCCTGCTGGTCGCCCTCTCGCCCGGCGCGTGGATCGCGGTCGCCGCGTTCGCCGTCGTCGGCCTCGGCATCTCCGTGATCGTCCCGCAGGTCTTCGCGGCCGGAGGCCGGCTCTTCCCCAAGGACTCCGACGCGGCGGTGGCCCGCCTCAACATCTTCAACTACGTCGGCTTCCTCGTCGGCGCCCCGCTGGTCGGCGGCCTCGCCGGAGCCATGGGCTACCGCGTCGCCATGCTGGTGCCGATGGTGCTGATCCTGTCGGTCTTCGCCGTCAGCAAGGCCTTCGGGCCGAGCGCGGTCCAGGAGCCGGCGGCCGATACCGTGGCGGTATGACCGTCACGCGGCTGTTCTGGGACGACGCCCTCACGACGTACGACTTCGGGCCGGGCCATCCGATGGACCCGGTCCGGCTCCGGCTCACCATGGATCTGGTGCGGGCCTTCGGCCTCGACGCCCTTCCGGACGTGCGGGTGCTGGCGGCTCCGGCCGCCGGGGAGTCGACGCTGCGCCTGGTCCACGAGCCCGGCTACATCACCGCGGTCGAGGCCGTCGGCGCGACGGGCATCCCCAACCCGGCCCGGGGCCTGGGCACCGAGGACAACCCCGCGTTCGCGGCCATCCACGCCGCGTCCGCGCTGATCGCGGGCCAGTCCGTGGCCGGCGCGGAGGCGGTCTGGGCCGAGGGCGGGCACGCCGTCAACTTCGCCGGCGGCCTGCACCACGCGATGCCGGGGCAGGCCTCCGGCTTCTGCGTCTACAACGACGCCGCCCTCGCGATCGCCCGGCTGCTGGAACTCGGCGCCGAGCGCGTCGTCTACGTCGACGTCGACGTCCACCACGGCGACGGGGTCGAGAAGGTCTTCTGGAACGACCCCCGGGTCCTGACGATCTCGCTGCACGAACACCCGCGCACCCTCTTCCCGCAGACCGGCTGGCCCGAGGAGACCGGCGGCGCGCCCGGCTACGCCGTCAACGTGGCCCTGCCCGCCGGGACTGGCGACGCGGGCTGGCTGCGCGCCTTCCACGCGGTCGTCCCGCCGCTGGTGGCGGAGTTCCGCCCGCAGGTGATCGTCTCCCAGCACGGCGCGGACACCCACATCGAGGACCCGCTCGCGCACCTGGCCATCAGCCTGGACGCGCAGCGGTCCGTGATGACGGCGATCCGAGAGCTCGCCGCGGAGCACGCGGAGGACCGCTGGCTGGCCCTGGGCGGAGGCGGCTACGCCGTCGTGGACGTGGTGCCGCGCTCGTGGACCCACCTGGTCGCCCTGTCGGCCGGGCACCCGATCGCCCCGGAGAGCGAGACCCCCGAGCGCTGGCGCGCGGAGGTGCGCGCCCTCACCAACACGGCGGCCCCGCAGCGGATGACGGACGGCTTCGCCGCGACCTGGAAGGACTTCGACGCCGGCTACGACCCGGCCGACCGCGTCGACCAGGCGATCCTCGCCACCCGCAAGGCCGTCTTCCCGCACCACGGGCTGTTGCTCTAGCCGCACCACAGGTGCACCGCCCCAGGGGTGCGGGGCTCTGCCCGTGCGGCTCCTCCCCCGGCCTTCGGCCGGGGGCGCCCCCTGTATGGGTGCGACAGGCCACCCACATGCGGATGGTCCGGCGCGCGCAGGGCCCGTCCGCACGCCGTTGGTCGCTCGCGCACGCAGTTGACTGAGCAGTTCCTCGCGCCCCTGGAGGTCGCATGGCTCCCGTGTCCCGAGACCGACTCGTCTCCCATCTCCTCTCCACCCGCCTCGCGGGCGAGGTCGCCACCTCCCGCGAGTGGAACCTCCGCAACTACGGCCGGTTCGCGAAGCGTGATCCCGACGTCCTGTTCGGGCTCGACCCGCTCGGCGCGTGGAGGGAGAGCGAACTCCTGGCGCTCATGGCCCGCCGTTGCGGTGTCAGCCCCGACCGGTTCCACCGGCAGGGGCAGGACACGATCGACCCGGAGCTGACCGCCGACGCGCTGGAGCGCCTCGCCCGCGTCCTCGGGGAGACCGCGGCCGCCAAGGGCGACGTGCTGCTCGGCACGGGACACCCGTCCCGGCTGCTGCGGATGTACGACGCCTTCGGGCGCGCGCTCCGCGCAGCGGGTTGCGCCACGCGTACGCCCGCGCGCGGGGCGCGCTTCACGATGCACACGCCGGAGGGTCCGCGCCGTCGCGGGCTTGACTACCGCAGGCACGTCGGCGTGCTCGTGGTGTATGAAGGGCCCGCGTCAACCAAGCAGAACGAAGGCCCCCGCTCCGCGGGCGAACCCGCCCACACGCACTCCCCGCAGCCCGTCCGGATCGCCCTCGCCGCGCTTGCGGAGAGCGGCGAGACCCCGCCTGACCTGGTCCTCGGCGACCACGGGTGGATCTGCGGGGCCGGCCGCCTCGGCGTGCGGGCCGCCGGTTTCGCGGACAGCAACGACCCGGCGGTGTTCGTGGGGGAGGAGGAGGGGCAGGTCGAGGTGTCGGTGCCGATCGACGACGGACTGCGTCCGGACTGCTACAGACTGCCGACTGCCTACGTACTGCAACTGGCTGGTCTGTCTCAGTAATCCCGGGGCCCTTCTCCCCCTTCCCACCCGTACCACCCGCAACTACTCTGGGGATACGCGTGTGCTGGCTTAAGTCACCGGAGGGGAAGCCGGTGCCCGTCACACGGAGAAGGTGCGGTGTTGTCATGGCGTCTGGAGAGCGGCCTCTGAACGAGGTCAACTTCCTCACCGTGGCGGAAGTCGCCTCGGTGATGCGAGTGTCGAAGATGACCGTGTACCGCCTGGTGCACAGCAGCGAGCTGCCTGCCATACGGGTCGGGCGGTCGTTCCGGGTACCCGAGCAGGCGGTGCACGACTACCTCCGCGACTCCTACGTGGGACGGGAGACCGCGTAGGAGAACGACAGCACGATCCTGTGAGTGGTTCGGCCCGGCGTCCTCCCGCGTGGCGGTCGTCGGGCCGAATTACGTTTCGCGAGCAGACTTCGGTAGTCTGTTGGCCTCCATCAATCGTTTGGACCCGGTTACCCGCACTCGCGGGTTTAGTCCAGTGAGTGAGGTTCCCATGGGTTCCGTCATCAAGAAGCGCCGCAAGCGTATGGCCAAGAAGAAGCACCGCAAGCTTCTCAAGCGCACGCGCGTCCAGCGTCGTAACAAGAAGTAACACCACTCGGCCACGCCGAAGGTGTCCTGCCGCCCGCACCGACAGTACTGTCTGGTGCGGGCGGCTTTGGTTTGCCCGTTCGCGCTGCAGGAGAGGGGCTGAGGCGTCGTGGGAAACGTCGTTCTCGTCACCGGGGTGGGTCGGCATCTGGGCAGCCGTTTCGCGCAGGTCCTCAGAGACCAGCCCGGTGTCGACCACGTCGTCGGCGTCGACGTGCAGCCGCCCTCCCACCCGATCGGCGGCGCCGCGCCCTACACCTTCGTCGGCGCGGACATCCGCCGCCCCGTCGTCGCCCGGGTGATAGCCGACCACCAGGTCACCACCGTGGTGCACCTCAACGTCAGCACCACCACCCTGGGCTCCACCAGCCGTGGCGCGGTCAAGGAGACCAACGTCATCGGCACCATGCAGCTGCTGGCCGCGGTGCAGAAGGCGCCGAGCGTCCAGCGACTCGTGGTGAAGTCCACGACCAGCGTCTACGGCTCCGCGCCGCGCGACCCGGCCGTCTTCCAGGAGCGGATGCAGCCCAAGGTGCTGCCGACCGGCGGGTTCGCCAAGGACGCGGTCGAGGTCGAGGGCTACGTGCGCGGCTTCTCCCGGCGCCGGCCCGACGTCGCCGTGGGCGTGCTGCGCTTCGCGAACATCCTCGGGCCCGACGCGGACACGCCCCTGAACGAGTACTTCGCGCTGCCGGTGCTGCCGACCGTCCTCGGCTTCGACCCGCGGCTGCAGTTCGTCCACGAGGACGACGCCGTGGAGGTGCTCCGCCTGGCCGCCCTCGACCCGCGCCGCGGCACCACCAACAGCGGCACGTTCAACGTGGCCGGCGACGGCGTGATGCTGCTCTCGCAGGCCGCGCGCCGCCTCGGCAAGCCGACGGTGCCGGTGCTGCTCCAGGCCGTCAGCTTCATGGCGGGCCTGGCCCGGCAGGCCCGGCTGCTGGACTTCTCCCCGGAGCAGCTGCGGCTGCTGACGCACGGCCGGGTGGTCGACACCACGCTGCTGCGGGAGACCTTCGGCTACACGCCCGCCTTCACCACCGAGCAGGCGCTCGCCTGCCTCGGCGCGGCGCAGGGCCCCGGCCTGCTGCCGCCCGCGCGGGTCGCGGCGTGGACCGACCGCGTCGCCCGCACGCTGCCCGTCACGATCGAGAGGACACAGGGATGAGCTCGGCCCGGGAGCAGGCCTGGCGCGACGAGCGCGAGGCCAAGGTCATCCCCATCACCAAGCGCCGGGGCGTGCCCGCGGCCCGTCCGGTGGAGGAGCCGCCCTCGGACGCCCCGCAGGCGCACGCCGCCACCCGGGCCACCGCCCCCGAGGGCGGCGTCGCCGAGTCCGTCGCGCAGGCGGTCGGCAACGCGCTGTCCGGGCCGCTGGGCGGCGTCGCGGGCCGGCTGCTCGGCAACGGCTGGGAGCAGCGCGCCGCCAACGGCCTGGCCTTCCTGCGGCGGCGCCTCACCGGCGACTACGAGATCGACGAGTTCGGCTTCGACCAGGAGCTGACCGAGCAGGTCTTCCTCTCGCTGATGCGCCCGCTCGCGGACAAGTACTTCCGGGTCGAGGTGCACGGCGCGGAGCACCTGCCCGCCAAGAGCGGCGCGCTGGTCGTCGCCAACCACTCCGGTGTGCTGCCGCTGGACGCGCTGATGACGCAGGTGGCGATCCACGACCACGCCGGCCGGCATCTGCGGATGCTCGCCGCCGACCTGGTCTTCGTGCTCCCGGGCGCGGGTGAGCTGGCCCGCAAGGCCGGGCACACGCTCGCGTGCAACGAGGACGCGCAGCGGCTGCTGGAGAACGGCGAGATCGTCGGCGTCTGGCCGGAGGGCTTCAAGGGCATCGGCAAGCCGTTCGCGGACCGCTACAAGCTGCAGCGGTTCGGCCGGGGCGGCTTCGTCTCCTCCGCGCTGCGGGCCGGGGTCCCGATCGTGCCGTGCTCGATCGTGGGCGCGGAGGAGATCTACCCGATGATCGGCAACGCCAAGACGCTGGCCCGGCTGCTGGGCCTGCCGTACGTGCCGATCACGCCGACCTTCCCGTGGCTCGGCCCGTTGGGCGCGCTGCCGCTGCCGACCAAGTGGGTCATTTCGTTCGGCGAGCCGATCCCGACGGACGCGTACCCGCCGGAGGCGGCGGACGACCCGATGCTGATGTTCAACCTCACGGACCAGGTCCGCGAGACCATCCAGCACACCCTCTACCGGATGCTGGTGCAGCGCCGCTCCGTGTTCTTCTGAGGCGCGGAGCGCTCAGGGGCGCGGGGAACTGCGCGAGCAACCACTGACGAGCGGATGGCCCCGTCCGTTCGGGGTCCTACCACTCAGGGTGGCTTGTCGCGCAGTTCCCCGCGCCCCTGGATAGTGCAACTAACTCAGCTGCCCGAGACCCCGATCCCGATCCCCGGCAGCAAGCCCCCGACCAAAGGGGGGATCGTCAGGCCGCTGCCTCCCGAGTCCGACGGCGACGCGCTCGGCGACGCGGACGGGGCCGTGGACGGCGTGGAACCGCCGAGCAGGCCGCCGACGCTGCCGAGGCCGGTGCCGCCGACCAGCGAACCCGTGCCGGACGTGGTCTGGCCGGAGGGCGTGGGCGAGGCGCCGCTCTTCGTCGTGCCCGTGCCGGACGTCGTCGGCCCGGAGGGCGCGTTGACGTTGCCGGAGCCCGCCGACGGGGACGCGGAGCCGCCGCCGTCCGGAGAGGTGGCCGACGCACCGCCCGCCTGGGCGGGCAGCAGCGGGGTGACCTCCTGCCTTATCCCGGAGAGCAGGCCGCGCACCTGGGTGGCCACCGGGTCCAGCTGGTCCGGCAGTTGGGGCTCGATCTCGTCCAGCGCCCGGCTCTGTACCGCCGCGAACCCCGCCAACTGCTGGAGCGGGGCCAGCGAATGGCTGCGCCGGTAGATCTCGTTGAGCAGATCCCGGCCGCGCTTGCCCTCGGCGTTCATGTCGGACAGGGCGCGGTCGAGGTCCCGGATCGTCTGCGGGCTGAGCCGGCGCGCGCCCGCGGCGTCGCCCCGGTTCATCAGCTGCTGGGCCTCGTCCATGCGGGTGGAGGCCTCGTCGAGCAGCAGCTTGCCGCGCTCCTCGTCCGAGCCGGCGAGGTTGAACCGCCAGTCCTCCAGGCCGCGCTTCATGCCGTAGAGGGAGTCCCCGGGCAGGGAGTTCGTGGCGGCGGCGGCCACGCCGCCGAGCGTGCCGAGGGCCATCATCGAGGCCAGGCCACCGACGGCGAGGCGGCGGCCCCAACGGGTGGACGGCCACAGCGCCGCGGGGCGCACCGCGCGGTGGGAGCCGCGGCGCGAGCGCTGGGCGGGCACCGTGGCCGCGCCACCGCCGCCCGCGAAGGCACGCTCGAACTCGGCGACCAGCAGGGCGCGTTGTGTGAGCCGGACCTGTGGGTCCAGGCTAGGCCCCGCTGTCCCGCCGCACGACATGGTGGCCAACGAGGTCACCATGGCGAGCATATGGTCGTACTGTCCCTCGCCCTCGCCGGGCTCTTCGTCGAACCGGGCCTCCCGGGCATCCACGGCGTCGGCGAAGGCTCTCGCCCGACGGAACTCCAGCACGTTCGCTGTCATGGGCAGCACCTCCTCTCGACGTTATCGACTGTTCGGCCGATCGGCAGGTTGCACCGTCGCGCCACGATCCACCCGAAAGGGTGAAGCAGTTCCCGGAATTGGGCCTTGCATCCTGCGCAACGATTGTGGGAGGGGAGGGTTACGCACGCGTCAGCACGGCCGCCGGTTCCACCCCCGGCTCTACCACCGCTCATCGGGCGCTACCGGGCGTCGCTCGGCAGCAGGCGGGCGAGGGTGCGCACCGCGCGGTACTGGAGGGTCTTGATCGCGCCCTCGTTCTTGCCCATGATCCGTGCCGTCTCCGCGACCGAGAGCCCCTGAAGGAAACGCAGGGTGACGCACTCCTGCTGCTGCGGGTTGAGCCGGCGCACGGCCTCCAGCAGGGCCGCGTTGGAGAGCGACTCCAGGACCGAGTCCTCGGGGCTGGGCTCGACCTGGTTGGAGTCGAGCATCTCCCCGGTGGTGACCTCCAGCCGGAAGCGGCTGGACTTGAAGTGGTCGGCCACCAGGTTCCGCGCGATGGTGACCAGCCAGGCGCCGAAGTCCCGGCCCTGCCAGGTGAAGGTGCCGATGCGGCGCAGGGCCCGCAGGAAGGTCTCGCTGGTCAGGTCCTCGGCCGTGGCCCGGCCGCCGACCCGGTAGTAGATGTACCGGTAGACCGTGTCGGCATAGTGGTCGTACAGCTGGCCGAAGGCCTCGCCGTCGCCGTCCTGGGCGCGTTCGACCAGGGCCATGATCGGGTTGCCCGCCGGGCTCTCCCAGCCGGAGCCCGTCCCCGCGGCACCACCCGTCCCCGTGGTACCGCCCGCACCTGCCGCGCCGCCCGGGCGTGCGCCGGCCGTGGTCCTGGTGCGCAGCACGACGGGCGTCGGGAGCGGCGCGAGAGGTGCGACGACCGGGCCGCCCGCGACCGCGAGCACGGGCACAGGGAGCAACTGCTCCCGGCGCACCAGGCTGCGCAGCAGGGCCAGGCCGGCGTCGTTCCGGACGTGTGAGTACACGGGACTCCCAGAGGCAGGACTGTGACGTGCAGGGTGGGGACCGCTGCACGAGGATAACGCTTCGTGCAACAACAGCTACACCCTGTTGCCAAATTCACCGCTTCAGTCACATCTGTTACCCCTCAGTGGCAGAATGTGACCGACTATGCCTCGGTCAGTTGGCGCACCGGTGGTCGGAGTTGACCCAGGGCATGCCGGGGCTGACCGGATTCCGGGAGCTTCCCGGAGCCGTGGCGGGGGAATCCCGCGCAAACGCGCGAGCAGCGAGCGGTCAGAACCGGTCAGTTGGCACGCAGGGCGCTCATCGCGTCGAAAGCGCGGTTCAGCGGTGCCGGTTGCGGTAGATGGCGACGGCGGCCGCCGTGCCGCCCGCGGCCGCGCCGAGGCCGGCCGCGGCCGGGATGCCGACCCTGGCCGCCTTGCGGCCGGTGCGGAAGTCGCGCACCCGCCAGCCGTTGCGCCGGGCGTGGCGCCGCAGTTCGGAGTCCGGGTTGATCACGTACGGGTAGCCGACCAGGGAGAGCATCGGGATGTCGTTCGCCGAGTCGCTGTAGGCCGCGCAGCGGGCCAGGTCCAGCTCCTCGCGGGCGGCCAGCGCCTTGACCGCCTCGGCCTTCGCGGGACCGTGCAGCGGCTCACCGACCAGGCGGCCGGTGTAGACGCCGTCGATGGTCTCCGCGACGGTGCCCAGCGCCCCGGTCATCCCGAGCCGGGCCGCGATCACCCGGGCCGCCTCCTGCGGTGCGGCGGTGACCAGCCAGACCCGCTGGCCCGCCTCCAGGTGCATCTGCACCAGGGCGCGGGTGCCCGGCCAGATCTTCTCGGCCATGAACTCGTCGAAGACGTCCTCGCAGATCGCCTCCAGGTCCGCCGCGCGGTGGCCCTGCACGATGGACAGGGCGCTCTCCTTGGCGTCCGCCATGTGCCCGGCGTTCTCCGCGCCGTGCAGCCGGAAGTAGGCCTGCTGCCAGGCGAAGCGGGCCAGCTCGCGGCTGGAGAAGAACTTGCGCTTGTACAGGCCCCGGCCCAGGTAGAAGATGGCCGCGCCCTGCATGATCGTGTTGTCGCAGTCGAAGAACGCGCCCGCCTGCGCGTCGACCGGGAGCTCCTGCTCCGACCGGTCCCGCTCCGCGGCTGCATCCGCGGACGCTTCGCCCGCGAGTCGCGTGGTGTTCCGCTGCCTGGCCATGCCGCGAGCATAGCCAGATACCGGCCGGAAACTCGTATCCGCTGCGTGGAGCGGCCGTTAACTCTGTGCGCCCGGAGCGGTCCAGAATGGCTCCATGGCTCCTCTCCTTCCGCGTCGCAGCACCAAGCAGCCCGCCGACCACGTGGTGACGTTGATCGGCAAGCCCGACTGTCACCTGTGCGAGGACGCCCGTGCCGTCGTTCTCGCGCTCTCCGAGGAGCTGGGCTTCTCCGTCGAGGAGCTGGACATCAACGAGGACAAGGAGCTCTTCCGCCGGTACTGGGAGCAGATCCCGGTCACGCTGATCGACGGAAAGCAGCACGACTTCTGGAGAGTCGACCCGGCCCGCCTGCGCAAGGCGCTGGGAGCCTGAGCGTGCATAACGATTGGGCGCACAGCCGGAAGAAATGTCTGGTTCGCCCCGTTGTAACGAGTTAGCCATGTGCCGTTAGTGCGCTTACCATCAAGGGGTTTTGTGCCGCGGGGGGACGATCCGGAAGGAGCCCCCCGTGCAGCCCCCGTCCATGCCGCCACCCGCTCGCGGGTTCGCCGTCGTGGACGTCGAGGCGAGCGGGCGCAGCCCCTGGCGCCACCGGGTGGTGGAGGTCGGCGTGGTCCTGCTCGACTACCCGCTGCTGCGCGTCGAGGCCGAGTTCAGCACCCTGGTCGACCCCGGCGGCCCGGTCGGGCCGACCTCCGTGCACCGCATCACGCAGGAGCACGTGGCCGGCGCCCCCAACTTCCGTGAGATCGCCCCGCACCTGTCGGACCTGCTGCGCGGCCGGATCCTGGTCGGCCACCACGTCACCTGCGACCTGGGCTTCCTGGTCCGGGAGTTCGCCCGGATCGGGGTGGCCGTGCCGGACGCCCCCACGCTGTGCACCATGGCGCTCGCCGGACGGGTCCTCGGCGACCAGCTGCCCGGCCGGTCGCTCGGCGCCTGCACGGCCGCGTTCGGGCTGCCGGACTTCCCGGCGCACACCGCCCTCGGTGACGCCCGCGCGACCGCGCGGCTGCTCAGGTGCTGCCTCGGCACGCCGGCCGGAGGCGTCGAGCCGGTGCGGGCGATGATCGAGGGGGCGCAGCGGGCGGTGTGGCCGAAGCTGCGCCGTCGGTCGGCCGCGGTGCACACGCAGAATCGTTCCGTCTTGCCGGCCGCCCTCCCTGCGGCGCCGCCGACGGCTCCAGTGACGCCCGGTGCGTACGCCGTACCGTGCGCTGTACCGTACGGCGTTCCCGCCCCCGGTCCCGCGGCTCGGAGGGAATGGGCGTGATGCGTGTCACTCCTGCCGGACAAAACGGACACCATCTTTGTGCACGCGTTCACAAAGACATAGCCTGGCGTTCGCAGCCCAGCTTCACCCACAGGAGCACCGTGGCAACTGGCCGATCCACTCAGAACAACCCGAACCCCGCTGCGGGCAACCGTCGCAGCCGGGGCCGGGGCATCCCCGATGCGACGGTCGCCCGGCTGCCGCTGTACCTGCGCGCGCTCACCGCCCTGTCCGAGCGCTCGGTGCCCACCGTCTCCTCCGAGGAGCTGGCCACCGCGGCCGGGGTCAACTCCGCGAAGCTGCGCAAGGACTTCTCCTACCTCGGCTCCTACGGCACCCGCGGTGTCGGCTACGACGTCGAGTACCTCGTCTACCAGATCTCCCGCGAGCTGGGCCTGACCCAGGACTGGCCCGTGGTCATCGTCGGCATCGGAAACCTCGGCCACGCGCTGGCCAACTACGGCGGGTTCGCCTCCCGCGGCTTCCGCGTCGCCGCCCTGCTCGACGCCGACGCCGCCCTCACCGGTCAGCTCGTCGCGGGTCTCCCGGTGCGCCACACCGACGAGATGGAGGAGATCGTCCGCTCCGAGCGGGTCTCCATCGGCGTGATCACCACCCCGCCCGTGGCCGCCCAGCAGGTCTGCGACCGCCTGGTCGCGGCCGGCGTCACCAGCATCCTCAACTTCGCCCCGACCGTGCTGAACGTGCCGGACGGCGTGGACGTGCGCAAGGTCGACCTCTCCATCGAGCTGCAGATCCTCGCCTTCCACGAGCAGCGCAAGGCCGGCGACGACCTCGACGACGCCGACGCGGAGGTCCCGGCCGCACAGCCTGCCGCAGTAGTCTCCGAGGGCACCGAACTCGAGGAGGCCGCAGGATGAGCCTGCTGGTCGTGGGACTGAGCCACCGCAGCGCCCCGGTCGGCCTGCTGGAGCGCGCCGCGCTGACGGGCCACCAGCCGTCCCGGCTGCTGCACGCCGCCGCCGCCGCGACGCCGGTGGCCGAGGCCGCGCTGCTGAACACCTGCAACCGCATCGAGCTCTACGCCGACGTGGACAAGTTCCACGCCGGCGTCGCCGAGCTGTCCACGCTGCTCGCCGAGCACTCCGGGGTCGCCCTGGACGAGCTCACCGCGCACCTCTACGTGCACTACGAGGACCGCGCCGTCCACCACCTCTTCTCGGTGGCCTGCGGCCTGGACTCGATGGTCGTCGGCGAGGGCCAGATCCTCGGCCAGCTGCGCGACGCGCTGCACCTGGCCCAGGACCAGCACACCGCCGCGCGCGGCCTCAACGAGCTGTTCCAGCAGGCCCTGCGGGTCGGCAAGCGCGCCCACAGCGAGACCTCGATCGACAAGGCCGGCCAGACCCTGGTCACCTTCGGCCTGGAGCAGATCGCCGCCGTCGCCGGGCCCGTCGCCGAACGCAGAGCCCTGGTCGTCGGCGCCGGCTCGATGAGCTCGCTCGCCGCCGCCACCCTCGCCCGCGAGGGGGTCGCCGAACTGGTCATCGCCAACCGCACGCAGAAGAAGGCGGAACGCCTCGCCGAACAGCTCGGCGGCCGGGCCGTCCCCTTCAGCGAGGTCGGCGCGGCGCTCGCCGAGACCGACGTCGTCATCTCCTGTACCGGGGCGGCCGGGATCGTGCTGACCGCCGAGGACCTCGCCCTGGCCGCCGACAAGCGCAGCGCCTTCGCGGGCCCGTTGTCCGTGCTCGACCTGGCCATGCCCCGCGACGTCGACCCGGCCGCGCACGCCCTCCCCGGCGTCCACCTGGTCGACCTGGAGACCCTCGCCACCGCGGCCCAGCACGCCGACTCCGGCGCCCTCGACGTCGACGCGGTCCGCCGCATCGTCGGTGAGGAGGTCGACGCCTTCGGTGCCGCCCAGCGCGCGGCCGCGATCACGCCGACCGTCGTCGCCCTGCGCGCCATGGCCACCGAACTGGTCAACGCCGAGCTGGAGCGCCTCGACGGACGCCTCCCCGGCCTGGACACGCGCACCCGCGCGGAGATCCAGCAGACCGTCCGGCGCGTCGTGGACAAGCTCCTCCACCAGCCCACCGTCCGCGTCAAGCAGCTGGCCGGGGAACCGGGCGGCGCCTCCTACGCCGAGGCGCTGCGCGAACTGTTCGACCTCGATCCCATGGCCGTTGAGGCCGTCAGCACTACCAGGATGATCTCATGACGGGTCAGACGGGCACGAACGTGCCCCCATCCTCCGGAAGCCTCCCCACCGAAGAGCTCCCCCCGTTGCGACTGGGCACCCGGCGCAGCGCGCTGGCGATGGCCCAGTCCGGCATGGTCGCCGAGGCGGTCGCCGCCGCCACCGGCCGCCGCGTCGAGCTGGTCGAGATCACCACCTACGGCGACACCTCCCGCGAGGCCCTCGCCCAGATCGGCGGCACCGGCGTCTTCGTCTCCGCGCTGCGCGACGCGCTGCTCGCCGGCACGATCGACCTCGCCGTGCACTCCCTCAAGGACCTGCCCACCGCCGCGCCCGAGGGCCTGACGCTGGCCGCGGTCCCGCTGCGCGAGGACCCGCGCGACGCGCTCGTCGCCCGGGACGGGCTGACGCTGGCCGAGCTGCTGGAGAAGGGCGACGTCGCCCACCCGGCCCGCATAGGCACGGGTTCCCCGCGCCGCATGGCGCAGCTCCACGCCTGGGCCTCCGCCTCGGGCCTGGCGATCGAGACCGTCCCGATCCGCGGCAACGTCGACACCCGCATCGGCTACGTCCGTTCCGGCGAGCTGGACGCGGTGGTCCTCGCCGCCGCGGGCCTGAACCGCCTCGGCCGCCTCGCCGAGGCCACCGAGGTCATCGACACCGACGTGATGCTGCCCGCCCCCGGGCAGGGCGCCCTCGCGATCGAGTGCTCGGCGGCCGACCCGGAGTTGGCGGCCGCTCTGGCCGTCCTCGACCACGCGCCCACGCGGGCTGCCGTCACCGCCGAGCGCGCCCTGCTGGCCGCGCTGGAGGCCGGTTGCTCCGCGCCGGTCGGCGCGCTGGCCACCACCCAGGCCGACGGGCTCGCGCTGCGGGCCGTCGTCGGCACCGTCGACGGTGCCACCGTCGTGCAGATGTCCACCACCGGCAACGACGCCCCCGACGAGCTGGGACGCGGCCTCGCCGCCCGCCTGCTCGCCGCCGGCGCGGCCGGCCTCATGGGGGAGCGAGCCAAGTGAGCCCCACCGCCAGTCCCGACACCCCGCGCCGTCCCGTCGGCCAGGTCACCTTCCTGGGTGCAGGCCCCGGTGACCCCGGCCTGCTGACGCTGCGCGCGGTGGAGGTGCTCGCCTCGGCCGACGTGCTGGTGGCCGACCCGCTCACCGCCGCGGCCGTCCGCGCCCACTGCCCGGAGCGGGTCGAGGTGCACCCGGCCGCCGACGCCTCCGACGCCTTCGTCCTCGACGAGGGCGGCGTGCTCGGCGGCGACGGCGGCGCCGCGGTCTCCCGATTCTTCGGCGCGGTCCGCGGCGGCAAGCACCTCGTGCGCACCGTCGACGGCGACCCGGGCCTCGACGGCCGTGCCGCCGAGGAGATGCTGGCCTGCGCCCAGGCGCACGTCCCCTTCCAGGTCGTGCCCGGTGTCGCCCAGTCCGTCGGTGTCCCCGCCTACGCCGGCGTCCCGCTGCGCTCGGGCGCCCGGGGCGCGGACGTCCGCTTCGTCGACGCGAGCGGTCTGCTGGCCGAGTCGGCCTGGGCCGACCTCGGCGCCTGCGAGTCGACGCTCGTCGTGCGCACGGTCCTGGGCTCCGTCCCGGCGACCGCCGCCGCGCTGGTCACCCACGGCCGCAAGCCCGAGACGCCCGTCTCGATCACGCTGGAGGGCACCACGACCCGTCAGCGCACCTGGTGCGGCACGCTCGGGACGATCGCGGCGGAACTGAAGGCGGCCAAGGTGCTGCCGTCGCCGGTCTCGGCCCCGGTGGACCCGGCGAGCAACGTGATAGTCGTCGTCGGCGAGCAGGTCGAGCGCCGGGCGGAGCTCTCCTGGTTCGAGACCAAGCCGCTCTTCGGCTGGAACATCCTCGTCCCGCGGACCAAGGACCAGGCCGGCGCGCTCAGCGACCAGCTGCGCGGCTACGGCGCCGTCCCGAGCGAGGTCCCGACCATCGCGGTCGAGCCGCCGCGCACCCCGCAGCAGATGGAACGCGCCATCAAGGGCCTGGTGACCGGCCGTTACGAGTGGATCGCGTTCACCTCGGTCAACGCGGTCAAGGCCGTGCGCGAGAAGTTCGAGGAGTACGGGCTGGACGCCCGCGCCTTCGCGGGCATCAAGGTCGCCGCGGTCGGCGAGACCACGGCGCAGGCGCTGGTCGACTTCGGCGTGAAGCCGGACCTGGTGCCGAGCGGCGAGCAGAGCGCCGCCGGCCTGCTGGAGGACTGGCCGCCCTACGACCCGGTCTTCGACCCGATCGACCGGGTGCTCCTGCCGCGCGCGGACATCGCCACGGAGACGCTCGTGGCCGGCCTGGTCGAGCTCGGCTGGGAGGTCGACGACGTCACCGCCTACCGCACGGTGCGCGCGGCGCCGCCGCCGGCGGAGACCCGCGAGGCGATCAAGGGCGGCGGCTTCGACGCGGTGATCTTCACCTCGTCGTCGACGGTCCGGAACCTGGTCGGTATCGCGGGCAAGCCGCACAACGTGACCGTCATCGCCTGCATCGGCCCGGCGACGGCGAAGACGGCCGAGGAGCACGGCCTCCGCGTCGACGTTCTCGCGCCCGCTCCCTCGGTCCACGCGCTCGCGGAGGCGCTGGCGGAGTTCGGCGGCGCCCGCCGCGACGCCGCACGCGAGGCGGGCGAGCCGGTCTACCGCCCCTCCGAGCGGCGGCCCGGGTCGCGACGCAAGGCCCGCTAACGTTTTCCGGGGCGCGGGGAACCGCGCGACAAGCCACCCATGAGCAGATGGTCCTCAACGATCAGGGCCGTCCGCACAGGGGGGTTTCTCGCGCGGTCCCCGCGCCCCTAGGTGTTGCCACCTGAGAGACTGCAGAAGGAGCACGTAGTCATGGGAATCGAGAGTCCGTACATCCGCCCCCGGCGACTGCGTGTCACCCCCGCCGTCCGGCGGCTCGTCGCCGAGACGCGTCTGCACCCCGCCGAGCTGATCATGCCGATGTTCGTGCGGGAGGGCATCACCGAGCCGGTCCCGGTGAGCTCCATGCCCGGCGTGGTCCAGCACACCCGCGACACCCTGAAGAAGGCCGCCAACGAGGCCGCCGCCGCGGGCGTCGGCGGCATCATGCTGTTCGGGATTCCCGCCGTCCAGGACGCCACCGGCACCGAGGGCACCAACCCGGACGGCATCCTGCAGCAGGCGATCCGCGACGTCGTCGCCGAGGTCGGGGACCAGCTCGTGGTCATGTCCGACCTGTGCCTGGACGAGTACACCGACCACGGTCACTGCGGCGTCCTCGCGGCCGACGGCAGCGTGGACAACGACGCGACCCTGCTCCGCTACGCGGAGATGGCGCGCGTGCAGGCCGACGCCGGGGTCCACATGGTCGGGCCTTCCGGCATGATGGACGGTCAGGTCGCGGTCGTCCGTGAGGCGCTGGACGAGGTCGGGCACCAGGACGTGTCCATCCTCGCCTACACGGCCAAGTACGCCTCGGCGTTCTTCGGCCCGTTCCGCGAGGCCGTCGGCAGCTCCCTCAAGGGCGACCGCAAGGCCTACCAGCAGGACCCGGCCAACGCCCGGGAGTCTCTGCGCGAGCTGGAGCTGGACGTCGCCGAGGGCGCCGACCTGGTGATGGTCAAGCCCGCGATGGCCTACCTGGACGTGCTGCGGGAGGTCGCCGACCACAGCCCGGTGCCGGTCGCGGCCTACCAGGTGTCCGGCGAGTACGCGATGGTCGAGGCCGCCGCCGCCAACGGGTGGATCGACCGGGACCGGATGATCATGGAGACCCTCATCTCGATCCGCCGCGCGGGCGCCGAGCAGATCCTCACCTACTGGGGCACCGAGGTGGCGCAGTGGCTGCGTAACGGTTGATCGCAGCCCTGCGTGGCAGCCGAGACGGAACAACCAAGCAGGGCCCGGGAGTCCAAGACTCCCGGGCCCTGCTTCGTGAAACGTGGAGGGTCAGGGTGGTGCTCAGCCGACCAGGTGCGAAGCCGCGCCGTCGCCCGTGGACTGGGTCGCCTGGCCGACGTTGCAGACCTGGTGCAGCTGCTGGTTGCCGACCGGCACGTCCACCTGGACCGGCACCAGCAGGCCCACCTGCACGTGGTGGATCTCGGGCAGGCAGATGTTCGGGTTGTCCAGGAAGTGGAAGTTGGGGCTGTCGTTGCCCCACGTCCCCGTGACGTTGGTGCCGCCGGCGCCCTGGGTCGACACGGCGGAGCCGTCCGCGTCGCCGATGGCGGAGGCGGGCGTCGCCGTGGCGGCGATCGCGGCGGCCGCGACGCCGGCGTAGGCGAGAGCCTTCTTCAGCATGGGGTGGTTCTCGTTTCTTTCCGACTGGGTGAGGCGGGACCCGCCGATCGGTTTCCGATCGGGGAAGGTCAGCCGATCAGGTGGCTCAGCGGCGCGTCGCCGAAGGTCTGCGTGGTCTGGCCGACGTTGCAGATCTGGTGGCCCTGCTGGTTGAGGACGGGCACGTCGACCTGGACCGGCACGAGGCCGACCTGGACGTGGTGGACCTCGGGCAGGCAGACGTTCGGGTTGTCCGCGGTGTGGAAGTTCGGGCTGCCGTTGCCCCAGGTGCCGGTGACGTCGGTGCCGCCCGCGCCCTGGGTGGAGTAGGCCGCGCCGTCGCCGTCGCCGATGGCGAAAGAGGTGCCGGTGGACATGGCGAGAGCGGTGGCGGCGAGGCCGGCGGCGGCCAGGGACTTCTTGATCACGGGATTTCTCCTGGTGAGTTGGTTCAGATCAGTCAGGTCGTACTGCGGGGTACTGCGGGTACTGCCCTGCTGCGGCGGGCCGATCAGCCGACCAGGTGCGACAGCGCGCCGTCGCCCGTCGACTGGGTGGCCTGGCCGACGTTGCAGGTCTGGTGCAGCTGCTGGTTGCCGATCGGCACGTCCGCCTGGACCGGCACGAGGCCGACCTGGACGTGGTGGATCTCCGGCAGGCAGATGTTCGGGTTGTCCAGGAAGTGGAAGTTCGGGCTGTCGTCACCCCAGGTGCCGGTGACGTTCGTGCCGCCCGGGCCCTCCACGGAGCTGGCCATGCCGTCCGCGTTGCCGATGGCCATCGCCGGGGTGACCGTCGCCGCGAAAGCGGCCACTGCGACGCCGACACCGGCAAAGGACTTCTTGAGCATTGCTGCTGCCTTTCTGAACACCTATCAATCCGTCGTGCTGGCACACAAACCAACGAGACCGGTGGTGTCCTGGTTGCGACTCCGATCGGGGGAATCCGACAACAGCCGCGCCTGACCAGGACTCACTCACAAGGAGGAAATTCGGGGGCGACGGAGGGAAATAACGTCACTTCACTGCTCCATACGGGTGGAATGTCTAAAACTCCACTCCTGCAACGCTGTTGAATCGCACCCAACCCATGCCCCAAAGCACCCGTGCCCAGTAGGAATGAGCGTCACCATGAACAAGTCCCTCCGCGGAGCGGCCGTCGCCCTGGCGGCCTGCGCGGCGCCGGTCCTGGCCGCGGTGAGCGCGACCAGCGCCCAGGCGGAGCCGCTCTCGCCGCAGCAGCAGGAGACGTTGGAGCAGCACGTCGGCCACATGGACGTGCCCTTCGGCGTTCCCCTGGGCCCGCTGGTGCAGCACGTCACCGGTCACCACTCCGACAGCGGCCTGACGGGCAGCATCCCGGCCATGCCGTTGGAGCCGCCGGTGCAGAGTCACGACACGCACACCCTGATCCCGGACCCGCTGCTGCCGGCCATCGGTGCCGCCGACCGCACACCGCAGCTCGGGCTGACCGCGCCGATGCCCTCCGCCGACGGCACCGTCCACGACGGGGGCACCCGCCTGGCCGTCCCGGCCGCGCCGCTGAAGGCCGTCAGCGCCGCGCTCGGCGTCGGCCACCCGGTCACCTACCAGGGCCGCTCCATGCCGGCCCACGCGCTGCCCTACGAGGCGCCCACGACCGACACCCGGCTGCCGCAGCTGGACCTGACGCGGCTCCAGCCCGAGGTCACCCCGCCGCAGCTGCAGAGCGCACCCGGCGGCCAGCTCTCGCTCGACCAGCGCACCCCGGACGCGAACCTGATCGCGCCGGTCCAGGACATGGTCGCCAGCGCCAAGGGCGCACTCGGCGCGGCCGGCTGACAGCGCGCACCGGGCACAGAAGATCCGCCGGTCCTGCCGAAGGAGGAGTCGAGGCAGGACCGGCGGAGGTCTGTGGTGGCGGCGGCGGTGGGGGCGGCGTGCCGCGTCAGCCGGGGAGCAGGCCAGCGGCGGTGCCGCCGATCAGCGGCAGCGCCGCGTCAGCCGGGGAGCAGGCCAGCGGCGGTGCCGCCGATCAGCGGCAGGTTGCCGAGACCGCCGCCGTTGCTGAGCCCGGAGGTGACCGGCGTGGTCGACACCGGCCCGCCGTGGTCCGGCTTGAGCGCGACACCGTTGTTCAGCGGGTCGGCCGCGGAGTTGGCGAGCGGGTCGAGCCGGAAGTCCTTGGCGGGACGGACCACGTTGGGGACGGCCGCGGTCAGTCCGGAGACAGCGGGACCGGCGGCGAGCGGCTGCAGCGCGGCGTTCGGCTGCGCACCGCTGGTCGTCTGGGCAGTGGTGGCCGCCGAGGCGGGGGTCGTCGCGGCGACGAGGCCGGCGACGGACAGGACGAGGGTGCCGAGTGCCGCTGCGCGCGGGGTCTTCATGGGTTCTCCTGGGGGCGCCGACCGGTGTTTCGAGGTGCGAGTCGTGGGTGGACACGCCACAGCCCCCCGCACGCTCGAGGCACGGGGGACGGCGACAGCCCGCCTGCTGGGTGAGGGTCAGCAGGGATTCAGCAGGGCGCGTTCTCACACGAGTTGCCGAACGCCGGGTTCAGCGCACCGATCACGTTCACGGAGTTGCCGCAGATGTTGACCGGGACGTGGACCGGAACCTGGAGCAGGTTGCCGGACAGGAAACCGGGCGAGTTGGCCGCAGTGCCGTTCGCACCCGCGTCGGCCGCAGCGGCGCCGGCGGCGCCCAGCAGCAGACCCGCGGAGGCGGCGGAGACAGCGGCGACGGTCTTGACCTTGGACACGATGCAATCTCCCAACTGGAACGCCGAAAAGGAGTAAGTGGACTACTTGTTGACGCAGTGGTTGCCGAAGGCCGGGTTCAGGGCGCCGATCACGTTGACCGAGAGGCCACAGGCGTTGACCGGGATGTGGACCGGCACCTGGATCTCGTTGCCGCTGATCGCGCCAGGGGAGTTGGCGGCGGTGCCCATCGCGCCCGCGTCGGCGGAGGCGACACCGGCGCCCACGACGGAGACGGCGGCGGCAGCGGCGCCGAGGGCGGCGACCTTGATGACCTTGCTCATGATCAGATTCCTTCGGAATGTCGGTACTTCAGGCGCCCGTCCGGATGTGGAGGGGACGCTGGACGAAACGAGCGCCGGACCACACGGACACGGCTTCGGTGCTGCATGTGCCTCGATCGGCCGAAGGGCCCGGCCGCTGTGCGCGGCCGGGCCCACTGCTGCGAGGGAGGGTCAGCCCTCGTTGACGCAGTGGTTGCCGAACGCCGGGTTCAGCAGGGCGATCACGTTGACGGTGTTGCCGCAGACGTTGACCGGGACGTGGACCGGAACCTGGATCAGGTTGCCGGACAGGAAGCCCGGGGAGTTGGCGGCGGTGCCGGTCGCGGTGGAGCTGGCGGCAGCGACGCCGCCACCGGCGGCGAGCAGACCGGCCGCGGCAACGGTGACCAGGAGGCCGCGCTTGGTGTTCAGCATGGGAGGAGTCCCCTCTCGTGTATTAGGGCGGAACGAAGTTCTCGGGAACAGCGGCCGGCTCACGCACCGCGCACGCCCCGTCCTCCGAAAAGGGAGTCCGGAGCGGCGGCCGTCGGCCCGCCGTGTTCATCCGGACTCTCCAACGAGCAGTTCGGTCACAGGACATGGGTCAACTCCAGCTCCACTCGAATGGGCGCATGTTCGAGCCGGAGCGACAAGAATCCACCGACCGGGTGAATGTCGAAAATGGCCGGTGACGGCCGGGAAATGGCCTCGTTGGGCGTGGTGCCTGCGGTTCGGGAATCGCGGGCCCCGTCGTCGGCCCGACCGGCGGTGCGGTCCATTCGTGTGAGGAATCGAGAGTCATGACGAACGTCCTGAAGGGCGCCCTGGTCGCGTCCGCCGCTGTCGGTGCTGTCGTCGCCGCCGGTACCGGTGCCGCCTTCGCCAGCTCCCACGCCTGTGGCGACGCCTCCAACTCCCCGGGCGCGGTTAGCGGCAACGAGGCGCAGGTGCCGGTCCACGTCCCCGTGAACGTGGTGGGCGACTCCGTCAACGTGATCGGCCTGCTGAACCCGGCCTTCGGCAACCACGGTGCCAACGTCGGCTGACCTGCCGCCGCAGCACACGGATCGGCCCTGCTCCATGCTCGGGAGCAGGGCCGATGCGTATTATCGGGGCTGACGACGCGTCAGCGGACGCGTGCGTGGGGAGGGTGGGGGCTGCCGTCAATCGCAGTCCTGGTCCTGGTCGGGAGCGGCCACGTCGTCGACGTCGTGGTGCCACCAGTGGTGGTGCCAGACGACCGTGTGGCCCCCGGAGTCCTCCTCGCCGTTGGCGCAGCGGTTGCCGAAGGCCGGGTTGAGCAGGCCGACGACGTTGACCGTGTTGCCGCAGAGGTTCACGTCGGCGTCCACCGGCACCTGGACCAGGTTGCCGGAGAGGAAGCCGGGCGAGCCGGACACGACGCCGTTGGCGTTCGCGTCCGCACTGGCCATCCCGCAGGCGGCGAGTACCAGGCCTGCCGCGAGGACCCCGGCGGCTGCCAGCCGAGAGGGCATGCGCATGCTTGCTCCTTGCTGTGGTCGGGGGCGCCGGACCGATGCTCGCGCTCCGGTCGCCCTACGTGTTCACAGCATCACTGTGCGCTTATATTCCGGTCGTCCTCGGCTGGCGCCCCGGCAAGTCGCCCGTCCGGACGCGTACCCCCGGGCGCGGGGAGGCCGGGGGCGGGTGGCGATAATGCAGGCATGCGTCACCGTTCCCGCGCCGCGATCGCGCTCCCCGCTCTGGCCCTGTCCGCCGCGCTCGCGCTGTCCGCGTGTTCGAGCGGTGGAGTGCAGCGGGAGCTGCCGGGAGCGGCCCAGTCCTCGTCCTCGACCGGCGCCGACGGCACCGATCTCTCGGTGACCAGCCGCAACGTCGATCTGAAGATCACCAAGGCGGCCGTCCACCTGGGCGCCGCGGGCGGTGCGCAGCTGGAGCTGAGCGTCACCAATGCGGGCCCGGTCACCGAGCACCTCGCGGTCGTGGCGGTGGACAACGCGCGGGCCACGCTCCAGGGTGCGCCCTCGACCAACCCGCTCTCGGTCGCCGGCGTGCTGATCAGCTCCGGCTCGACCGCCTCCTTCGGTGCCGCGAACGGCCCGAAGGTCCTGCTGACGAACGGTGCCGCCCTCAAGGCGGGCGGCACCGTCCCGGTGATGCTGGAGTTCGGCGTCGCGGGGCTGCTCAGGATCGACGTTCCGGTCCTGTCGAGCTGAGCAGCCTGTCGAGCTGAGCAGCCCGGTCGAGCTGAGCAGTCTGCCGAGCTGAGCAGCCCGGTCGAGCTGAGCAGTCTGCCGAGCTGAGCAGCCCGGTCGGCTACGCCAGGTTGAAGTCGTCCGCGTAGACGGTGCCCTGGCCGTACCAGCCGTGCACGTACACGGTGACCGCGCCGCTGCTGCCGGTGGTGAAGTGCACCGTCAGCTGGTTCCAGCTGCTGCTGGACGACCAGGTGCTGGCGGTCGCCCCGCCGCTCACGCCGACGTAGGCGTACGGGCCCTGGACCCAGCCGCTGAGCGTGTAGCTGGTGTTCGGCGCGAGCGTGACGGCCTGGTCGCACTCGCCGGTCGTCGACGAGCTCGGCACGACGGAGAGCGCGTGGCTGCCGCCGTGGACCGGGCTGGACACGATCGCGCTGCCCGACTGGCAGGTCCACGGGCTCAGGCTGCCGGTCTCGAAGTTGCCGTTGACCAGACTGCCGCTGCCGCCGCCCCCGCCGCTGGTACCGGTGACGGTCAGCGAGTAGGTGGCACTGTGGCTGCCGGAGGCGGCGGTGCCGGTGACCGTGATCGGGTAGGTCCCGGCGGCCACGGCGGAGCCGACCGTCGCGGTGAGCGTGCTGGAGCCGCCCGCGGTGACGGACGCCGGGCTGAACGACAGGCTGACGCCGGAGGGCGCGCCGCTCGCGCTCAGGCTGACGCTCTGCGCGCTGCCGGAGGTGACCGCCGTGGAGACGGTGGCCGTGGCCGAGCCGCCTTGGGCGACCGAGGCCGAGGCGGGGCTGAGGCCCAGCGAGAAGTCGTTCTGGGTCTGGCCGCTGCCGCCGCTGGTGAACGGCTCCATGGCGTGGCTGAAGTCCCAGGTGTTCTGGCTGATCCCGGAGCAGGTGTCGGAGCCGGCCGTGCCGACGCAGCCGCCGTTGTCGCGCTCCAGCGCCCAGAAGGACAGCTCGGCCAGGCCCTTGCCGGTGGCCCAGCTCTCGACGTTGGCGGCGTCGGCCACGGTGGTGGTCTCGGCGGCGCCGTAGTCGTCGATGCCCGGCATCATGGTGATGCCGATCATGTTCCACAGCTGCGCGGCGGTCTTGGACGGGTAGAGCGCGGCGAGCTGGCTCTCCAGCCCGGTGGCCGCGTTCTCCGCGTCGGTGCCCATCTCGTGGGTGGCGCCGTCGTAGTAGTCGAAGGTCATGATGTTGACCACGTCGACGCGGGCGTTGTTGCTCACCGCGTTCTTCAGCACGGCCAGCCCGCTGGAGGCGAGGCCGCTGGTGGTCGTCGGCAGCGTGTAGGAGAACTGCACGGTGCGGCCGTTCGCCGCGGCCCAGCTCTCCACCTGCGCGATCGCCTTGTTGCGGCGGTCGATACCGGCGGTGTTCGTCAGCGAGTTGTCCTCGGTGTCGAGGTCGATCCGGGTGACGTTGTAGGTGGTGATGACCGACTCGTACGCCGCGGCGATGGAGCTCACGTTGGTGCAGCTGTCGGCGATCTCGGTGCCGCCGTTGTCGGCGGCGTAGCCGCCGAAGGACGGGACGACGTCGCCGCCGCCCGCCTGGATCGAGGAGATCGAGCTGCCGAAGGTGGCGGAGCTGATCGGCTGGCTGGTCGAGCCGTTCCAGTAGGCGGTGCACGAGCCCTTGGTGGCGGCCTGGAGGAAGGCCATGCTCAGGTACTTGTTGCCGGAGGCGGACGCGAGCGTCGCCGGGTTGTCGCTGCTGTACGCCTCGAAGTAGGGCGAGAAGACATGGGCGGGGAGCGCGGTCCCGGCCGCGTGCGCCGTGGGGGCGGCGACGAGGGCCAGACCGGCGCCGAGCAGCGCGGTACTGAGCAGGGCACGGACTGATCTCATGCAGGACTCCCGTGGGGTGGAGTGGTGCAGTGAAAGCTGACGGCGTGTCTGAAGCCCTTTGCATGAAAGGGCCCTGCCAATGATTGGTCTGGACCATATAACTGTCAAGAGTGTTAACAGTTAAGACTGTTACCGGTTGTCGCCGCTTGACCCTGACACAGTGGGAGACCTGCTACTGGAGGCATCATGTTCACCATCGGAGACTTCGCCCGCCTGGGCCAGGTGTCGGTTCGCATGCTGCGGCACTACGACGCCCTCGGCCTGCTGCACCCCGCCCGGGTCGACCCGTGGACCGGCTACCGGTCCTACGAGGCCGCCCAGTTGTCGCGGCTCAACCGCATCGTCGCCCTCAAGGACCTCGGCTTCAGCCTGCAGCAGGTCGGCGAGGTACTGGACGAGAAGGTCGGATCCGCGGAACTGCGCGGGATGCTGCGGCTGCGACAGGCCGAGCTGGCCGAGGCCGTCGCGACGGCGGCCGCACGCCTGGCCCAGGTCGAGACGAGGCTCCGGATCATCGAGAGCGAGGGGCTCATGCCCACCGACGAGGTCGTCCTCAAGTCCCTGCCCACCGTCCGGGTGGCCGTCGCCAGCGGCGTCGCCAGGAGCTTCGACCCGCGCCACATCGGTCCGGTCATCGGACCCCTCTACCGTGGGCTCCACGAGCGCGTGGGCACCCTCGGGGTGCCGGTGACCGGGCCGGACCTCGCCTGGTACGAGCCGGAGGGCACGGGGGAGTTGGGCGACGCCATCCGCGTCCACGCCGGCGTCACCGTCGCCGTGGAACCCGGCTCCGTCCCCGGCCTCGACGTCGTCGACCTCCCCGTGGTCGCCCGCGCGGCGACGATCGTCCACCACGGCTCGATGGACTCCGTCCTCGGCTCGGTCCAGCGGCTCGCCCGCTGGATCGAGTCCTCGGGGGAGGAGGCGGACCGCCTCGGCCGCGAGCTCTACCTCCACTCCTGCGGACCCCAGGAGGAGTGGGTCACCGAGATCCAGTGGCCGTTGCGGTCGGTCTAGGCAGGTCCAGGCACCTCCTGCACCCCCAGGGGTGCGGGGCTCTGCCGGTATGCGGCTGCTCCCCCGGCCTTCGGCCGGGAGGTGCCCAAGAGGCGCCCCCTGCGTGGGCGCGACAAGCCACCCACCTGCGGATGGTCCTCGGCGCGCAGGGCCGTTCGCGCAGGGCCGTCCGCACAGGGCCGTCCGCACAGGGGGTTACTCGCGCAGGTCCCCGCGCCCCTGAGCCGAGTGCAACACCTGGTGGTAGGCACCCACCCGCTCGCGGTGCCACCAGGCACCGGTCCTCCGCTTCTCCTCCCGGGTGGTGAAGCGGTAGCGGTACAGCGTGGCCCGGACGTGGGCGGGGGGCGCGTCCGGGAAGGGGTTGCCGTCGCGGCGCAGCAGGCGCAGCGTCGTCGGGTCGCCGTCCAGCAGTCTGCGCAGCAGCGGAGTCAACCAGCCGCGTGCGTAGCCGGGGTTGAGCGCGGCGAACCACATCATCCAGTCCAGCCGCAGGTGGTACGGCGCGAACTGGCGTGGCCGCCGCGCCACCGGGCCCGGCTTGCCCCGGAAGCCGTAGGCCAGCCAGGTGTGCCCGTCCGCGCTGCCCTCCAGCTCGACCTCATGCCGCGACCGCGTCACACTGCCGAACGCCCCGTAGGTGTTGACCAGGTGCAGCACGTCGAACGACGCGTTCATCAGCTGCCGCGAGGAGAGCAGGTTCCGCGCCGGACGGTAGCTCAGCGCCAGCACCAGCGCCGCGTAGGCCAGCGCGGAGGCCTCGAACCAGACCGGCGTCGGCGGGTACGCCCGTCTCGTGCCGCTGCTGACCGCGCCCAGCGCCAGCGTGATCGTCAGCCAGTTCAGCCAGGCGAAGTTGCCGGACAGGACCAGCCACAGCTGCGTCACCACGATCAGCCCGGCCGCCACGGTCGCGCCCGGCTGCGGCAGGAACAGCGCCACCGGCGCGCCCAGCTGGACGAGGTGGTTGGCGCCCGCCTCCACCCGGTGCAGCGGACGCGGCAGGCGGTGGAACCACCAGCTGAACGGGCCCGGCATCGGCTGGGTCTCGTGGTGGTAGTAGAGGCAGGTCAGCTCACGCCAGCAGCGGTCTCCGCGCAGCTTGATCAGCCCCGCGCCGAACTCGACACGGAACAGGATCCAGCGGATCAGCACCAGCGTGGTGGCCGGCGGCGCGACCGTGTCGTTGCCGAGGAAGACCGCCAGCGCGCCCGTCTCCAGCAGCAGCGACTCCCAGCCGAACGAGTACCAGGTCTGACCGACATTGACGATCGACAGGTACAGCGCCCAGAGCAGCGCCCACAGCGCCGTCGCCGCGCCCAGCGGCACCGCGTCGCCCGCGCCGGCGGCCAGCGCCGCCGCGAGCACGCAGCCCGTCCAGGCGACGGCGGCGAAGAGGCCGTCGGAGTAGTGCCAGTGGAACAGCGACGGCGCCTCCCGGAAGCGGCGCCGCGCGAGGAAGCGGGGGATCGGTGTCAGCCCGTGCGCGCCCAGCAGCGCGCGGCCCTGCCGGGCGGCGGTGAGGAAGCCCACCAGGTACACGCCCGCGAGCGCCCGCTGGAACAGCAGTCTGCCCAGCCAGTACCCGTCGGCGTCCAACCAGCGCATGGCTTCACCATGCACCCGATCGGCTTCTCACGTCGCGTAGGCCGCCGCCACCGACTCCCGGTCGAAGACGTGCCAGGTCGCCGCGATCACGCCCACCGCGACCACGAAGCCCACCCAGTACGGCGCGGTCACCCCGAAGCGCGCGGCCAGGGCGCCGCCCATCAGCGCGCCGACGCAGTTGCCGCCCGCCGCCACGAACAGGTTGGAGCTGCTCACCCGGCCCATCAGCTCCGGCGGCGTCATCCGCTGCCGCAGCGAGCTCGCGACGATGCCCCACAGCGAGCCGTGGATGCCGAACGCGAACAGGACGAACCCCAGGAACGCCGAGCTGGTCGAGGTGGCCAGGGCCAGGTGCATGCCGGCCTCGATCAGCAGGCCGATCCGGATCGTCCAGGTGGCGGTGATCCAGGCGACCAGCCGGTCGCCGATCAGTGACCCGACGATGCCGCCGACGGCCATGCAGGAGAAGAGCAGGCCGTAGCCGACCGCGCCCAGGTGCAGCCGGTCCTTGGCGAGCAGCACGAGCATCGCCGTCGCCGCCGTCAGCGTCAGGTTGAGCAGGCCGATCAGTACTGCCATGGTCCGCAGCAACCGCTGGCGCAGCAGCCAGCGGAAGCCCTCCGCCATCTCCGTCCACACCGAGTGCCGCGCCGGCGTCCCCCCGGTCCCCCCGGCCTCGTCCGCGGCCGCGGGAACGGCCCGGAAGGAGCCGACGAGCAGGGCGATCAGGATCGCGCTCACCGCGTAGGTACCGGTGTTCACCAGGAACGGCAGTCCGGCGCTCACGGCGAAGAGCAGGCCGCCCAGCGGTCCGGACAGCACCCCCTGGGCCAGGGTCGCGCCCCCGATCAGCCAGCCGTTGGCCCGTTCCAGCGACTCCCGCGGCACTACCGCCGGCAGCAGCGACTGCGCCGCCGCACGGTAGACCACCTCGCCGGTGTTGACCACGAACAGCACGGTGAACAGCACCGCGATGCCGGGATGCCCCGTCAGCAGGGTCAGCGTCAGCAGGCCCATCGCCGCGAAGCGGGCCCAGTCCAGCGTCACCATCAGCCGCCGCCGGTCCACCCGGTCGACGAGCACGCCGCCCGGCAGCGCGAACAGCAGCCAGGGCAGCCAGGCCACGGCCGAGGCGCCGGCCACGACCAGCGGATCGCTCGTCCGCGAGGCCACCAGCAGCGGGGTGGCCACCGTCGTCAGCCCGCTCCCGAGCGCCGACGCGGTCGCCGACCCCCACAGCCGGGCGAACCGCGCGCCCAGCCGTGCGGATCCCTGCTGCCCGACCCGCTCCGGCGGTTCGGCCTGGTCGGCCTGGTCGGCCTGTTCCGCTTGCTCGGCCCGCTCCACCCGCTCCACCCGTTCCACCTGTTCCACGCGACCTGTTCCCCGCGACCTGTTCCCCGCGGTCCGCCCGGGTGCCGAACCTAGCAATGGGAGCCGTTCGTGCCCATCGCTTTCCGTGCCGTTGTTCTGATGTGCGGTCACCAGGCCCTGTGCTAACGTCCGTTCCATGCATCTCTCCGGGCCGCACTAGACCGAGCGCCGACGCCGCGTCAGCCGATTCCACGGCGCTGACCCTGGCGTGCCTCGTCGTCCCTTTCGTGCGCTCGTCTTTCTTTCGCCTGGAGATGTCCCATGTCCCGCCCCCTCAAGGGCGGCGCCTCGCTGCGCGCCGTCCTCGCCCTGCCGCACGCCCGCAGCCTGCTGCTCGCCGGCGCGCTGGCCCGGCTCCCCTACGGACTGCTGTCCCTGCCCCTGCTGCTCGCCCTGCGTGACGCCTCCGGTTCCTACGCACTCGCCGGAACCGGCGTCGGCGCGTTCTCGCTGTTCAGCGCGGTGCTCGGCCCCTACAGGGCGCGCCTTGCGGAGCGTCGCCCGGCCGCCCTGCCGTGGCTGGCCGCCGGTTTCGCCACCCTGCTGGGCACCGTCGCCCTGCTCGCCGGACTCCACGCCGGATGGAGTGCCGACCTGCTGGCGGCCGCCGCCGGACTGCTCTCGCCGCCCGTCGGGCCGCTGGTGCGGGCGCGCTGGTCGCTGCTGGTTCACGACGACGCGCAAGGCCAGGCGGCGCTCAGCCTGGACGCGGCCTGCGAGTCGACGATCTTCGCGCTCGGACCGGCCGTCGCCGGTGTCCTGCTGACGGCCCTGGCCGGACCGGTCGTGCTGGGACTGTGCGCCCTCAGCTTCGCCCTCGGCTTCCTGGCCCTGGCGACCGTCCTGCGCCGCCTGCCGACGGCCCCGACGGCGACTGCGGACGCCGACGGGCCCGTGCCCGCCGCCAAGGTGCCGCTGCGGTCCTGGGCCTTTCTCGCCGTCCTGCTGGCGGTGCTCGCCGTGGGCGCCTCGCTCGCGCTTGGGGAGCTCGCGGCCGTCGCCGCCTGGGGCACGGGTGTCGCGGGCCCGCTCCTGGCGCTCTGCTCGGTCGGCGGCGTCCTGGGCGGCCTGGGCTACGGCCGTCGCGCCTGGCGCCGGTCCGCCCGCCACCGCCTGACGCTGCTGGTCGCGGGTGCCACGGGCTGCCAGGCCCTGTGCGCACTGCTCTTCGCTCCCGGCGGCGCCGCGCTCGGGCTCTTCCTGGGCGGCGCGGCCGCGGACTGCGTGCTGATCACGGCCTACCTGCTGGTCGAGGAGCTGGTCCCGCAGGGGGCCCGCACCGAGGGCGGCGCGTGGGTGAACACCGCCTACAACCTCGGTGTGGCAGGCGGCGCGGGCCTCGCAGGCCTGCTGCTCGCCGCCCCGCCGGGAGCCCGCGGCGTCTTCGCCTGGGGCGCGGCCCTGCTGGTCGCGGTGCTGATCCCGCTCGCCCTCGCCCGGCGGACCCGATCGGCCCGTCCCTCGGCGGAGCGCGCCTCGTCGGCGCCGCAGGCGGAGTCGGCCGCGGCGTCGCCTGTGGTCCCGGAGCCAGTCCCACAGTCGACCCCACAGCCGACCCCACAGCCGACCCCGCAGCTGGGGACAGCGCCCGGGACGGTGCCCGCAGCGATGTGAGCAGCCGCCCGTAGGGGCCGGGCCCGGCGACGAGGACGCCGGGCCCGCGCCTGCGACCCACGCCACACTCCGTCTGTGACCGACCCCACGCCCGTGACGGACGCCACGGGCGTGGGGTCGGTCACCGCGCTCACGGGCGTCGCCCGGTCGCCCGTGGTGACGTCGGCCACCCGTCTCGGCCCGCCCGAATGAGCCGCCCGGCGCCGCCCTGCCACGCGTCGCGCGGTGACCCGGGTCACCGCGCGGTCCGCGCGACGGGCGGCGCGGCGCGTCGGACCCGCCGGTGCCCGGAGGTGCACGGAGGCTCAACAGAGCCGATTCGGGGGATTTTGGTCAGAGTTGGGAGCTCTGCGCGGTATCGCCGTAAGCGCTGTGGTTTGGACCACTTGAGGCCAAAGGTCCTTGCCCGGGCCCCGGGCGTCGTGTGACCGTGGAAATCGTTCAGCGGAACGCGGCAGCAATCCAGCGCCGCGCGGCGGATCAGCCCCGCGAACAGCTCGACCCGTGAGCCCGCAGCGCGTGTGTGCGCCGGGTGCGTCGAGAACAGCCACCAGTTCCCCGAGCGGCTCCGCGCTGCCCGCCCGCCCTGTTCACGGGCGGGGGCGTCGTGCCGCCCACGTCTTCTGGAGTGACATGCCTCTCGACCTCACCCGTGCCCGCACCCGCCTGACCACCAGCGTCCTGATGGCCTCCTGCGTCGCCGCCTCCGCGGTCCTCGCGGGCCAGCACGCGACGCCCGCCCACGCGGACACGAACATGACCACGGTGGCCGACCGAATACCGGCCCAGCACGACGCGCAGACGGACACCCTGCTGGCCGGTGCGACGACCGCGCCGATCAAGACCGTTCCGGTCAAGTCCGCCCCGGTCGAGCAGAGCGCTGCGCTGCTGGCCCACGCGGCGCCCGCCCCGGACAAGTCGGCCGCCGCCAAGTCCGCGCCGGTCGAGCTGAGCGCGCTGGCCGGTGCCACGGCGGTTTCCGCCAAGCCCGCTCCGGCGAAGCCCGCCGCTCCCGCGAAGCCCGCTCCCGCGAAGCCCGCTCCGGCGAAGCCCGCCGCCCCCGCCAAGAAGACCTACGCGGACAACCTCGACGGCTGGATCGCCGAGGCCCGGGACATCCTCGCCGCCCACGGCGACAAGGTGCCCTCCGCCGCCTCGATCCACGCCCGCGCGATGACCGAGTCCTCCGGCAACCCGCACGCCGAGAACCACTGGGACTCCAACCAGGCCCTCTACGGCGGCACCTACGGCCTGATCCAGACCATCAAGCCGACCTTCGCCTCGTACTCCCTGCCGGGCCACAAGGACATCCTCAACCCGGTCGACAACATCATCGCGGGCGTCCGCTACGCCAACGACCGCTACGGCTCCTTCGAGAACGTCGCCTACGGCAAGCAGGGCTACTGACCCTCCCGCCCGCGCGCCCTCCCGGCCGCTCCTCCCACGACCGACCCCAACCGACGGGGTCGGTCGTTCGTATGAGCTGATGTACGAGGTTCAAGGGAGGGACGAGTGGCCGAATGGTCCGAACTGCTCGCGGAGCTGGTGGAAGCCCGCGGCACAGAACTGAACAGGTACGGCTTCCTGCTCTGCGGCGACCGCGCCGAGGGCGCCGACCTGTTCCAGGACGCGTTGGTCCGCGTCTTCACCCACCCGAAGGGCGGCTGGACGGTCCGGGACGTGGAGGGGTACGTCCGCCGGACCATGCTCAACCGCTACCTCGACCTCTATCGACGCCGCCACCGGCTGCGGCTGCTGCTGCCACGCCTGAGCGGCGGCGGGCAGTCCGAGGTGGTGCCGGACCACGGCGAGGGCGCCGACCGGCGGCTGGACCTGCTGGCCGCGATCGGTGATCTGACACCACGTCAACGTGCTTGTGTGGTACTGCGGTTCTATGAGGATCTGCCGGTGGCCGAGGTCGCCCACCGGATGCGGCTGAGCCAGGGCACCGTCAAGCGCCACCTGAGCGACGCCACGGCCCGCATGTTCGCCCGGATGTCCGAATCCCGGCCCGATCACCCACCCGCCGCCGACGGCGACGCCAGCTCCGCACACGCCAGCACAGGAGGGACCCGGTGAACCCGTTCCCCATCCAGGACGACCTCCGGGAGCTCGCCGAGCTCGCGGGCCCGCACGGGGTCGACCTCGCCGCCCTGGGCGGCCGCATCCGCCGGCGCCGGCGCACCCGTCTCGCCGTCGCCTCCGGCGCGGCCATGGCCCTGCTCGCCACCGGCGGCTGGCTCCTGCCGGGCCTCCTGGCCGGCGGCTCCGGTGGACCGGTGGGCCCGGCCGGCGAGGTGACCGTGCGCCCTGCCCCGAGCGGCTCCAGCGACGCCGCCCTGGGCAAGCTCGACCCCGAGGCCCGGCAGGTCGTCGAGCTGCTGGAGCGGGTCCTGCCGGCCGGCAAGGTCTCCGTCCTCGGTGCGCGGGGGCTGCACGACAAGGGCCTGGCGAGCCCGCTCGGCAGCGGCCTGTTCGAGCCGTCGGCGGCCGTCGAGTACGACGACGGCCACGGCGAGGCGCTGGTCGACGTCGACCTCAGCCGCTGGAGCAACCCCGACACCACGAAGTCACCCTTCACCTGCGCGGTCGGGCAGGGCGAGCCGAAGCCGAACGGCTGCCGGACGGTGCGTCTGCCAGGCGGCGGCGTCTTCAACCTCAGCAGGACCGACGCGCTCCAGGGTGCCTGGAACGCCGTGTGGACCGGGACCTACGCTGCGCCGGACGGCGCCCGCGTGGTGATCCAGGAGGACAACGCCCCGTCCGACAAGGGCGCCGCGGCCACCCGTCCGCAGCCGCCGTTCGACTTCGCGCAGCTCCAGCGGATGGCGACCAGCCCGGCGTGGAAGACCCAGCTCGCGGCCATCCCCGCCGCCGGGGGGCAGAGCCGGGACACCAACACCCCGTTCGGCCCGGACGGCATCGGCGCGATCTTCTACCGGCTCATCCCTTCCGGCTTCACCACCTCCGGATACAACGGCGCGTTCCAGCCCGTCCAGGGCAACACCATGGTGCTGACCGACAGCCGCGGCAAGGGCAGCGTCTACAGCACCGAGCTGGTGGGCGCGGCGAACACCCCGGCGGGCCTGGCCGCGTTCCGAAAGGACTACCCGAACGCGGTGCGCCTCCCGAACGGTGACTGGCTCGGCAGCAAGCAGGTGGCCGGCCAGGGCGGGCCGGGCACCGAGCAGTACTGGGTCGCCGTCCAGCGCGGCAACACCCGGATCGAGGTGGTCGCCCTCAACAGCGTCGGCCCGACCGGCCCGCGCACCCGCGCCACGCCGGTGCTCACGATCGACCAGCTCACCATGATCGTCGAGAGTCCGACCTGGGGTTCCGGCGGCTGACGCGGGGCCGCGGCGGGGACGGCGCTGGTGCTGGAGCGCGCTCCAGCACCAGCGCCGTCGGCGCACCCCGGCCCAACTCGCCGCCCGGCTCCGGTGCCCGGCCCACCGCCGTCGAATGGCGCGGCGCCGGGCCTGCGATGTAGGGCGGGCGTAGGCGTGGCCCCCAGGCTGAGCATGTGCTCATCAAGAGCACCGACCGTCCAGCCGACAGGAGCTCAACCATGCGCATCCGTAGTGTCGTCGCCGCCACTGCCGCCGCCACCGGCGCCCTGCTGCTCACCGTGGGTGTCGGTACCGCCTCGGCGGCCTCGAACGGCTACTTCGACACCGCCTCGGTCGGCGGCTGTAGCGCGGACCGCTACCTCGAGCTCTACCAGGGCGGCCCCCACCAGGGCACCTACTACGTGGTGACCAACGGCGGCAGCAGCAACGTCGAGTGCACCTTCTGGATGGTCCAGAATGGCGCGGCGGTCGGCGGTGGCTGGAGCCGCACGAACCCGCTCTACGACGGTCCGACCGACCAGGACCAGCTCTGCGTCTCCGCCTTCAACCTCACCACGAACCGCAACCAGTCGACCTGCGACACCCTGTACTGACCGTCCGCGCCGATCCGTTCCGCCAGCAGGTGGGAGCCGTGTCCCACGGCCCCGCCTGCTGCCCGTCCGTGACGGGACCACCCGCCCCGACCCCCGCCGAGGGCAGGCGTAGGCTGCACCCCGATTCGATCCGGGATCAAGGGAAGCAGTCATGAGCAGGACCAGTTCCAGACCCTCCGGCCCACGTGGGCGGGCCCACCGAGGCGGCTACGAGCAGCACCGCGTCCAGGAGGCCGCCCGGCGCCGCGCACGGGTTCGCCGGCGTGGGCGCTGGTGTCTGGCCTTCGCGATCCTGGCCGGATTCGTCGCGCTGTGCATGCCGTTCGCGGTGCGGTCGGACTACCTCGAGGAGACGTCCTTCGACCGGGCGGTGCCGTGCGCGCCGGACGCGCCGGTGAGCTTCACGGACTGCCTGTCCCGGGCGACCGAGGTGGTCGTCTCCAAGCGGGAGGTCGTCGGCAAGAACGCCCACGAGTTCGTCACCGTCGACTTCGGCGGCACCTCGCCGACGGAGATCGGTTTCACCTCCCGGGACTTCTGGTCCCGGCTGAGCGTCGGCGAGCAGATCGGCGTCACCGTCTGGCGGGAGCGGTTCGTCCGGCTCGACGACAGCGTCGGCACCACGAACACGGACGACAGCCCGGTGGGCAACACCCAGATGACCGCGACCCTCGCGCTCCCGCTGCTGGGCCTCGCCCTCTGGCTCGGCTACCTCTCGTTCTGGTACCTGCGCCGCACCGAACGCACCGCGGCGATCCCGGCCCCACCCGCCCTGATCCTCCCCGCTCGCGCGGTGGGGGCCGGAGTGATCCCCGCCCTCGTGGCCCTCGTCACCCTCGCCTCCACCCGGGGGAGCCTTTCCCCCGCCGCGGCACTCCTCGTGGTCCCGCTCTCCTACGCGGCGGTGCTGCTGCTGGCGGCTTCGTCCCTGCTCTCCTCGCGCATGCGTCGCCCCGGCGAGGTCCACTTCAAGCACTGAGCCCCACGCGGCAGCCGATGACGGGTTCTCGGAGTCTGACCTCGTGCGCTCCACCTGGCCACCGAGTTGCTTCGCCGGAAAGCCGGGCGGTAGCGGCGGCCGGCCGTTCGCGGTGTGCACTCCGGGTGCGTGAGAGCTGTGGGGCAGGCCTCTTTGTCAGCCGACGGTCCGGACGAGGTCGGTACGCAGTGTCCCACCATTGCCGTATTACGGCGTGATACGATTTCGCCATGGCGAAGACGAGGATCTCCATCAGCCTTGAACTCGATCAGGCCGAACGCATCCGGCTGGCGGCCGAGGAGGGCGGTCAGGACGTCTCCGCCTTCGTAGTTGCCGCAGCGCTCACCGAGGCTGTCCGCCGGGAGCGGATCGCTGCGTCCTTCGCTGACATCGACGCGGCCATTGCCGCAGCCGAGGCCGAGGCGGAGTCCTTGGACTGGCCGCCCGCGGGCGACGCTCCGACGGAGGAGTCCGTCCGTATCAAGGAGCAGGTCGCGGCGGCCCGAGCTCGGGCGGCCGCCATCCGTGCCCGTCGGAACGTGGCATGAACTGGGGCTGCCGGACGTGTCCTGACGTCGATTCGCTCGGCGACGTGGTGTACGGCGCTGGGATGCTCATCGCGCTCGCTGACCCCAAGGATCGGCGAGCCCGACTGCTCCACGCGGAGTACTGCCTGACGGGGCGTCCGGTCGTTCCTGCCCCGGTGGTCGCTCAGGCGTGGCGCGGCGGTGCTCGCACTGCCTACCTGGCGCGGGCCCTCAAGGACTGCGCGGTGGTGTGCTGCTACACCGAGGCAGAGTGGCGCAGAGTGGGCGAACTGATCGGTAGGGCGGTCCTGAACCCGAAGAAGAAGCCCGATCCCGTGGACGGACTGGTCGCTCTCACAGCTGTGGAGATCGATGCGACGATCGTTGCGACCTCGGACCAGGACGACGTCCGGGCATATCTGGACCAGATCCACGGCAGCCAGGCAATCACTGTTCTCGGGGTCTGACCTCGTGCGCGCCTCCCGCCTGGCCGCCCAAGCTGTTTCGCCGGAAAGCCGAGCGGTAGCAGCAGGTGGCCGCATCGCGGTGTGCATTCCGAGTGCGTGAGGACTGGGTTGCAGGCCTCTTTGTCAGCCCGAAGACCTGCCCTCGTCAGAGAGCGAACCCGCAGCTCACGGCCACATCAGGCAGTACAGCTGGTGCCCCGCGTCGTGCAGGCGGTTCGCGAAGTCCTGCCACTCGTGCAGCAAATGATCACCCCAGGTCGTTGACCTGGGGTGATCTACGAGGAGGGCCGCTGACGTGGGCGTCATACCTTCACGGGTTTTCACCGTTCTTGGCCGTTTTCTGCCGTCGACTGCACGGAGAGTGCACTGGGTGCACGCGCACGCCCGGAGGGCCAGGCCAGTGCTGTGTCATCCCGATCAGCTTGCAGGCGCGCTGTACAGGTAGTCGATGCCGGACAAGTCGGCAACCACGGAGACCGGTCGGCTGCCGCCGTTGTAGAGGTCGACATACCCATCCGCTCCGACGCGGGTGACCCAGGCCCCCGAAACAGTCTGGCCGGTGGCCCAGTGAACTGCTGGCACGTCGGCCACCGGGGAGCTGCCGTCCGGGTGGACCTCCAGGTAGCCCGAGGCCGTGGAGCCGAGCACCGTCACGTTGATTGTCGCCGCCGCCACACCGGTCGTCGGCAGTCCGCCGACTCCAGCGACCCGGACCCGCAAGGACTGGTGGGGGGCCAACTGGCGCGCCGGAGCACCGAAGCCGTGTCGGGTGTCGAGGAACAGCGTGGGCGCGACAGGCAGGTGGACGGTCGAGCCCATGGTCTGGCTGTCGTAGCCGAGCACGTCCGCGCGCAGCAGCACCTGGCCCGAGCCGCCGTTGTGCAGAACGACCTTGCCGTTCGTCAGCGGCACCAGGACCAGGTTCTCGACAGTCTGTCCGCTTGCCCAGCTCAGAGCCGGGGTGTTCGGCATCTTCTGGCTGTCGCCGTACACCGTGACCGAGCCGGCTCCGTGTCCGGCGGAGGCGGTTACGGCGAGCAGGACCGCCCGTGCGTCTGCGGGAACGCCTGCGGCGGCGGTCACGGAAACGCTCGTGCTGCCGCGACCGGCGACAGCGGCTCCGGAGCCCTGCAGGCCGAGGATCCGGGAGGGGGCGAGCGGTTGGTAGGCGAAGGCCTCCCAGTTGTGGTTCTGCGTGGCGTAGGTGTCGATCGTCAGCGGCAGCGGACTGTTGCTGCCGTTGTACAGGTCGATGTAACCGTCCTTGCCGATCAACGCCGTGACCTGATTGCTGGTCGACCGTCCGGCGGTGAAACTCACCGTCGGTGCGGCCGGGCGGGCGGTTCCCTCGGGGAAGACGGTCAGGTAGCCCACCGAGCGTGCGACCGGCACCGACACGTTCAGGACGACCGCGTCCGCGTCGTTGCCCGAGTTCCTTGCCTGCAAGGTGGTCGCGGAGACGCGCAGGGTGCCGTGAGCGGGGATGGCGTGGTCGCCGGCCCAGGCCCAGGAACTGTCGTAGCTGCGATAGGCGTCGGCGAAGGAGAGCGGGACCAACTCGTCGCCCACGATGACCGTGGTGGTCGTGGTGGAGGTACGGCCCAGCAGATCGGTGACGGTCAGCGAGGGGTGGTAGACGCCGATGGAGCGGTAGCTGTGGTACGGCGTGCCAAGCGCGTCCGACGTGCCGTCGCCGTAGTCGATTCGCTCATTGCGGATCTCCCATGCGTCAGCGGTGCCGACGGTGGAGAAGGTGAAGTATCCCGGCACGACCTCCCCTTGCGCGCCGGAGGCGAACGCGCCTGACGAGGCTGAGAACAGGGCGTGCACCGGCGTCGTGGTCAGCACGTCGACCCCGTGCTGCGAGGAGTGCGTGGAGCCGTCCGTGTCTGTCGTGACTGCTGTCTCGGTGTAGCGGCCCGGCATCGTGTAGATGTGCTCGGCGCCCTGTCCTGCGGGCTCCGATACTGGCGACGTCCCGTCACCGAAGTCCACGGTGACGCGCAGGGCCTTCTTCCAAGCGGTCTCCGGGCCCGGCGCGACCGTCACCGAGAACGGCACGACTCCCGTCGACGCGGGCGTGAGCACCGGGTCCTGGATCGGGTCCTGGAACTCGATCGCACCCCGGTCGACGTAACCGCCGGCTGACCCTGTCGCCGACACCTGCGGATCCCGCACCCGCGGGTTGCCGTACAGATCCGTCGACAACTCGCCCGGCGCCTGGGCGTCGCCGGAGTCGATCAGGCCGGACCCCTCGCTGCTCGGCGAGGCCAGGCTCACCACCGGAACCTGGTCGGTCTCGTGGGCGCCCTGCGTGGTCGCGGCTGCGAAAGCGGCTGTCGTCGCGATGGGGGTACCGCCCCAGTCATACTCCGGCGTCGACTTCGGGAAGACGTTCAGGGCGTTGTAGTCCTCATGCACGCCTGCCACGGAATCCGCGGCCACGGACACCACTGGGGCCGTTGGACCGCCTCGGACGTCCGTGTACAACGTGGTGTTCTCCACGGACACACCGATGGAGGAGCCGTCCACTGTCAGTGCGGAGGCGTTCCAGGACCAGAGCGAGTCGCCGGCGATGTCGACGCCGGAGCCGCCGCTCACGGACAGCGCGGGCTGACCGTCGCCGCCCAGCGTGTCGCTGGCGACCTGAATGCCGGAGGTGCCGGGCTCCACCCGCAGACCGTAGCCCGTGGCGTCGACCTGAAGGGTGGAGCGCGTGAGCGCGATCGAACTGCTCCCCGTGCCGATCCGGACGACGGCGGCCGATGCTGCCGCGCCGGCGTTCTGCGGGGAGAGGAAGACGGAGTCCTGGTCGAGGGTCACGCTCTGGGCACCGGCCAGAGCGACCGCGTCGGAGTTCGCGCCCGAGAAGAGAGACAACTGCTGGATCCGCACGTCATGGACGCCGTCCAGTGTCGCCGCCGGGGTGGTGCCGTTGCCGTAGAGGCAGACATCACAACCCGAGGGGTCGTAGTTCTGCGCCTTGATGGTGATCGGCGCGGTAGGCGTCCCCGAGTGGTGTACGACGAAACCGCTGTAGGTGCCGTTCGCGATCAGCACGATCTCGCCCGGCTGGGCGGCGTCGACCGCCGACTGCACGGTGCAGAAGGGCTGGGCGGCACTGCCTGTTCCCTGGTCGCTGCAGGTCGACGCGGAGCGATCCACCAGGAGTGTGTTTCCGGTGTCGGCCGCTGCCTGAGATGCGCCACCCAGTCCGACCGCAAGGAGCGCGGCCGAGACGCCGAACCCCAGACTTGCGCGCAAGCGCATCGTTCCCCCTGAGCCAGGTCGCAGCCGAGCCGACCGCGAAATCGGGCGTCAGGCTACACGGCGTCGTGGCCGGGGACGAGAGCGGCATCCAGCTTCGTCGGGTAGGGGTTCCGCAGGTCAAGCCCCATATCGGACAGGTCGGCAGATGCTTCGCGAACCGCGGCCGCGCCCTCCTGGGTCGGCACCAGTGGTCTTGCCATGTTCGAACTCGTCCTCAGATCGCGACGAGGTGGACGTCCAGCGCGTTCAGCGCCGACAGGTAGGCGCCGATGTCGTCAGGATCGCTCGTGAAGACGACGGCGCTGACGTGGCGAACGGCTGTCATGGCCACCATGGCGTCCACTAGATCCGGGCGCTTCTTCCGCGGCAGGTTCGCAGTCCCCAGCGCCCCGCCGATGCGGTACCACTCGGTCAGGTCCCAGGGGGTGCTGCACAGCAGGCATGCGGGCTGTCCCACGGCTGTCGGGCGAATCGCGTCGGGTGAGCTGCGTGCGTGAGGAACAGTGCAGTCCCGTAGAGCGGTTGCCAGGGCGTGGACGGTGTTCGGGGTGGGACGCCAGGCCTGTGCCAACACCGGTCCCGGCACGATGGCGCGGTGCTGGGTTGCCTTCAGGTTTTCGTGGAGGCGAACTGCCTTGGCCTTGCGGTCAGCGAGCGCGATCAGCATGCCGGTGTCGTAGACAGGGACGCGAGCGTTCACGCCGCGTGGCCGGGGTGCTGCGGTCGCGACTGCGATCGGGTGGGACCGTCGGATCCGTAGACGAGCTCCAGAGCTTCGTCAACCTCGCGTCGCTCCTGCTCGGTGAGATCGTCCTCGCCGACATCGGGCAGGGCGGGGAGCGCGGCTGCCTCGGCCTCTGCTGCGGCGATGACGGCGTCGATGGAGGCGAACTGTGCTTCCAGCGCATCGGTCTCAGCCATCTGCCGGGTCGCGGCATTGACCAGGTAGGCCGAGACGTCCATCCCGGCGCGGTCGGCGTGCGCCCTGATCTGCTCGGCGTGCTCCGCGTCGAGGCTGATGCTGATTCTGGTCTTCGGCATGAAGCCAGTGTATGACCCGTATTACGGGGTGCCAAGCCGCTTCGGCAGGTTGCTGGGCAGGATGGGACCAGGCCAGCAGGCCTCCAGTGGTATGCCCTCGCAGTGCACTGCGGGACATCTGGCAGGACCGTTCAAAGGTCAGGGCTGGCACTCTGCCGAAAGGAAAGAATCCCAGCTCACGGCCACATCAGGCAGTACAGCTGGTGCCCGGCGTCGTGCAGCCGGTTCGCGAAGTCCTGCCACTCGTGCAGCATCTGGTAGATCACGAACGCGTCCCGCGGTCCGCGGCGGTCCGGGACGGTGGACCAGATGAAGGCCGCTGAGCCGAGGACCGCCTCGTCCGCCTTGAGTAGGGGTTCGACGACCGTCTGGGGGAGCTGGACGACCGCGTAGTCCGGGTGGAGGACCACCAGTTCCAGTGGGGGTACCTCGTTCAGGGGCATGCCCAGGATGCCGGTGAGGACCATCGCGCTGACGGTCTCCGGCTTGATCTTGGTGGAGAGGCTGCCGCTGATCGTCTCCTCGGTGCCGCCGTCGAGCCCGAAGAGCTCGCCGAGGCGGCCGAGGGTGGCGAGGTCGCCGGCCTCGAGGCCGAGGCCGTCGCGGCCCAGGGCGGTGGGGACGCGGGCGGCCGTGGCGCGGTCGGGTGCGCCGAAGTACTTGTAGGTCACCCCCACGCGGCCAGCACCTCCACCTCCGTCGCCCCGTCGCGACGTCGTCTTGTCGAGCCCGCGCCCACGGCGCGCAGCACGGCCCGGCCGCTCGACGTAACCGTCGTCGACACGCTCCGCACCGCAGTCGGAGTCCTCACACTGCTCGGACACCCCGGACCATCCTTACCGTCCGTCGTCGATTTGCCAACAGGCCGCCGCGCACCTCCGCAGGACGGGCACACGTACGCGCCTCATGGCCCGATCATCGTCCCAGATGATCGGCGCGGACATGCCGTGTCGAAGGCTGCGATTTTGAAACGACGGCGATTTGAGACCATGTTCCCGTGAGCGATCCCGTGAGCAAGCACACCATCGGCAGTCCGTACCCGTACGAGGCACCCGCCTCCCACGCGTTGTTCGAACGCGCGTCCGTCGTCACACCCGGCGGAGTGAACTCTCCCGTCCGCGCTTTCAAGGCCGTGGGCGGCACCCCCCGCTTCATGGTCTCGGGCGACGGACCGTGGCTGACCGACGCCGACGGACGTGAGTACGTCGACCTGGTGTGCAGCTGGGGCCCGATGATCCTCGGCCACGCCCACCCCGAGGTCATCGCCGCCGTCCAGGACGCTGTCTCCCGCGGCACCTCCTTCGGTACGCCCGGCCAGGGCGAGGTCGAGCTGGCCGAGGAGATCGTGGCGCGCATCGCGCCCGTCGAGCAGGTCCGGCTGGTCTCCTCCGGGACCGAGGCGACCATGTCCGCCATCCGCCTGGCCCGCGGCTTCACCGGCCGCGCCAAGATCGTGAAGTTCGCCGGGTGTTACCACGGTCACGTCGACGCGCTGCTGGCCTCCGCCGGCTCCGGCCTCGCCACCTTCGCGCTGCCCGACACCCCCGGCGTCACCGGCGCCCAGGCCGGCGACACGATCGTGCTGCCCTACAACGACCTCGACGCCGTCCGCGCCGCCTTCGCCGCGCACCCCGGCGAGATCGCCTGCGTGATCACCGAGGCGTCCCCGGGCAACATGGGCGTCGTGCCGCCGCTGCCCGGCTTCAACAAGGGCCTGTTCGAACTCTGCCGCGCGAACGGCGCGCTGTTCGTCTCCGACGAGGTGATGACGGGCTTCCGCGTCTCCAAGGCCGGCTGGTACGGGTTCGAATCCGTGAACGAAGGGTGGTCCGCCGACGTCAAGCCGGACCTGATGACCTTCGGCAAGGTCATGGGCGGCGGATTCCCCGCCGCGGCCTTCGGCGGCCGTGCCGACGTGATGGCCCACCTCGCCCCGGCCGGCCCCGTCTACCAGGCGGGCACCCTGTCCGGTAACCCGGTCGCCACGGCAGCGGGTCTCGCCCAGCTGCGCGGTTGCACCGACGCCGTCTACGCGACCGTGGACCAGGTCGCCGCCGAGGTCGGCGCGCTGGTCACCGAGGCGCTGCACAAGGAGGGCGTCGCGCACCGGCTCCAGACGGCCGGGAACATGTTCTCGGTCTTCTTCACCGACAAGCCGGTCACCAACTACGACGAGGCGCGCGGCCAGGAGTCGTTCCGCTTCACCGCGTTCTTCCATGCCATGCTCAGCCAGGGCGTCTACCTGCCGCCCTCGGCCTTCGAGTCGTGGTTCGTCTCCGCCGCGCACGACGAGCGCGCCCTGGAGCGCATCGCCGCCGCCCTGCCGTCCGCGGCCCGCGCCGCCGCCGAAGCCACCGCCTGAAGCCCGCCGAGGAGCAACCGAAGTGAGCAAGAGCGACATCACCGTCGTCCACCTGATGCGGCACGGCGAGGTGCACAACCCGGAGGGCATCCTCTACGGGCGCCTGCCGGACTACCACCTCTCCGAGCTCGGCCGGAAGATGGCCGACCGGGTGGCCGACCACCTGGCCGGGCGCGACATCACCCATGTCGTCGCCTCCCCGCTGGACCGCGCCCAGGAGACGGCCGCGCCGATCGGCGCCGCCCACGGTCTGGAGGTGGCCAAGGACGACCGCCTGATCGAGGCCGCCAATATCTTCGAGGGCAAGACCTTCGGCGTCGGCGACGGGGCGCTCAGCAACCCCTCGCACTGGAAGTACCTGACCAACCCGTTCAAGCCGTCCTGGGGCGAGCCGTACATCGAGCAGGTCGTGCGGATGATGGGCGCGCTCGGCGCGGCCCGCGACGCCGCGCGCGGCCACGAGGCGGTCTGCGTCAGCCACCAGCTGCCGATCTGGGTCACCCGCTGCTTCGCCGAGCACCGCCGCCTGTGGCACGACCCGCGCCGCCGCCAGTGCTCGCTGGCGAGCCTGACCTCGTTCACCTACGAGGGCGACAAGATCGTCTCGATCGGTTACAGCGAGCCCGCGCGGGATCTGCTCCCGGCGCACCTGACGGGCAAGAAGGGCCCGCTGACCAACAAGTCGTTCGGAGCCTGATCCGTCGGGCGATGTGGCATAAAGATCAATTAAATATCCACTACACGAAGCGTCGTGGCAGGTCAAGGGCCTACCATGACGTTTTCGTGGGGGCCGTGAAATCCGCCTAAACAAGCATGCGAAACTTTTCGCATGAAGCCCCGCCGCTCTCTGCTCGCACTCGCCGCCCTGAGCGGCGTTCTCATGCTCTCCGCCTGCAGCGGCAGCAACGCCGCAGAGAACGGCGGCGGCGCCGACACCGGCTACGTCGCGGGCACCGGCCTCGCCCACGCCGTCCCGGTCGGCCAGCGCGGCTCGGCGATCAACCTCTCCGGCAAGGACCTCGACGGCAAGGCCATCGACCTCTCCGCCTACCGCGGCAAGGTCGTCGTGCTGAACGTCTGGGGCTCCTGGTGCGGCCCGTGCCGCGCCGAGGCGGGCGACTTCGAGCAGGTCTACCAGGCCGACCAGGCCAAGGGCGTCGCGTTCGTCGGCATCAACACCCGCGACACGCAGATCGACCAGGCCCAGCAGTTCGTCAAGGCCCACGGCCTGACCTACCCGAGCTTCTACGACGAGGACGGCTCGCTGCTCCTGCAGTTCCCCGCCGGCAGCCTCAACCCGCAGGCCATCCCCTCCACGCTGATCCTGGACCGCGAGGGCCGCATCGCGGTGCGCGCGCTCACGCCGCTGACCAGCGACCAGCTCGCCAAGCTCGTCGACCCGGTGATCGCGGAGAAGTCGTGACCGGGACGGTCGCCAGCGGGGCGCTGCTGCTCGCGCTCCCGATCGCGCTGCTGGCCGGGCTGGTGTCGTTCTTCTCACCGTGCGTCCTCCCGCTGGTCCCCGGTTACCTCTCCTACGTGACGGGCTTCTCCGCCGCGGACCTGGCCGACGCCGAGGGCCGCCGTCGCGGCCGGATCGTGCTCGGCGCCCTGCTCTTCGTGCTCGGCTTCACCGCCGTCTTCGTCTCGATGGGCGCCTTCTTCGGCTTCTTCGGCCGGACCATCGACCAGCACCAGTCCGTGATCACCAAGGTCGCCGGAGTACTGGTGATCCTGCTCGGTCTGGCGTTCATGGGACTCATGCCCGGCTTCACCCAGCGGGAGCTGCGCAGCCACCGCAAGCCCGCCGTCGGCCTGATCGGCGCTCCGGTCCTGGGCGTCGTCTTCGGCATCGGCTGGACGCCCTGCGTCGGCCCGACCCTGGGCGTCGTGCAGTCCCTCTCCATCGAGCAGGCCAGCGCGGCCCGCGGTGCGGTGCTGACCGTCGCCTACTGCCTCGGCCTGGGCATCCCGTTCATCGTCGCCGCCGTCGCCTTCCGGCGCACGCTCTCCGCGTTCGGCTGGATCAAGCGCAACAACCAGTGGGTCATGCGGATCGGCGGCGGCATGCTCGTCCTGGTCGGCGTGCTGCTGCTGACGGGTGCCTGGGCACAGGTGACCAACCAACTGCAGTACTGGTTCCCCAACACCACGGTGGGTATCTGATGACGACCGACCTCGACGCCGCCGAGCGGCTGAGCTCCGCGCCCAGGGAGGACAACGAGGGCGGCGGGGACGTCGGCATCGGCCTGCTCGGCTGGCTGCGCTGGGCCTGGCGCCAGCTCACCTCCATGCGCACGGCGCTGATCCTGCTCTTCCTGCTGTCCCTGGCGGCCATCCCCGGCTCGCTGGTGCCGCAGGTCTCGGCTTCGCCGACCAAGGTCGCCCAGTTCGTCACCGACCACCACACCCTCGCGCCGATCTACCAGAAGCTCGGACTGTTCCACGTCTACAGCTCCTTCTGGTTCTCCGCGATCTACCTGCTGCTCTTCATCTCGCTGGCCGGCTGCATCGTGCCGCGCACCTGGCAGTTCGTCGGCGTGCTGCGCGCCCAGCCGCCCGCGGCGCCCAAGCACCTGGTCCGGCTGCCCGTCTACGCCACCTGGCGTTCCGGCGGCACCGACGCCGAGAGGACGCTGACCGCCGCCGAGGGCCTGCTGCGCCGCCGCCGCTTCCGGGTGGCCCGGAGCGGTGACGCGATCACCTCGGAGAAGGGCTACCTGCGCGAGGTCGGCAACCTGCTCTTCCACATCTCGCTGTTCGGCATGCTGATCGCCTTCGCGGTCGGCAAGCTCTTCGGCGGCATGGGCACCGTCCTCGTCATCGAGGGCAAGGCGTTCAGCAACAACGTCGCCATGTACGACGACTTCATGCCGAGCACCTTCTACACGGCCGACAGCCTGGACGCGTTCGGCTTCCGGCTGGACCGCTTCGAGGCGACCTACCAGACCTCCGGCACCCAGATCGGCACAGCCCGCACCTACGAGGCCCACGTCTCGTACTGGACCGGCAGCGACTCGCACAAGGCCAAGAAGGCCGACATCCAGGTCAACCACCCGCTGGCGATCGACGGCAGCAACGTCTACCTGACCGCGCACGGCTACGCGCCGGTCTTCCAGGTCACCGACGCCAAGGGCGACGTGATCTTCAACGGCCCCACCCCCTGCCTGCCGCAGGACGCCAACATCACCTCGACCTGCGCCATCAAGGTCAACGACGGCTACGTCGACAAGAACAACCAGGCCTACCAGATCGGCATCTCCGGCATCTTCACGCCGACCGCCGCGTCCGACTCCTCGGTGATGACGCAGGGCCCGCACTCGGTCTTCCCCGACCTCGCCGACCCCAAGATCTACCTCGCGCTGTACCACGGTGACCTGGGCAACAACTCCGGTGCTCCGCAGAGCATCTACGAGCTCGACACCAAGCACATGACGCAGTACCTGTTCACCGATGCCAACGGCAAGCAGACCAAGTCGGTCATGATGCAGCCGAACGAGCAGCTGAAGCTGCCCAGCGGCGGCACGGTCACCTTCACCGGCGTCCAGCAGTGGGCCAACTTCACCGTCGCCCACAACCCCGGCACCGGCTGGGCGCTGACCAGCGCCGTGCTCGCGGTGCTCGGCCTGATCGGCTCGCTGTTCGTGCAGCGCCGCCGCGTCTGGGTGCGGGCCGTGGCCGGCCCGGACGGCACCACCACCGTCGAGATCGCGGGCCTGGCCCGCAGCGAGTCGGCGCGCATCGCCGAGGAACTCGCCGAGCTCGCCCTGGAACTCCAGGACACCGCGCCCGCCGACCAGCCGGACGCCGACCCCGCAGCCGACGAAAGCGCAGCCGACCACTCGGCCGCCGCCGCAACCGCAGCCGAGAAGGAGTGAACGTGATCCTCGCCGAGGCGGCGATCGACACCAAGTTCGCCAACATCTCCAACGTCCTCGTGTACTCCACGATGGCCGTGTTCCTGCTCGCCTTCCTCGCCTACGCGGCCGAGTGGACCTTCGGCGGCCGCAGCCGCGTGGCCCGCCAGTCCGCCGCGCTCGCGGCCAAGGCCGGCAGCTCGCTGGGCCAGGCCGTGGCCGACGCCGAGGCGCAGGAGCTCGCGGCCCGCACCGCGCCGAAGGTCTCGGTCAAGGTGACCGGCGCGGGCGGTGGCACCACCACGCTCACCCGCACCGTCGCCGCCAAGGCCGGCAAGGTCGACGTCGTCACCCGCGGCGACGCCGCCCCGCCCGTCGACGGCGTCGGCGCCTCCGGCGGCGACGAGGGCGCGGACCGGATCGGCCGCGTCGCCGTCTCGCTGACCACGCTCGCCGCGCTGCTCAACCTCTGCGCCGTGATCACCCGTGGCATCTCCGCGCACCGGCCGCCGTGGGGCAACCTCTACGAGTTCACCGTCGCACTGAGCATGGTCGCCTCGCTGCTCTTCGTCGGGCTTCTCGCCGCCGGCAAGAACGTGCGCTGGATGGGCCTGCCGGTCACCCTCGGCGCGGTGTCGGGCCTCGGCCTCGCGGTCTCCGTCTTCTACGTCGACTCCGAGCAGCTCGTCCCCGCGCTGCACTCGTACTGGCTGTGGATCCACGTCTCCGGCGCCATGGTGTGCGGCGGCGCCCTGTACGCGGGCGCGGTCGCGGCGATGCTCTACGTCGCCAAGGACGTCTACGAGGGCCGCAAGGCCAAGGAGCTCACCAAGGCCGGGGGCTGGTGGGCCGACGTCATGGAGCGCCTGCCCGCCGCCGCGACCCTGGACAAGTGGTCCTACCGGATCAACGCCTTCGTCTTCCCGCTGTGGACGTTCACCATCATCGCGGGCGCGATCTGGGCCGAGGCCGCGTGGGGCCACTACTGGGAGTGGGACCCGACCGAGACCTGGGCGTTCATCACCTGGGTCGCCTACGCCTGCTACCTGCACGCCCGCGCGACCGCCGGGTGGAAGGGCCGCAAGGCGGCGATCCTGGTCTTCATCGCCTTCGCCTGCTACCTGTTCAACGCCTACGGCGTGAGCATCTTCATCAACGGCAAGCACAGCTACGCGGGCGTCTGACCTGCTCCGGGACTGACGCGACGGGACGCCGGGTGTGGGAACACCCGGCGTCCCGTTTTCGTGCCTGTCACTCGCACCAGGCAGAATGCGGCCACGGCTTCGGTTGTGGTGACCGCCACGGCCACGGCGTGACCGGGCACCAGGAGGACGGCATGACAGCCAGGACCGCGACGGACGCGTTCGGCCGCGACGGATCGGGGGGCGCCGACCCGTTCGGCACCGCCGCGCTGCGCCGGCGTGTGCTCGACGCGTGGGCCGCCGCGCCCGCCCGGTTCCGCGAGGACGCCAACGCCGAGGAGGAGCTCGCGCTCGGCGGCTACCGCGACCGCCTGGTCGTCGAGCTCGCCCAGAACGCCGCCGACGCCGCCCGCCGTGCGGGTGTCCCCGGCCGGCTCAGGCTCACCCTCAAGGGTGGCGTCCTCGCCGCCGCCAACACCGGCGCGCACCTGGACGCGGAGGGCGTGGAGTCGCTCTCCACGCTGCGGGCCTCCTCCAAGCGGGAGGAGCGCGACGCCGGTGCGGTGGGCCGCTTCGGCGTCGGTTTCTCCGCCGTCCTGTCCGTCACCGACGAGCCGAGCGTCATCGGCGTCCCCGGCGGCGTGCGCTGGTCGCTGGCCGAGGCGCGGCAGCTCGCCGCCGACGCCGCAGCCCGCGAGGGCGCGGACGCCGGACTGACCGAGGAGCTGCGCCGCCGTGAGGGCCACGTCCCGCTGCTGCGCCTGCCGCTGCCCGCCGAGGGCACCCCGCCCGAGGGCTACGACACCGTCGTCCTGCTGCCGCTGCGCGACGCCGCCGCCGGGGACCTCACCCGGCGCCTCCTCGACGACACCGACGACGCGCTGTTGCTGGCGCTGCCGGGCCTGACCGAGGTCGTCATCGAGACCGAGGACGGCGCCCGTTCGCTGGTGCGGCGCACGTCGGCCGCCCAGTCGGGCATCGAGTCGGGCATCGAGTCCGGCGTCGAGTTCGGCGTCGAGTCCGGCATCGAGGACGAGGTCGTCATCGAGGACGACGGTTCGCCGACCCGCTGGCAGGTGCTCAGCCGCGGCGGCGCGCTCGACCCCGCACTGCTCGCCGACCGCACCACCGAGGAGCGCCACCGCCCCTTCTGGTCGCTCACCTGGGCCGTCCCCGTCGACGACGCGGGCGACCCGGTCCGGGTCCGCTCCGCCTACCTGCACGCGCCCACGCCGAGCGACGAGCCGCTCACCCTGCCCGCGCTGCTGATCGCGAGCTTCCCGCTCGACTCCACCCGCCGCCACGTCGCCCCCGGCCCGCTCACCGACTTCCTCGTCGAGCAGGCCGCCGACGCCTACGCGGACCTGGTCCGCCGTCGCGGCGCGAACCTCGGCTCGCTGCGCCTGGTCCCCGCGCCGCTCGGCCAGGGCGAGCTCGACGCCAGGCTCCGGCGCGCGATCCTGGAGCGGCTGCCCGAGACGCCCTTCCTGCCGGCCGTCGCCGACGAGGAGCGCGAGACCGCGCTGCGTCCGCGCGACGCCGTGCTGCTGGAGGGCGCCGACGCCGAGGTGGTGCGGGCGCTGGCCGCCGTCCTGCCCGGCCTGCTGCCCGCCGGTCTGGAGCGCCGCCAGGAGCTGCGCTCGCTGGAGGTGCGCCGGGTGGCGCTCGCCGAGACCGTCGACCAGCTCGCCAACCTCGACCGCGAGCCCGAGTGGTGGCGCAACCTCTACGGCTCCCTGACCGGCGCCGACCCGGAGGCGCTCGGCGCGCTGCCCGTCCCGCTCGCTGACGGCCGGATGGTGCGCGGCCCGCGCCGGGTGCTGGTACCGGCTGCCGCGGCGGGGGAGGAGGGCCCGGTCCGCGCCGAGGACCTGGAGATCCTCGGCCTGCGCCTGGCCCACCCCGACGCCGCGCACCCGCTGCTGGAGAAGCTCGGCGCCGGCGTCGCCACCCCCGCCGGGGTGCTGGAGACCCCGGAGCTGCGCGCCGCCGTCGCCCGCTCCGTCGACGTGGAGGACGCGGAGGAGGCCGAGGAGCTCGCCGGCGCCGTGCTGCGGGTCGTCCAGTCCGCCCTGACCGAGGGCGAACTGAGTGAGGGTCAGCACCCCTGGCTGGCACGGCTGGCGCTCACCGACGAGTACGGCGCCTGGGCGTCGGCCGGTGAACTCGTGCTGCCCGGCAGCCCGTTGGCCGCTGTCACGGACGGGGACGACACGGTCTTCCTGGACGAGGAGCTGGTCGAGAACTGGGGCCCCGGGGTGCTGCGCGCCGTCGGCGTCGCGTACGGCTTCGGCCTGCTGCGCGCCGAGGAGGCCGTGCTCGACCCCGACGACCTCGACCGCTTCGACCCCACCGCCCCCGCCGACCGTGCGCTCGGCGGCGAGCCCACCGCCCTCCTCGACGAGGCCCCCGACGGCCTCGCCGACTGGGCCGAGGACGTCACCGAGCCGCTGCTGGACGGCGACGACCTGCCGCCCGGCGTCCCCGCGGTCCCGCCCGTCGCCGCCGAGCTGCTGGCCGTGCGCGACCTCGACCTCGTCGCCGACGACGCCTGGCCGCAGGCCCTCGCCCTGCTCGCCCAGCCGCCGCTGCGCAGCGCCGTCGTCGACAAGGTCCGCCTGCTGCTGCCCGACGGCCGCACCGCCGAGGTCGTCCCCTACGCCGCCTGGTGGCTGCGCGATCACCCCGTCCTCGACGGCCGCGCCCCCGCCGGACTGCGCGCCGCCGGTGGCGACAAACTCCTGCGCGGCCTCTACGAGGAGGCCCGCACCGACCTCGACGAGACCTTCCTGCACGCCCTCGGCGTCCGCACGACGCTGGCAGCGCTGCTGGAGGATCCGGACGGCCCCGACGACGTGCTCGACCGCCTCGCCGACCCGGAGCGCCCCGTCGCCCACCGCCAACTGCACGGCATCTACACCGCGTTGGCCGCCGTGCCGCTGGACCGCATCCCGCTCCCCGACGAGGTCCGCGCCCTCCCGCCGCTCGACCCCGCCACGCACCGGCGCCCCGCGCACACCGTCATCGTCGACGTGGCCGACGCGGTCGTGGCCGACGCCCCGGACCTGGTGCAACTGCTGGACGAGTTCCCGCTCATCACCGTCGCCCCCGCGCTGGCCCCGGCGCTCGCGGAGCGCCTGCACGTCTCGCTGGCCAGCGAGATCGCGGGCGGCCGCGTCCTGACCGAGGGCACGGTCCGCGCGGTGCCGGAGGAGATCCGCGAACTGCTGCCCGGCTGCCCGGCCGTCTACGAGGAGCACGAGGACCTGCTTGTCGTCGGCCCCGACGGCGAGGAGGCCCCGGTCGGCTGGCGCTGGGACGCGGAGAGCGAGGCGCCCACGCTCGAGGGCGATGCCACCCAGGACGACCAGCCGGACGAGTTCGCCCCCGCGGTCCCGTTCGGCACCCTGCACGCGGCGACCCCGGAGGGCCTGGCCGCGGGCCTCGCCTGGGCGGCGGGCGCCTGGTCCCGCCGCTTCGAGGTACTCGCGCTCCTGGGCGACCCGGACCGGGCCTACGAGTTGTCGGCGGCCCGGGACTTCGAGGGGTAGGGCCGGTCGCACCACCCAGGGGCGCGGGGCTCTCCCGCATGTCGGCAGAGCCTGGCGCCCCTGGATGGTGCGACCGCACCTCAGCTGACCAGCTCCAGCACCGCGAACTGCATCTCGTCCGTCAGAACGCGGTAGCTGTGACCCGGGTGCATCTGGGCCGCGAAGCCGGGGAGGTCGGTCGGGGCCGACGGTGACCAGCCGTAGGAGAGGTCCAGGACCACGTACTGTGGCGCAGCCGCCTTCTCGCCGCCCAGCCAGTACAGATCCGTCCGCGCCGCCAGGCGCGACATCGCGGTGATGTTGGACTCCACCGTCGCCCCGTCCGGCACCAGCGCCAGCGCGCGAGAGATCGCGTCGCTGCGCGGCGTCGCCGCGTACGTCGAGGGGCGCAGCACCGACGCGGCCGGCAGGTCCTGGGTCACGCACAGGGTCAGCGCGACCGCCGCCACGGCGGGCAGGACACCCCGTTCCGCGTAGGACCGGAGCCAGCCGGGACCACCCTCCCGCTCGCGCACGCGACGGATCGCGTCGACCAGGGCCAGGAACAGGATCGGCATCAGCACCGCGTTGTAGTGCCAGCCGGTGCCCCAGTAGTCGGGGTTGTCGGAGACGAAGCGCCAGCCCAGCGTCGGCAGGGCGACGACCAGCAGCGGGGAGCGCAGCGCCAGGAAGCCGGTGACGGCGAGCAGCATGCCGAGCGTCGAGAGCTTCACGTCCGCCGGGCTGAGCAGGCCCGTCAGCCAGTGGGACCAGCCGCCCGTCGGCAGCTTGTCGCGGTAGCCGTACGCGCCCGTCGCGGAGAAGTGCGGGATCACGCCCCACACGGTCAGCGCGGTCATGCCCGCACCGAAGATCGCCAGCATCGTCCCGAGCGCCCGCTCCCGCAGCAGGAACAGCAGCAGGCCGATCGCGGCGACGGTGATTCCGAGGTCCTCCTTGACCAGCGTCAGCGGCAGCGCCCAGAACGCCGCCCGGTGGAAGCGCCGCAGCAGCACGTTGCGCAGCACCACCGCCAGGATCGGGACGGCGAAGCAGATCTCGTGGACGTCGAAGTCGACCGCGCGCTGCAACCCCCACGACAGGCCGTAGGCCGTGCCCAGCCACAGCGCCTTGGTGCGGGACAGGAACCGTCCGGCGGTCGCCGAGACGACGGTGACCGAACTCGCGAACAGCGCGGCCTGGGCCAGCAGCAGCGTCACCGTGGAGGGGACCAGCCACCACAGCGGGGCCAGCAGGGCCATGATCGGGCTGAAGTGGTCGCCCAGAATGTTCGCGTCCGGGCCCTTGATGTGGACGATCGGCGCCCGGAAGTCCGCGTAGGCGCGGACCTCCTCGACGAAGATCGCGGTGTCCCAGGACATCGAGCCGTCGTGCAGGTAGCGGGTCAGCTCGATGACCGAGTAGCCGACGCAGAACAGCAGCCCGAGCAGCAGGTAGGGCCAAGTGGCGCGCTTCGGGACCAGCCGGTGGCGGGCACGGGCGCCGCCGTCCCCGCGCTGCGCGGGGATGCCGGCGGTGGCGAGGTCGGCTGCGCTCGGTCCCTGGGTCACGCGCCGCACCGTACCCGCGGGAGCCGCCGTGAGGAAAGGTCTACTCCTGCGGCTGCCGGGTGCGCACGCTGGGCGGCTGCGGCAGGCCGATCTTCACGTACCGCCAGACCACCTCCAGCATCACCCCGGCCACCACCCCGACCAGCGCGCCCGTCCACGGGTCGCGCCAGCCCTCCAGGTGCAGCTGGAAGAAGTTCTGCGCCCACGGCACCGTCATCACCAGCACGAAGCCCAGGCCCATCAGCGCGACCAGCACCAGCTTCCACAGCGCGTACGGCCGCGCGATGATCGCCAGCACCCACAGCGCCACGATGAACAGCGTCAGCGTCGCCGTGGAGGTGTCGGCCACCTGCCCGGTCGTGTGGTTCGCGCGCGCCAGCATGTAGGAGGTGAAGGCCGCGCCCCCCGCGATGATCCCGGCCGGGACGGCGAACCGCAGCACCCGGCGCACGAAGCCGGGCCGGGCCCGCTCGTTGTTCGGCGCGAGTGCCAGGAAGAAGGCGGGGATGCCGATGGTCAGCCCGCTCAGCACGGTGGAGTGGCGCGGCAGGAACGGGTACGGCACCCGGCAGATGATCGTCGCGAGCGCCAGCAGGACGGCGTAGACGGTCTTCACCAGGAACAGGTTGGCGACGCGCTCGATGTTGCCGATCACCCGACGGCCCTCGGCGACGACCAGCGGCAGCGTGGAGAACCGGTTGTCCAGCAGCACGATCTGGGCGACCGCCCGGGTCGCCTCGCTGCCCGAGCCCATCGCCACGCCGATGTCCGCGTCCTTGAGCGCCAGCACGTCGTTGACGCCGTCGCCGGTCATCGCGACGTGGTGGCCGCGCGACTGCAGCGCGCCGACCATGTCGCGCTTCTGCTGCGGGGTGACCCGGCCGAAGACGGAGTGCCCCTCGACCGCGTCCGCGAGGCCCTCGGTGGCGGCGTCGGGCAGCCGGCGCGCGTCCATCGGGTCCTGCGCGCCCGGCAGTCCGAGCGAGGACGCCACCGCGCCGACCGAGAGCGCGTTGTCACCCGAGATGACCTTGGCGGCGACGTTCTGCCGTTCGAAGTACCGCAGCGTGTCGGCCGCGTCCGGGCGTACCCGCTGCCGCAGCACGACCAGGGCCTGCGGCACGAGGCCCACCGCCGGGTCCGGCGCGTCCAGCGGCGTCGGCGTGCGGGCCAGCAGCAGCACCCGCAGTCCCTGCGCGCCCAGCTCGTCCACCTCCGCGAGCGCCGGGCTCCCGGGCGGCAGCAGCACGTCGGGCGCGCCCAGCAGCCACGTCGCGACCGCGCCGGTGGTCCCCTCGCGCAGCTCGGCGCCCGACCACTTGCGCGCCGAGGAGAACGCGGCGGCCTCCACCACGGTCCAGCCCGCCGTCTCCGGGTAGGCGTCGATGATCGCCTGGAGGCTGGCGTTGGGCCGCGGGTCGGCGGTGCCCAGCGCGCCGAGAGCGTGCTCGACGTCCTCGCGGCGTCCGCCCTCCGGGCTCGCACTCCCGAGGACCCGGACCTCCTCGACGTCCATGCCGCCCTCGGTCAGCGTGCCGGTCTTGTCCAGGCAGACGGTGTCGACGCGGGCCAGCCCCTCGATCGCGGGCAGTTCCTGCACCAGGCACTGCTTGCGTCCGAGCCGCACCACGCCGATCGCGAAGGCGACGGAGGTCAGCAGCACCAGCCCCTCCGGCACCATCGGCACGATCCCCGCCACCATCCGCCGGATCGCCTCGCGCACGTCGCTGCGGGAGACGTAGAGCTGGCTGAGGACCAGTCCGATCGCCGTCGGGATCAGCAGGTAGGTGATGAAGCGCAGGATCGTGTCGATGCCGCTGCGCAGCTCCGACTGGACGAGCGTGAACCGGCTCGCCTCCTCGGCGAGCTGCGCGGCGTAGGCCTCGCGTCCGACCTTGGTGGTCGTGAACGCCCCGCCGCCGGCCACCACGAAGCTGCCCGAGAGCACCGGATCGCCCGGCTTCTTGTGGACCGGGTCGGCCTCGCCGGTCAGCAGCGACTCGTCGATCTCCAGACCCTCGGCCTCGGCCACCTCGCCGTCGACGGTGATCTTGTCGCCGGAGCCCAGCTCCACCAGGTCGCCGAGTACCACCTCGCTGTTGCTGACCGCGACCGTCCGCCCGTCGCGCCGCACCCGCGGCTTGGCCTCGCCGATCACGGCGAGGTTGTCGAGGGTCTTCTTGGCCCGCAGTTCCTGGACGATGCCGATGCCGGTGTTGGCGACGATGATGAAGCCGAACAGTCCGTCCTGGATCGGTCCGACCACCAGGATGACGACGAACAGTGAGCCGATGATCGCGTTGAACCGGGTGAAGACGTTGGCCCGGACGATCTCGGCCGTCGACCGGCTGGACCGCAGCGGGACGTCGTTCACCTGTCCCGCGGCGACACGCTGCGCCACCTCGGCATCGGTCAGTCCGGTGAGGGTCGGCAGCGTGCTGGTCATACGCCCGACCCTAGGTCGGCTACTGGTCCGTCGCCTGCTGGGCTCGCCGGTCCGCGTCACCCTCGGCCGCCTCGCGCAGCGCCGCGGCACGTCGGATGGCGTTGCGGCGCGCCCGGCAGTACCAGACGCCGATGAGCCCGAGCCCGAACCCGGCCAGGCAGATCCACTGCCAGTTCCCGCGGCCGTGCGCGGCCATGGAGGAGTGGAAGGGCAGCAGCACCAGGAAGCCGACCAGCCACAGCACCGTGCCACCGGTCACGATGGCGACGTCGTTCGCCTCCATGGGCGGCGCGGCGGGGAGCTTCGTTGTCGTCCTGACGAGGCCGGGCATCTTCACGCTGCTGAGCGTACCTTGGCGGGCTTGGTTGGAGCTTTGCACAGTCTACGCGCGCAGATGGCTAAAACTTTTTGTTTATTTGATACTGGACGCGCTCGAACTCTCGCTCGGGCTTTGTTGATCATCTGGCTTGATCACCTGCGCTGATCCTTTGCTCCTTGCTCCTTGCTCCTTTGCTTTGATCCTCTGCCTTGCCCTTCTGCTCGAACCAGGAATCCGATCCATGACCTCGTCGGCTGCCCCCGCCACGACCTCGCCCGCTGATCCTGGGCCCCAGGCTCCCCACAACGGCCTGGACCGCTTCTTCAAGATCTCCGAGCGGGGCTCCAGCCTCGGCCGTGAGATCCGCGGTGGCGCCGCGACGTTCTTCGCGATGGCCTACATCATCGTGCTGAACCCGATCATCCTGTCCTCGGCGACGGACAAGTTCGGCCACCACCTGAACAGCGGCCAGCTGGTCACCGCGACGGTCATCACCGCCGGCTTCACCACGCTGCTGATGGGCGTCTTCGCCAACGTGCCGATCGCGCTCGCGGCCGGCCTCGGCGTCAACAGTGTCGTCGCGCTGCAGCTCGCCCCGAAGATGACCTGGCCGGACGCGATGGGCATGGTCGTCCTGGCCGGCGTCGCGATCATGGTGCTGGTCGCCACGGGCCTGCGCGAGCGCGTCATGGCCGCCGTCCCGCTCAGCCTGCGCAAGGCCATCGCCATCGGCATCGGCCTCTTCATCGCCCTGATCGGCATGGTCGACGGCGGCTTCGTCACCCGCATCCCGGACGCCGCGCACACCACCGTCCCGCTCCAGCTCGGCGGCAACGGCCACCTGAACGGCTGGCCCACCCTGGTCTTCGTCATCGGCGCGCTGCTGACCCTGATCCTGCTGGTCCGCAAGGTCCCGGGCGCGATCCTGATCTCCATCGTGGTCGCCACCGTCTTCGCGATGATCGTCGACAAGATCGCCAAGGTCCCGGCCGACTCCTGGGGCCTCACCGTCCCGGCGCTGCCGCACAACCCCGTCGCGACCCCGGACTTCGGCCTGCTGGGCAAGGTCTCGCTCTTCGGCGGCTTCAGCCAGGTGGGCGTGCTCACCGGCATCCTCTTCGTCTTCACGGTGCTGCTGTCCTGCTTCTTCGACGCCATGGGCACCGTGCTGGGCGTCGCCGAGGAGGCCCACCTCCTCGACAAGCAGGGCAACCTGCCGGGCATGAACAAGGTCCTGATGATCGACGGCATCGCGACCCTCACCGGCGGCGCGACCTCCAGCTCGGCCGGCACCTGCTTCGCCGAGTCGACCACCGGCGTCGGCGAGGGCGCCCGCACCGGCCTCGCCTCCGTCGTCACGGGCCTCTTCTTCGTCGCGGCGCTCTTCCTCACCCCGCTCGCCACCATGGTCCCGAGTCAGGCTGCGACGCCCGCCCTGCTGGTCGTCGGCTTCCTGATCATGGCCAGCGGCATCAAGTCCATCGACTGGGCGGACTTCACCATCGCCATCCCGGCATTCCTGACCATGATCATCATGCCGTTCACCTACTCGATCACCAACGGGATCGGCATCGGCTTCATCGTCTTCTGCATCCTGCGCATCGCCACCGGGCGTTGGCGCGAGGTGCCGATCCCGCTGTACGTGGTGGCGGCGGTGTTCACCTTCTACTACCTGATGCCGGCCCTGCACATCGGGCAGTAGCCGAGCGCTTGAGCGCCTGACACAGGGGCGGCGGACCGCGATCGGCCGCCGCCCCCGTGTGTTCGCCCGGCTGCTCGGCCTGCTCAGGCCTCGCGGAGGCGTTCCCAGGTCTGCTCCGGGTCGGCGCTCCTGAGGTACCGGAAGTAGAACGCCACGCTCCCGTTCGCACCCGCCAGGCGTGACAGCGGGAGGCCCACATCGACGAGCCACCTGGGCTCTTCGGCCCGGCCCTGGCCCGCGGCGATGACGGCGAGCGCGACACCGCGGTCCGCACCGGGCTTCTCCACCTCCGGGCCCCCGTGCAGCGCCCAGGGCGCGCCTCCCGCGACGGAGGCCAGGTGGTAGCGGTCGCTGCCGCGGGTGAGGACGTCGAGGGCCTCGCCGACCGTGATGTCCCCGGGCAGGGAACGCGTCTCACGGATCATGCGGAACGGCGGGTACTCCTCGTCCCCCGCGTGGACCCGGTCCCGATCGACAGTCAGAGTGATGTCCTGCGCTGTCACGTGTTCTCTCCTGAACCCGCTGCCCTGTCGGTCGCCCACCGGGGGCCGGACCGCGGTACTCGCACGTTCTCAGCTGTGCGTGGCCGTGGGCGTGGCGGTCTTGGGGGTGACGGCCTTGGGCGGTGCGGCCGGGTGGGGGCCGGCCTGCAGCCGGGGGGCCTCCAGCAGGTGGTTCAGCCAGGCGAAGACCGCGGGATAGGTCGAGATCCAGGTGCCCCAGTTGTGCCCGCCGTCCTTGAGCAGGAGCGGCGTCGCCACCTTGACGGGGTACTTGGCCGCCGTGCTCAGCGCGTCGGCGTTCGCCGGGGTGCTGTAGCGGTCGTTGACGCTGGTCGCGACCAGGATCGAGACGTCCGTCTGCGGGCCGGTCGCGCGCAGCAGGGCGATGGGGTTCTCGGCGGCGAGCACGCCCTTGGTGGTCACGTTCGCCGGGTCGCCGTGGAAGTCGTCCGGGCTGAGGGCCACCGCCGAGGCGAAGCGGTCCGGGTGCTTCAGCACCATCCGCACGGCGCAGTAGCCGCCGGTCGAGATCCCGACCAGCCCCCAGGCGTGGGCGTTGTCCAGGACCCGGAACTGCTTTTTGATCATGTTCGGCACGTCGGTGCCGAGCCAGGTGCCGTTCCTGACCCCGTCGGAGTCGGTGCAGTCGGTGTTGTGGCCGCTGGGATCGATCGAGGGCACCACGACGACGGCGGGCTTCAGGGTGCCCTTCTCCATCATCGCGGCCAGCGACTGGGGCATCTTTCCGTCGGCCAGCCAGGTCTTGGTCGAGCCGGGGTACCCGTGCAGCAGCACGATGACGGGAAAGCTGTCCTTGCGGTAGCGCGGCTGCGTGTACTGCGGAGGCGTCCAGACCTGGATCCGGCCGCTCAGCCCGGAGACCGGCCCCTTGTAGACGGTGGTCTCGAAGCCGTCCTGGCCGGGGATGAACACCGCCCGGGACGGGTGCACGTCGGCCTTCGGCAGCGCGACACTGCTCGCGCTCTGCCCGAACAGGTCGGACCAGGAGGTGTACAGCCCGTTGGAGTTGTTGATCCATACCGCCACCACCGCGATGGAGGTGATCTGGCACAGGCAGATCAGCGCCACCCGCTGCAGCCGCTGCGCGTACCTGGGTCCGCGCACCGCCTTCCACGCCCACAGCGTGACCAGGATGGCGACCACCGTCGCGACGACGAGGGTGTAGAAGAAGGCGTTGCCGGTGAGGCTCACGTGGCGGTCTCTTCGCAGGTCGGTGCCGAAGCGGGCGTCGGCGCGGGCCGCGCGCCCGGGAGCGCGCGTGCCCGGCACGTTAGTGGCGCCGCCTGTGCAATCGGCCCGTCGTTCTGCCCTCCGGCGGATTTGTGACTGAATCGTGCGCACAGGCGGTGCGTTCTGTGATCTCGCGAAAGCGGCGCTCCACTGGCGCTTCCCCACGTCCAGCACGAAAGCCAGGAGTTCGTGGGAGTACTCGTGCGGCTCCAGCGACAGCTCCTCCCGCCTGCCGCGCTGGGCGACCGCGTGGAGAACGGGCGCGCTTCGGCCCGACGAGTCCTTCGCCCATCCGTGACGGTGGCCGCCCTGACGGCTGTGACCTCGGCGACACCACCGTGATATCCCGTTTCCTTAGCAAAGGTAATGAGCTAGGGTAACTAATATGCCTGAGTTGCCGGAGCCGACGGACGATGCCGCTGTGGCGGACGAGACGTCCGTGGCGGACGACGTGGCCGTGGCCACGCTGCGGTCCGCGGTGATGCGTTTGGCGCGGCGGCTGCGCCACCAGCGGGTGGAGGAGTCTCTCACGCCCACAGAGATGCAGGTCCTGGCCACGCTCGCGCGATGCGGGAGCGCCACCCCGGGAGAGCTCGCCCGGCGCGAGCACGTGCAGCCGCCGTCGATGACCCGGATCATCGCGATGCTGGAGGAGAAGGGTCTGGTGCGGCGCGAGCCGCACCCCCAGGACCGCCGGCAGGTGGTCGTCAGCAGTACCGAGCAGGCCGAGAGCATTCTCGACCAGAGTCGGGCCAAGCGGGACGCCTGGCTCGCCCAGCTCAGCTCCGGGCTGACCGAGGAGGAGTGGGCGGTGCTTCGCGCCGCCGCGCCCGTCCTGGAGAAGCTCGCGCAACTCTGAAACGCACGACGACATCCGACGACGACGTCGGACGTCGGTGACAGCACTCAGGCATTCGGAGGAGAGAGAACAGAGGACAGCCGCACAACCGCACAGGGGACGCGCAGTTTTGCATTCGTCGCACGAAGAGTCAGAGACCACCCGAGCCCAGACGATCCGCACCTACGAGAACGAGTTCAGAAGCACCAAGCGCGGAGGCATGTTCTCCGCCCTGCACAACCGCAACTACCGCTACTTCTTCGCGGGACAGGTGGTGTCCAACTCGGGCACCTGGATCTCCCGCATCGCCCAGGACTGGCTGGTGCTCAGCCTGACGGGCAGCGCTTTCGCCGTGGGCGTGACCACGGCCATGCAGTTCCTGCCGGTGCTGCTGTTCGGCCTGTTCGGCGGCGTGCTCGCCGACCGCTTTCCGAAGCGGCAGCTGCTGATGGCCACCCAGGGCGCCATGGGCCTGCTCGCGGCGGGCCTGGCCGCGCTGACCCTCGCCGGGGTCGTCCGGGCCGAGCACATCTACGTGTTCGCCTTCCTGCTGGGCCTGGTGACCGTGGTGGACAACCCCGCCCGGCAGACCTTCGTCGTGGAGATGGTCGGCAAGTCCGACCTGGCCAACGCCGTCAGCCTCAACTCAGCCAACTTCCAGACCGCGCGGCTGGTCGGACCCGCCATCGCGGGTGCCTTGATGGCGGCGGTCGGCCCGGGCTGGGCCTTCGCGGTCAACGCGCTGTCCTTCGGCGCCGTGATCCTGGGCCTGATGGCCATGCGCAGCAGCGAGCTGCGCCGCCAGCCCCAGCTGCCGCGCGAGAAGGGCCAGTTGAAGGAGGGTCTGCGCTACGTCGCGGAGCGTCCGGACCTGATCTGGCCGATCGTCCTGATCGGGTTCATCGGCACCTTCGGGTTCAACTTCCCGACCCTGCTCTCCGGCTTCGCCTACTCGGTCTTCCATGTCGGACCCGGCCAGTACGGTCTGCTCAACACCGCGCTGGCGGTCGGCTCGCTGGTCGGCGCCCTCCTGGCGGCTCGGCGTGCCCGTCCCAGGCTGCGACTGCTGGTCGCGGCAGCGCTGGGCTTCGGCCTGCTGGAGGCCCTCGCGGGTCTGGCGCCGGACTTCTGGGCGTTCGCGACGCTGCTGACCCTGGTCGGCCTGCTCGGGCTGACGTTCAACACGGCGGCGAACGCGCTGGTGCAGCTGCGGACGGCTCCGGAGATGCGCGGCCGGGTGATGAGCCTGTTCATGATGGTCTTCGCCGGTGGAACGCCGGTGGGCGCACCGGTGGTGGGCTGGCTGACCCAGCAGTACGGGCCCCGGGTCGGGTTGATGGCCTGCGGGCTGGTCTCGGCGGGTGCGGCCGGCCTGGTCGGCCTGGTGCTGGCCCGGATCGGCAACCTGCGGCTGCGGCTGGACCTGGCACACGGGTTCGGGCAGGAGGGGCAGGTGCTGGCCCTGGTGCCGCGCTGATGATGTGCCCAAATCGCCTCTGAGCTGGGGTTTTTCACCCTTGTGAGTGATGGTGCGGGAGGGGATCGGGTGTCAGACTTGTTCTATGGACGCCTCGATGTTCGGGGGCGGGTGTGAGGGTGGAGAGGCGTCCATGGGTGGGGGTTTTCCCTCGCTTGGGGATGCTTTTCTGGCCGACCCGTTGACCCCGGTTTCTTCTCGCCAGTCTCCCTCTTCTCTTTCCTCCTCCCTTTCTTCTTCCCCTTCCCCTTCTTCGTCTTCCTCTGCTTCTGCTGGTTCTGGTTCTGTGGTGGATCCGTTGCGGACGTTGCCGGTTGGTGTGGTGGGGGTGTTGGAGGGTTTGGCGGGGGAGGGGGATGAGGTGTTGCTGGCTGGGGGTGCTCAGTTTCTGGCGGAGCAGGTGTTGGCGTTGGAGCGGTTCGAGGAGCGGTTGGCGGCGGAGAAGTTGCGTCGGTTGGCGGTGTTCGACCGGTCGGGTGGGGCGTTGGCGGTGCGGTCGCGGTCGACGAAGGGGTTTCTGCGGACGCATGCGCAGATGTCGCAGGGTCGGGCGGGGCGGTTGGTGGTGTTGGCGCGGGAGTTGGATCGGTTGCCGGGGGTGCGGGCGGCGCAGGCGGCGGGGTGGTTGTCGGCGGATCAGGTGGAGGTGGTGGCGCGGGAGCTGGCGCCGATCGAGGACGAGGTGGCGCGGGAGCGGGCGGCGGGGTTGATGGTGGAGCACGCCCCTGGGTTGCATCTGGCGCAGGTGCGTCAGGTGGCCCGGCAGTTGCACATCCATCTGGTGCCGGAGGGGGACGCCGGCGCGGAGGTTGGGGCGCCGAGGCCTTTTCAGTCGTGGGTGCGGTTGTCGCGGACGGGCACGACGGGCGATCCGTTCTGGGTGTTGTCGGGGGAGTTGTCGCCGTTGGTGGGGGAGCGGTTGCGGACGGCGTTGGAGGCGGCGATGGGTACTGCGGTGGTGGGGGAGACGCGGACGCACGCGGAGCGGATGGGGGATGGCCTGGAGGTGGTGACGGGGTTGGTGTTGGACGGGGGCCGGTTGCCGATGACGGGTGGGCAGCGTCCGCATCTGACGGTGGTCGCGGACCTGGAGGCGTTGCGGGCGGGTGGTTGTCCGGTTCACCCGGCTCTTGCGCTCTCGCCCGGGGAGTCGTCGGGGGCGTCG
>NZ_JBGCCA010000017.1:0-167027 GCF_041261265.1 Streptacidiphilus sp. MAP12-33
AAGTTCTCGGAGGCGATCATCTCCAGGGTCGACTGCTGGCGGTGCAGCTCGGCGTCCACCGCGGCGGCGACCTCGGGGTCGAGGCTGTGCAGGGATTCGTTCAACAGGCTCATGGCGTGGCTTCCTCCGGTCAGGCGGGGCGGGGAAGGGCGACGACGGCGGGCGTGAGAGTACGGCGCAGGCGGCCGAAGGCCTTGGCCTGATCGACCGCCAGTACGGCGACGGGACGGCCCTCGCGCCGGTACACGGCCGCGAAGCGGCGGCCGGCCGGCTCGCCCTCGACGACCTGCGGCACGTCGCCGGGCCGGACGTGGCCGGCGAACTGGATGCGGGAGCCGTACTGGTCGGACCAGAAGTACGGCGCGCTGGCGGGGGCCGGCGCCGAGACGCCGGTCAGCAGGGTGCGGGCGGCGGTGCGGGGCTGCTCGGTGGCGCTGGTCCAGTGCTCGACGCGGGTGTGGCCGCCGGTGAACAGGTCCAGGCAGCGGGCGACGTCGCCCACGGCGACCACACCGGGGACCTCCGTGGCGCAGCCCGCGTCGCAGACGACGCCGTCCTCGACGCGCAGCCCGGAGCCGTCGAGCCAGTCGGTCGCGGGGCGGGCCCCGACGCCGACCAGGACGACGTCGGCGGGGACGAGCCGCCCGTCCGCCAGCCGCACGCCGGTGACCCGGCCGGCGCCCTTCGGCCCCGCGCCCTCCAGCCCTGCGACACCGACCCCGCTCAGCAACCGGACGCCGTGCTCGGCGTGGAACGAGGCGCAGACCCGGCCCATCTCCGGCCCGAGGACGCGCTCCAGCGGCACCTCGGCGGCCTCGATCACGGTGACGTCCAGCCCCATCGCCCGTGCGGTGGAGGCCACCTCCGCGCCGATGAAACCGGCGCCGACGACGGCGACCGCGGGCCGGCCGGTGGTGAGCCCGGCGCGCAGCGCCTCGGCGTCCTCCAGCGTGCGCAGGGTGTGCACGCCGGCGAGCTCCCGGACACCCGGCAGGGTGCGCGCGGCGGCCCCGGTCGCGATGACGACCGCGTCCGTGCGCAGCTCGTGGCCGTCGGACGTGGTGACCGTGCGCGCCCCCGGATCGAGCCGCACGGCGCGTGCGCCGAGCAGCCAGTCGGCGTCGAGGTCCTGGTACTCCTGCGCGTCGCCGAGCGCGAGGTCGTGCGCGTCGAGCTCCCCGGCCAGGAACTGCTTGGACAACGGCGGGCGGTCGTAGGGCAGTCGGCGCTCCTCCCCCACGACCGTGATCGCCCCTTCGAAACCCTCCTCGCGCAGCGCGCGGACGGTGCCGAGACCCGCCAGCGAGGCCCCGACGACCAGGACGCTCCTCACGCGGGTTCCCCCACGGTGTCGGTGGCGGTCACCTGGAGCAGCACCAGGCCGTCCACGACGTCGACCCGGTGGGTGCGCAGAGCGGCCTTCGCGGGCGGACAGGTGGGGCGACCGGTGCGCAGGTCGAAGGAGCTCGCGTGCAGCGGGCACTCGACCAGACAGCCCTCGAGCCAGCCGTCCGCCAGGGACGCGTCCTGGTGCGTGCAGGTGTCGTCGACGGCGTAGAGAACACCGTCGGCGTTGAAGACGGCGATGGGAACGGGGACGCCCTGCGTCACACGGAGCGCCTCACCGGGGGGCAGGTCGTCGATCCGGCAGACCGTGATCACTCGGAACCTCCAGAGTGTCGCGTATCACGCAACAGGATTCGGTATGCGCAACATGGTTTCCCTGACCTGAAGTACTGTCAAGAGGGTCCGCAGGCCGCTCGCGCAGGCATACTGTTGCGCCATGAGCAACGGTGTGCAGCCCGGCGAGTCCCCCGTGCAGTCGGTGGACCGCGCCGTCACGATCCTCGAACTCCTGGCCGCGCGCGGCGAAGCGGGCGTCACGGAGATCGCCGCCGAGCTCGGCGTGCACAAGTCCACGGCGTTCCGGCTGGTCGCGGCGCTGGAGCTGCGCGGTCTCGTCGAGCAGCCGGGCGAGCGCGGCAAGTACCGCCTCGGCCTGGGCCTGGTCCGCCTCGCGGGCGCGGCGACGGTGCGGCTGGACCTGTCGCAGCAGAGCCGGCCGGTCTGCGAGCGGCTCGCGGTCGAGGTCGCGGAGACCATCAACGTGGCGATCCTCGACGTCGACGCCGCGGTCAACATCGAGCAGGTGCTGGGTCCTTCGGCGATCACGACACACAACTGGGTCGGTCAGCGCACGCCGCTGCACGCCACCTCCAGCGGCAAGGTGCTGCTCGCACACCTGCCGGAGCAGGCGCTGGCCGCACGGCTCGCGGACCCGCTGGAACGCTTCACCACGCAGACCGTCACCGATCCGGCCCGCCTGCGGCGCCAGCTCGAGACCGCCCGCAAGGACGGCTACGCCTGCACGGTCGAGGAGCTGGAGACCGGCCTCAACGCCGTCGCCGCACCGGTCTTCGCCCACAACGGCCAGGTCGTGGCGGCGATCAGCGCCTCCGGCCCGTCCTTCCGCCTGGCCGAGCCGCGCCTCGCCGAGGTGGCGCAGGCGGTGCGGGAGGCGGCGGAGCAGGTCTCGACCCGCCTGGGGTACGTACGCACCCGCTGAAGGAAAACCGCTGAAGGAAAACCCCTTGGCTCGGCGCCCCTCCCGTTCCCAGGGTGGGAGCACCACGGAGGGGTGGCCGAGTGGTAAGGCAGCGGCTTGCTAAGCCGTCGTCAGGGGCGACCCTGCGCGCGTTCGATCCGCGCTCCCTCCGCTTGCCCGCGCGCGTCAGCGACGCCCTCGGCCTCCTCGTCCGAGGGCGTCGCCGGCGCGTGGGCGGTCAGGTCTCCGGGACCAGCTCCAGGGGCGCGGCAGACGCGGCTACGCCGCGGCGGTAGCGCAGGTAGAGACCCAGGCCCACCGCGGTGATGACCGCGGTGAAGACGATCGCCCCCCACTGGTAGTACCAGTGGTCGCTGCCGTACACCGCCGCGCGGGGCCACGCCAGGTTGACCGTCATGGCCGCGCCGTACAGGACTGCGAAGGCGTTCACGGGAGTGCCCCACCGGCCGAGGTTGAAGTAGGGGCCGTGGTCCGGGCGCGGCCACTCGCCGCGCAGGCGGCGCACCAGCATCGGGCCGGTGACCATCAGGTAGGGGATGTAGAAGAGGATGATCGCGACCGAGGTGAGGATGTAGAAGACCCGCTGGTTGCCGATGTTGACCAGCAGCAGCGCGATCGTCAGCACGCCCGTGATGAGCGCCGGCGCCACCGGCGTCTTGGAGCGCGGCGAGACCTTGGCGATGGCCTTGCCGAACGGCAGCCGCCCGTCCCGCGCCATGGCGAACAGAAGCCGGATCGCGGCCGTCTGGACGGCCAGGCAGCAGACCGTGATGGCGATCGCCGAGCAGACCAGGAAGGCGTCGCCGAGGCCCGTGCCCAGCGTCGACTTGATGAGGTACGGCATGCCGAGCGTGCCCAGCTCCTGGGCGTTGATGTTGCCGACGGCCATCATGCCGATCAGCATGAGCAGTCCGCCCGCAAGGAACGCGGCCGAGATCGCCCGGATGATGGCGCGCGGGGCGTGCCGACGCGGCTCCTTGGTCTCCTCCGCCAACGCGCCGGCCGTGTCGAAGCCGTAGAAGACGTAGGCGCTCATGATCGAGGCGACCAGGAACGCGCCGAGATAGCCCCAGGAGTGGCCGGTGCCGGTACCGGCCGTCTTCAGGACAACCTGCGGACCCCGGTGGATGTGGACCGCGAGCATGACGATCAGCAGGGTGACGCCGGTGAGTTCGACCGCGACGCCAAAGTTGTTGATCTTCGCCATCAGTCGCACGCCGACGAGGTTGACGATCGTGGTGAACACCACCAGGCCGAGCGCCAGCAGGATCGCGTTCCTGGCGCCGTTCGGCGTCGCGGTCTGCCCCGCGTCGGAGGCTCCGCCCACGATCTCGAAGGCGAGCGAGACCTGGGGCAGGATCACCTGGTAGGCGACGGCCACGGCTGCCGCGGTGACCACCGCGCCGATCGCCATGATCCAGCCGGACATCCACGAGGTGACCGGGCGGGCGATCTGCTTGGACCACTGGTAGACGCCGCCGGCCAGCGGGAACTGGCCGGCCATCTCCGCGAAGCAGAGCGCGACGGCGAGCTGGCCGAGGAAGACCAGCGGCCAGGACCAGATGAACGCCGGGCCGCCCGCGCCGAAGCCGAAGCCGAAGAGCTGGAAGACGCCGGTCATGATGGAGATGTAGCTGAATCCGGCGGCGAAGCTGGAGAAGGAGCCGAGCGAGCGCTCCAGCTCCTGCCGGTAACCGAAACGGGCCAGATCATGGGTGTCGTGGCCCGGTTCTCTGGGTGCGGCGGTCGTTTCCGATGTGCTCATGGGCGCTCCCGGTGCCGTGCGGCGAGTGCGAGTGGGTCAGTCGGCGAACCAGTACTGCGGTGCGGGGTCGATCGTGCGCCAGATGTGCTTGGCTTCCTGGTACTCGCGCAGGCCGGAGGGGCCGAGTTCACGGCCGGTGCCGGACTGCTTGAAACCGCCCCACTCGGCCTGCGGCACATAGGGGTGGTAGTCGTTGATCCACACGGTGCCGAGACGCAGGCGCTGTGCGACGCGTTCGGCCCGTCCGGCGTCCTTGGTCCACACGGCGCCGGCCAGACCGTAGGGGGTGTCGTTGGCCAGGGCGACGACCTCGTCCTCCGCGTCGAAGAGCTCGACGGTCAGCACCGGGCCGAAGACCTCCTCGCGGACCACCGCCATGCCGGGGTGGCAGCCGGAGAGGACGGTGGGGCGCAGGAAGTACCCTTGCTGGAGCTCCGGTTCGGTGGGGCGGGCGCCGCCCGCGCGCAGGACGGCGCCCTCGGCCAGGGCGCCCGCGAGATGGCGCTCCACCTTGGCGCGGTGCTCGGCGGAGACGAGCGGGCCGCACTCGGTGCCCTTGGCGAGGCCGTCGCCCAGCCGGATCCTCTCCGCGCGGCGGGCCAGCTCGGTGATGAACTCCTCGTGCTGCCCGCGTTGCAGCAGCAGCCGGGACCCCGCGGAGCAGACCTGGCCGGAGTGGAGGAAGGCGGCGGTGAGCGCGTAGTCGACGGCCGTGGTCAGGTCGGCGTCGGCGAAGACGATGTTGGGGTTCTTCCCGCCGAGTTCGAGGGCGACCTTCTTGACCGTCTCGGCGGCCGCGCGCATGACGGACCGTCCCGTGGCGAGACCGCCGGTGAAGGAGACCAGGTCCACCAGGGGATGCTCGGCCAGCGCCGCGCCGACCGCGCCGCCGCCGAGCACGAGGTTGGCCGTCCCGGCCGGTGCGCCGGCCTCGTCCAGCCGCTCCTGGAGCAGCTCGAAGAGGCGGACCGTGGTGAGCGGGGTGACCTCGCTGGGCTTGGCGACGACGGCGTTGCCCGCCGCGAGCGCCGGGGCCAGCTTCCAGGTGATCTGCAACAGCGGATAGTTCCACGGCGTGATCAACGCGCAGACGCCGACCGGCTCGTGGACGACGCGGCTGACCGCGTCCGCCCGGCCGGTGTCGACGGTTCGGCCGGCCTCGGTGGTGACCAGCGCGGCGTAGTAGCGCAGCACGGCGGTGGAGTCGTCGACGTCGTAGCGGCTCTCGGCGAGCGTCTTGCCCGTGTCGAGGGTCTCCAGCCGGGCCAGCTCCGCGCGGTGCTCCTGGAGCGCGTCGGCCGTAGCCGTCAGGACGGCGGCGCGGCGCGCGGCGGGCGCGTGGGCCCAGCCGCCCGCGTCGAACGCGGCGCGGGCGGCGCGCACCGCGCGGTCCACGTCGGCGGTCGACGCCTCCGCCACGGTGGCCAGTTCGGTCGCGTCATAGGGGTTGGTGACGATCCGTTCGCCGCCGCCCTCGGCAGCGGTCCAGGAGCCGTCGATGAACAGGGAGTTGGTGCGGACCTCGGGCCGCATGAGCAGCCGCCTCCTCGCATGTTGCGTGATGAGAAACATTGACCTTCATTCGCAACGTGTCGCCGAGTATGGAAGTGGCGCAAAGAGGGTGTCAAGGGGGCTGACGAGGGGCCGGCCACCGCCCGAAGTCTTGACAGGCACGCTCCGGGAACTGAGTCTGTTTCACATCACGCAATTCATTGCGCTATAGGCAACAGTCACAGTGGATCACCCAACTCCCCGAGGGGATGGATCACTTGACCGCTCATCCGAAAGTCGTGATCGTCGGCGCCGGGATCGTGGGCTGCGCACTGGCCGAGGAGCTCACGGCGCGCGGCTGGACCGACGTCACCGTGCTCGACCAGGGTCCCCTCTTCGCCACCGGCGGCTCCAGCTCCCACGCTCCCGGTCTCGTCTTCCAGACCAACGCGTCAAAGGCGATGGCAGAGTTCGCCCGCTACACCGTCGAGAAGTACACGGCGCTGACGCTCGACGGAGCGTGGTGCTTCCGCCAGGTCGGCGGCCTGGAGGTGGCGACCACACCGGAACGCGTCGAGGAACTGCGGCGCCGGCACGGCTACGCCGCCTCGTGGGGCATCCGCGCCGAACTGGTCGACGCCGACCGGTGCGTGGAGCTGCACCCGCTGCTGGACCGCGGGCAGGTGCTGGCCGGCCTGCACACCCCCGACGACGGACTGGCCAAGGCGCTGCGCGCGGCCGAGGCCCAGGCCCGTCTGGCGATCGGGCGCGGCGCGCGCTTCCTCGGGCACCACGCGGTGACCGGGGTCGAGTCGAGCGGCGGGCGGGTCACGGCCGTCACCACCGAACACGGATCCTTCCCCGCCGACGTGGTGGTCTCCTGCGCCGGGTTCTGGGGACCGAAGCTCGGCGCGATGGCCGGGCTCACCGTCCCGCTGGTGCCGCTGGCGCACCAGTACGCGCGGACCACTCCCCTCGCGGCGCTCGCCGGGCACAACTCCGAGCTCCTGGAAGCCTCCAGGCCGATCCTGCGGCACCAGGACCGCGACCTCTACTTCCGCGAGCACGTGGACCGCATCGGCATCGGCTCCTACGCACACCGCCCGCTGCCGGTCCCGCTCACGGACGTCGCGGCTCCCGGTGGCCCGGTGATGCCCTCGATGCTGCCCTTCACCGAGGAGGACTTCGAGCCGTCCTGGCTCGACGCCCGCACGCTGCTGCCCGCACTCGCCGCGACCAAGGTCGAGGAGGGCTTCAACGGCATCTTCTCCTTCACGCCCGACGGCTTCCCGCTCATGGGCGAGGCGCCCGAGCTGCGCGGTTTCTGGGTCGCGGAGGCCGTCTGGGTGACCCACTCCGCGGGCGTGGCCCGGGCGATGGCGCAGTGGCTGGTGGACGGCCGGTCGCAGACCGACCTGCACGAGTGCGACCTGAACCGCTTCGAGCAGGTGCAGCTGGCACCGGCGTACGTGCACCAGCGCAGTTGCCAGAACTTCGTCGAGGTCTACGACATCCTCCACCCGCTCCAGCCGATGGAGCAGCCCCGCCCGCTGCGGGTCAGCCCCTTCCACGCCCGGCAGCGGGAGTTGGGAGCGGTGTTCCTGGAGGGCGCCGGCTGGGAGCGGCCGCACTGGTTCGAGGCCAACGCCTCACTGCCGGAGGTGGCGCAGATCCCCGGGCGAGGCGCGTGGGCGTCGCGGTACTGGTCGCCGATCGCCGGAGCCGAGGCACTGGCGACCCGTTCCCGCGTCGCGCTCTTCGACATGACGCCGCTCAAGCGGCTGGAGGTCTCCGGCCCCGGAGCGCTGGAGCTCCTCCAGTACCTGACCACCAACCAGCTGGACAAGCCGGTCGGCGCGGTCACCTACACCCTGCTGCTCGACGAGTCGGGCGGCGTGCGCAGCGACCTGACGGTGGCGCGCCTCGGCCCGGAGCGCTTCCAGGTCGGCGCGAACGGCCCGCTCGACCTGGACTGGCTCACCCGCCACCGCCCGGACGGCTCCCCCGTCCAGATCCGGGACATCACCGGCGGCACCTGCTGCGTCGGCGTCTGGGGGCCGCTCGCCCGCGAGCTGGTCCAGCCGCTGACCGACGCGGACTTCTCGCACCGCGGCTTCGGCTACTTCAAGGCGAGGCAGGCCTGCGTCGGCGAGGTGCCGGTCACGGCCATGCGGCTGTCGTACGTCGGCGAGCTGGGCTGGGAGCTGTACACCACGGCCGACGCCGGACAGCGGCTGTGGGACACGCTGTGGCAGGCCGGACAGCGGCTGGGCGTCGTGGCGGCAGGACGCAGCGCGTTCAACAGCCTCCGGCTGGAGAAGGGCTACCGCTCCTGGGGCACCGACCTGACCGCGGAGCACACCCCCTACGAGGCGGGGCTGGGTTTCGCGGTCCGGATGGACAAGGGCGACTTCCTCGGCCGGGAGGCACTGGTCGGCCTCGGCGAGGAGACGGCGAAGCGGCGGTTGACGCCACTGTTGCTGGAGGACCCGCACGCCGTGGTCATGGGCAGGGAGCCGGTCCGCGCCGCGGACGGCGCGCCGGTCGGCTACGTCACGAGCGCGGCGTACGGGTACACGATCGGGAGGTCGATCGCGTACGCGTGGCTGCCCGTCTCGCTGGCCGCGCCCGGCACGCGGCTGGACGTCGAGTACTTCGGCGAGCTGCTGGCGGCGGTCGTCGCCGAGGAACCGCTGTTCGATCCAGGGATGGCCCGCATTCGTGTGTAGCCACTGACGCGGCACGGCCCTCGCTCAGCAGGGCCATCCGCTTCCGTGGTTTCCCGCGCAGGTCCTCGCGCCCCTGAGTGTCCTCCCACCGTTGAAAGGTGTCCCGACGTGACCGCGACCGAGCTGCCCGCCAGCCTCATCCCGACCCTGCCCGGCTCCGCGTACACCGACCCGCAGGTCTTCGCCCAGGAGCAGGAGAAGATCTTCGAGCGGATGTGGTTCTGCGCCGTCCGCGCCTCCGAGCTGGACGCGCCGGGGAAGTTCCGCACCGTGCAGGTCGGGCGGGAGAGCGTGCTGGTGACCCGGACCCGGGAGGGCGCGGTGAAGGCCTTCCTCAACATCTGCCGCCACCGCGGCGCCCGCCTGTGCACGCAGGAGGAGGGCGAGGTGAAGCGCGCCTTCCAGTGTCCGTACCACGCCTGGACCTACGGGCTGGACGGCAGGCTCGTCGCCGCGCCCAACCTCACCAGCATGCCGGACGTGGACCGGACCACCTACGGACTGGTCAACGTGCACGTGCGCGAGTGGCTCGGATACGTCTGGGTCTGCCTGGCCGAGGAACCGCCGTCCTTCGAGGAGGACGTGATGGGCGCCGCCACCGAGCGGCTGGGTGACCCGAAGGCGATCGACCACTACCAGACCGACGAACTCGCCGTGGGCCGGCGCGTCCGCTACGACGTGCGCGCCAACTGGAAGCTCATCGTCGAGAACTTCATGGAGTGCTACCACTGCGCCACCATCCACCCCGAACTCACCGACATGCTGCCGGAGTTCAAGGGCGGCTTCGCTGCGCAGTACTACGTGGGCCACGGCGCCGAGTTCGCCGAGGAGGCGGAGGGCTTCACCGTGGACGGCAGCGCCGGTGTCGCGAGGATCCCGGGCGTCACCGAGGAACAGGACCGCCGCTACTACGCGATCACGATCAAGCCCCAGGTGTTCGTCAACCTCGTGCCGGACCACGTGATCGTGCTGCGGATGATCCCGCTCGCCGCGGACCACACGGTCGTCGAGTGCGACTGGCTCTTCCTGAAGGACGTGGTGGACGCGGGAGTCGACCTGGACCGTTCCGTGGAGCTGTTCCACCGGGTGAACGTCCAGGACTTCGAGGCGTGCGAACGCTGCCAGCCGGCCATGGACTCGCGCGCCTACGCCCGTGGTGGTGTGTTGGTGCCCAGTGAGCACCACATCGGGGCCTTCCATGATTGGGTGGCGGGGAAGCTCAGCAACTGACCCCTCCTGTCCTCCCCGCAACGCTTCCCTCCACAACGCAGTACGAAAGGTGTCCCGTCATGCCGCAGCAGGTCCGAGGAGTCGTCGCGCCCGGCAAGGGCGAGCCGGTGCGCGTCGAGACGATCGTCGTGCCGGATCCCGGCCCCGGCGAGGCGGTGGTGGCCGTGCAGGCCTGCGGCGTCTGCCACACCGACCTGCACTACCGCGAGGGCGGCATCAACGACGACTTCCCGTTCCTGCTGGGCCACGAGGCCGCCGGGATCGTGGAGTCCGTCGGCGAGGGCGTGACCGAGGTCGCGCCCGGCGACTTCGTCATCCTGAACTGGCGCGCGGTGTGCGGCCAGTGCCGGGCCTGTCTGCGCGGCCGGCCCTGGTACTGCTTCAACACCCACAACGCGAAGCAGAAGATGACCCTCGCCGCCACCGGCCAGGAGCTCTCTCCCGCCCTCGGGATCGGCGCCTTCGCCGAGAAGACGCTGGTCGCCGCCGGGCAGTGCACCAAGGTCGACCCGGCGGCCTCCCCGGCCGTGGCCGGACTGCTCGGGTGCGGGGTGATGGCGGGGCTCGGCGCGGCGATCAACACGGGCAACGTCGGCCGGGGCGACACGGTCGCCGTGATCGGCTGCGGCGGCGTCGGCGGCGCGGCGATCATGGGCTCCCGGCTGGCCGGGGCCTCGAAGATCATCGCAGTCGACGTGGACGAGCGGAAGCTGGCGGCCGCCGAACGGCTCGGCGCCACGCACACCGTGCTCTCCGGGCCGGGCCAGGACGACGTGGTCGAGGCGATCCGGGAGCTGACCGGCGGCTTCGGGGCGGACGTCGTGGTCGAGGCCGTCGGCCGCCCGGAGACGTACCGGCAGGCCTTCCACGCCCGCGACCTGGCCGGCACCGTCGTGCTGGTGGGCGTGCCCACGCCCGAGATGCGGCTGGAACTGCCGCTGCTGGACGTGTTCGGCCGCGGCGGCGCGCTGAAGTCCTCCTGGTACGGCGACTGCCTGCCCTCGCGCGACTTCCCGATGCTGATCGACCTCTACCTCCAGGGCCGGCTGGACCTGGACGCGTTCGTCACCGAGACCATCGCGCTCGACCAGGTCGAGCAGGCCTTCACCCGGATGCACGACGGCGACGTGCTGCGCTCGGTGGTGGTCCTCTGATGGCGGCCCGCGTCGAGCACCTGGAGACCTCCGGCGTCTTCACCCTGGACGGCGGCAGCTGGGCGGTGGACAACAACGTGTGGCTGGTCGGGGACGACCACGCCGTCGTGGTCGTCGACCCGGCCCACGACGCCGAGGCGATCCTTCGCGCCGTGGGCGGCCGCGAGGTCACCGCGATCGTGTGCACGCACGCCCACAACGACCACGTGAACGCGGCCCCCGAGCTCGCCGACCGCACCGGCGCGCCGATCCTGCTCCACCCGGACGACCTGCCGCTGTGGCAGCAGACGCACCCGGAGCGGAAGCCCGACGGGGAGCTGGCGGACGGTGGGGTGCTCACCGTCGCGGGAACGGAGCTCCACGTCCTTCACACGCCGGGTCACGCGCCCGGCGCCATCTGCCTCCACGTGCCGGCGCTCACCACCGTGTTCACCGGGGACACGCTCTTCGCGGGTGGACCGGGAGCGACGGGGCGGTCGTTCTCCGACTTCCCCACCATCGTGCGCTCGATCGCCGACCGGCTGCTGACCCTTCCGCCGGAGACGGTGGTCCGCACCGGCCACGGCGGCACCACCACGATCGGCGCCGAGGCGCCGCACCTGGAGGAGTGGATCGCCCGAGGGCACTGACGCACCGTCGGCGGGGCCGCCCCTCGTGGCGGCCCCGCCGGTCTGCGCCCTACTCGGCCTCCACTCCCGCCACAGCCTCGGCCGCCGGCTGCCGGGCCGCCGGGAAGCGCGCCGACGCGTACTCCGGCCGGCGCTCGCGGTGGTCGCGGGCGAGGTGGTGCTGGAGACGGGCGTGGCGGAACTGGTAGACGGCGCCGCTCTGGCGCAGCACACCCCGGCGGTAGGCGTCGTCGAGGAAGCCCGCGGGATCGGCCGGGAGCCGCCCGGTCAGCGGGAGCCAGATCCGGCCGAGCACCAGCCACTGGCCCCAGGCCGTGAAGGCGAGCGCGTACGCGGGCGCTCCCCCGAGGCCGCCGACCGCGCCCAGGTACAGCCCGTCGGCGAGGTCCCAGGACATCGGGCCGAAGAGCGGGGAGAGCAGGTCGGCGACGAGGAAGCCGCCGAAGGCGATGGTGAGGGTGAGCAGCGGCGCCAGGATGGCGAGTTGGCGCACCACCGTCGCCCGGTTGGCCGCCAGCAGGGCCGCGGGGGTGGCGGCGGCCGCCGTGTCCAGCGGGGATTCCAGCGCCGCCATGAGGACGAGCCCGAGCCCGGTGGCGGAACCGAAGATCAGGCCGAAGGCGAGCATGTTGATCGCCGTGCCCTCCAGCACCTGCGGATCCGTCAGCGGCACGCCGTCGAACAGGGCGCGTTCCAGCGCGGTGGCGACCGCCACCCCGCCACCCAGCACGAACCCTCCGGCCAGGACCGCGCCGAGGCGCCTCATGGTCATCCGCCTCGCCGCGCGCCCGGCCCGCGCCACGAGCCCCGCCGACTCCGCGGGCCGCACCGGCTCTGCGGGCCGCACCGGCTCCGCGGGCCCCGGGCGGCCGACCCGTCCGGTCCGGACGGTCCGGTCGGTCCGGTCGCTGAGCCGCAGGCGCGGCAGCCGCAGGCCGACGCGCGCCGGGGCGATCGTCCGGCCGTGGATCCCGATCACCACCGCGTACATCGCGGCGAACCCGGCCCCGGTGACCGGCCCGATCAGGATGCCGTCGAGGAGGGCCTGTGCCAGGGTGCCGTCGGCGGCCACCACGTCGACCAGCCAGTCCGCGCAGGTGACCACGGCGGCGCAGACGACCGCGACGGCGAGGACGCGGGTGGCGGGCCGGGCGGTCGCGGCCAGCCGCCACCAGGCCAGGTCCTGCTGGTCGCGCTCGGCCACGACGAGGTGGTGGGCGAGGTGGCCGAGCCACCGCTCGGCACGGTCGGCGGCCCAGCGGTTCGCGGAGCCACGGCGGTTCGCGGAGCCACGGCGGCTCGCGGGGCTCCGGTCGTCAGCGGAGGAGCGTTCGGGCGCGCGTTCGCGGTAGAGCGAGGGCACGAACCCGGCCAGCAGGTGTTCCTCGATGGCGTGCCGGGTCGGGAAGCGGGTCGCGTCCAGCAGTTCGGTGGGCGCACGGTCGGTGGAGTCGCTGTAGATCGTGCGGGCGAGTGCCACCATCAACGGACTGGCGAGTACGGCCGCGAGGTTGCGGGCGGGCCCGTCGCCGCCACCGGCCTCGGCGCTGTCCTCGGCGTCGTCCAGCCTGTCCAGCACCCGCTGCCACGGCGATGGGCCGTCGACCGTGGAGCGGGCCGTCCGGGGCAGGTAGTGCCGTACGTCGGCGAGGCTCAGCTCGCACAGTTCGATCGTAGCCGCCCAGAGCAGCGGGGACCGCACCGCCTCAGCGGCCTCGGCGAACTCGTCGTGGCGGCTGGTCAGGACGAGCGGCTGCAACGCCTCGTTCAGCTCCGCCAGCGCCCGGCCGCGCAGCCGCTCCGCGATCTCGTCGAAGCCGTCCAGGATCGGCAGGACGGCGCGTCCGTGGACCAATTCGGCCGCCGCCGTGGAGCCGTTGCCGGCCCGCCGTGCCAGGTGCGGATGGTCCCGCTCCAGCAGGTCGGCCATCCAGTCGCGCAACGTGGTGGACTCCGGGTTCCAGGAGCCGAGGCTGAACACCACCGGCACCGGATCCGCAGGTGTCTGACGCTCCAACAGATCCAGGGCGAGCCGGATCGCGAGCACCGACTTGCCCGAACCTCCGGTACCCAGGACCACCAGGCGGCCCGACGACACCTTCCGGTAGACGTCGGCGACGGCGCGCAGGTCGCCCGTCAGGTCCAACTCCGGCACCTCGGCCCCGGGTGCGACGCGCTGGATGTTCTCCCGGTGGTCGCTCGGCACGCCGGACGCCGCCCGCCAGCGCACCGGCAGGGCGAACGGGTCGTGCACACGCCGGTGTTCCTCCTCGCGGCGCAGCCGACGGCGCACCTCGCGGGCCAACTCCTCGGCGGCGTCCGCGAGTGCCGCTCCCAGCCGGGAGGGTGCCGACCCCGGATCGGGCCCACGCGCCGGCACCGGCCGCGGCGTCGCGACGGGTTCGGGTTCCGCCTCGCCCCGCATGCCGGCGAGCGCGTCCGCCAGGACGCGGCGGTCCTCGGCGTTCGCATCCAGGGCGTCGGCAAGTTGGCCGACCGTGCGCATCCTCAGGTCGGCGGCCCGGCCGGTCTCGATCCTGCGGATGGTGCTGACGCTCACCCCGGACAGCTCCGCCAACTGCTCCTGCGTCAGCCGGGCGTCCTTGCGCATCCGACGCAGGAGCGGGCCGAGTTGATCCATCACTGCCGCGACTCCGACGGAACGGACGATTGACTGAGCACGGCTCACCATAGTTGAGCATGCCTCAGCAATCCAGGTCGCTCTGGCCGATCGACACGCGGGCCCGATCGACACGCGGGGCCGATCGAAACGGCGGGCGAAAAACGCGGGGCGGAGGCCCCGGCCGAGCACGACGGCCGGGGCGGCCCCCACCCACAGGACGCGGACGGGCGTTCCGGTGTCATCATTCCGGATCCGGGCGGCGGTCCGGTACCACCGCCTGGAGGGTGAGACACCTACGGTCGTCGGATTGAACGCGGCCGCCTCCTACGCCGCGCGCGCCGCCGTCTCGCGACCCTGCGGGAGGCCGTTGGCCAGGTCCTCCAGCAGCAGACGCTTGGCGATCACGTCGACCGCGGCCCGCAGCTCAGCGCCGCCCGGGCGGCCGATGTCCTCGGCGAGCCGGTCGCGCAGCCACTCGGACCAGGCGGTGGTGAGGACCTGCACCTGGCCGGTGCCGGCCGGGGTGTGGTCGAGGAAGTCGTGGCTGCGGGTGAGGTAGCCCTCGGCGACCATGCGGTCGAAGACGGGGTCGAGCACCTCGGGCGGGACGCGCTTGCGGGCCGCGATCAGGCCGACCCTGGCGTGGCCCACGCTGCGGGTGAAGCCCTCGACCTCCATCAGCGCCCAGGCGCCCGCGATGTCGACCTCGGCCCCGGAGCCGCGCACGACCTGGCGGGCGGTGTCCAGGTGGACTCTGGAGATGATCTTCCCCACCGCGTACTCCAGCTGCCGGCTCGAGTCCGCGCCGGTCGGCTGCGCGAAGCCCTCCCCGACGTCGGTCGAGTTCGACCGGGCGGTGTCGCGCAGCTTGACCTGTTTGAGGAAGAGCGAGACCACGAATCCCAGCAGCGCGACCGGCACCGTCCACAGGAACACCGTGTGCATACCGAGCACGATCGTGCCGAAGACGATGTTGCGCTGCCGTACGTCGAGCACGGGCGGGGCGGCAGCCTGCGGCGGATCGGCGACGGTGCTCATAGGCGGAGTCTCACACCGGGCTCAGGGGGCCGCGAGTGGGGTGGCCCGGAGTGGTGACGGGTGGTCGGCGGGGCTGAGTGTGAGCGCTCACAGTCGTTCCGGCGCGGCCCGGACGGACGGCAGTGGGCCGTCCACGCGGTAACGTTCCGCAGCGGAGCCGCACGCGGGGCGCGGCGGCCTGGCGAGGAGGACCCAGATGACGGCGCAGACCACGGCGGGCGGCGGACGCAAGCCGGTCATGTCCGACGTGGCGCGCCTGGCCGGGGTGTCGCACCAGACGGTCTCCCGGGTGCTCAACGACAGCCCCCACGTGAAGGAGGCGACGCGCGAGCGGGTGCTGACGGCCATCCGCGAGCTCGACTACCGGCCGAACTCGGCAGCCCGCGCGCTGGTCACCAACCGCACCCGGACCGTCGGCGTGGTCAGCTTCGACACCACCCTCTACGGCCCCGCCTCGATGCTGCACGGCATCGAGCAGGCGGCCCGCGGCCACGACTACTTCGTCAGCATCGTCAGTGTGCGGACGCTGGACTCCCGGTCCGTCCAGGACGCCGTGGACCGGCTGCACGGTCAGGCCGTCGAGGGCGTGCTGGTGATAGCGCCGCAGACCTCCGCGGCGGGCGCGCTCGCCGCGCTGGGCGCGGACCTGCCGATCGTCGCCGTCGGCAGCGGGCCGCGGGCCAAGGTGCCGGCCGTGGCCGTCGACAACGAGTCGGGCGCGCGGGCGGTCACCCGCCATCTGCTGGACCTCGGCCACCGGACGGTCCACCACCTCGCCGGCCCGGCGAACTGGCTCGACGCCAAGGCCCGCGTCGCCGGCTGGCGCGCCGCGCTCGCGGACGCGGGGGCGTCCGCACCGGAACCCCTGACGGGCGACTGGAGCGCCCGCTCGGGCTACGAGCTGGGCCTGCGGCTCGCCACGGACCGCTCGGTGACGGCGGTCTTCTGCGCGAACGACCACATGGCCCTGGGGCTGCTGCGCGCGCTGAGCGAGGCGGGGATCGCGGTTCCGGGCGACATCAGCGTGGCGGGGTTCGACGACATCCCGGAGGCCTCGTTCTTCACCCCGCCGCTGACGACGGTGCGTCAGGACTTCGGTGAGCTGGGCCGCCGGGGCCTGGAACTCCTCCTCGACCGCATCGAGTCCGGCCCCACCGACGGCAGGCCGCCGCGCGTGCTGGTGGCCCCGGAGCCGGTGGTGCGGAGCAGCACGGCCGCGCCGGGGCGCCGACCGGCCGGCTAGGACTCGTCCCCGGCCGGCTCGGCCCCGCACCGGTACTCCCGGCCGACGCCGCGCTGACGCGTTCGGCTGCGCGATGTCTTGACGCCAGCTCATTGTTAGCGCTAACAATGAGCCACGCACCCCGCCCCACCTTCCCGGAGCTCCCGCCGTCCGCCGAGAAATGTGAGCGCTCACATGACTGCAAGACCGCCGTGCGGCACCGTCGGCGTCGACTTCGGCACGCTGTCCGGACGCGCGGTCGTCGTCTCCGTCGAGGACGGCACGCTGCTCGGCGGGGCTGTGCACGCCTACCGGCACGGCGGACACGCGCCCCGAGGAGATCTACCGGGCGCTGCTGGAGGCGACCGCCTTCGGCACCCGCGTCATCGTCGAGGCCTTCGAGGCGGCCGGCGTCCCGGTGACCGAGTTCACCGTGGCGGGCGGGCTGGCCAAGAACCGGTTCCTGATGCAGCTCTACAGCGACGTGCTGCGCCGCCCGGTCAACCTGGTCGGCTCCGGGCAGGGCCCGGCCCTCGGCTCGGCGATCCACGCGGCCGTCGCCGCCGGGGCCCACCCCGACATCCGCGCCGCGTCCGCCGCCATGGGCCGCATCGAGCGCGCCGTCTTCACCCCCGAGGCCGCCCGCGCCGACACCTACGACCCGCTCTTCGCGGAGTACCGCGAGCTGCACGACCACTTCGGCCGGGGCGGGAGCGACACACTGCACCGCCTGCGCGCACGGCGCGACGCGGCGCGGGCCACCAGCCACACCGAGGAGGACCACGCGTGAGGGACATCGACACGATCAGGGCGGAGGTCTGCGCCCTGCACGCGGAACTTCTGCGCTGGGGGCTGGTCACCTGGACCAGCGGCAACGTCAGCGCCCGCGTCCCCGGTGCGGAGCTGCTGGTGATCAAACCCAGCGGTGTCTCCTACGACGAGCTCACGCCGGAGACGATGATCGTGACGGACCTGGACGGCAGGGTCGTCGCCGGTGACCACTCCCCCTCGTCCGACACCGCCGCGCACGCCTACGTCTACCGGGCGATGCCCGAGGTCGGCGGGGTCGTGCACACGCACTCCCCCTACGCCACCGCCTGGGCGGCGCGCGGGGAGGCGATCCCGTGCGCGATCACCGCGATGGGCGACGAGTTCGGTGACGACATCCCGGTCGGTCCGTTCGCGCTGATCGGGGACGACTCGATCGGGCAGGGCATCGTGGCGACGCTGCGCGGCCACCGCTCCCCGGCCGTGCTGATGCGGCAGCACGGCGTCTTCGCCATCGGCGGCAGCGCCAAGGACGCCGTGAAGGCCGCAGTGATGTGCGAGGACGTGGCCCGCACGATGCACCTGGCCCGGCAGCTCGGGCCCGTCGACCGTCTGCCGCAGCCGGACATCGACCGGCTCCACGACCGCTACCAGCACGTGTACGGGCAGCATCCCGCCGCCGACAGCCCCGAGGGAGCCAAAGGATGACCGACCCAGCCGCCCGTGAGGTCTGGTTCCTCACCGGAACCCAGGATCTGTACGGCGAGGAGACGCTGCGTCAGGTCGCCGCGCAGTCACGAGCCGTCGCGGCCGAGTTGGGCGCGCGGCTCGGCGCGCCCGTCGCGCTGGTGTGGAAGCCGCTGCTGCGGGACGCCGCCGCGATCCGCCGGGCGATGCTGGACGCGAACGGCGACGACGCGTGCGTCGGGGTGATCGCGTGGATGCACACCTTCTCCCCCGCCAAGATGTGGATCGCCGGCCTGGACGCGCTGCGCAAGCCGCTGCTGCACCTGCACACCCAGAGCCAGGTCGAACTGCCCTGGGCCACCATCGACATGGACTTCATGAACCTCAACCAGGCCGCCCACGGCGACCGCGAGTTCGGCTTCGTGCAGACCCGGCTCGGGGTGGCGCGCAAGACCGTGGCCGGGCATGTGAGCGCGCCGGCGGTGGCGGCCCGCGTCGACAGCTGGGCCCGCGCGGCGCTCGGGAAGGCGGAGCTGACCGAGCTCAGAGTGGTCCGGTTCGGCGACAACATGCGCGACGTGGCCGTGACCGAGGGAGACAAGGTCGAGGCACAGCTGCGATTCGGTGTCTCGGTCAACACCCACGGCGTGAACGACCTGGTCGCCGCCGTCGACGCCGCCTCGGACGCGGAGGTCGGCGCGCTGGTCAAGGAGTACCAGGAGCGCTACGAGGTCGCCGCGGAACTGCGCCAGGGCGGCGAGCGGCACGACGCGCTGCGCTACGGCGCCCGGATCGAGCTGGGCCTGCGCCACCTCCTGGAGAGCGGCGGCTACGGCGCCTTCACCACCAACTTCGAGGACCTGGGCGGCCTGCGCCAACTACCGGGCCTGGCTGTGCAGCGCCTGATGGGCGACGGCTACGGGTTCGGCGGCGAGGGCGACTGGAAGACCGCCGTCCTGGTGCGCACGCTGAAGACGATGGCGTCCGGCCTGCCCGGGGGCACCTCGTTCATGGAGGACTACACCTACGACCTCACCCCCGGCAGCGAACTGGTGCTCGGCGCGCACATGCTGGAGGTCTGCCCGTCGATCGCGGCCGGCACCCCGCGCCTGGAGATCCACCCGCTCGGCATCGGCGGCCGGGAGGACCCGGTACGCCTGGTCTTCGACGCCGCCCCGGGCGCGGCCATGGTGCTCGGCATGGCCGATCTCGGCGACCGCTTCCGCCTGGTCGCCAACGAGATCGACACCGTCGTCCCGCCGCAGCCGCTGCCCGCGCTGCCCGTCGCCCGCGCCGTCTGGCGGCCGCGACCTGATCTGGCCTCCTCCGCCGAGGCGTGGATCACCGCGGGCGGGCCGCACCACACCGTGTACTCCAGCGCGCTCCGGGCGGAACACCTCGACGACCTCGCCGAGATGACCCGCACCGAGCTGGTCCTCATCGACGCCGCCACGACCCCCCGGGGCCTCGCCCGCGAGCTTCGCTGGAACCAGGCCTACCACCGTCTGGCCCTGGGGTTCTGATCCGGGCGACGCGACGGGAGGACACCGGGAGCGCGAGCGGACCGGCCCCGCCCGCCGAGGCCGTCCCGCGCGTCGCGAGTTCGGCTCTGGCGCGGGAGTCCGACCCGAAGAGAAGTTCCGCAACGGCCGGATCGACGACCGGCTTCCCGCCCACCCGTAATGCCATGACCTCGACAAATGATCGCGAGAGCTTCATCTGTCTGTCCAATGACATTTCTTGACCGTTCGTCGGCGCTCGACCGATCGAACCGGCGTAGGGTTGTTCCCGGGGATGCACGACCCACCGCCGGACTCGGCGGTGGAGACGGGGACGGGGGACTCCGCAATGGAACGACGACGGGCCATATGGCCATCGGACGACGCGAAGGCGGCGCCGTCGGCCTCGCTCGACCTGGACCGGCCGCACCCGGCCCGGATCTACAACTACCTGATCGGCGGCAAGGACCACTTCGCCGCCGACCGCGAGGCCGCGCACACCCTTCAGCGGCTCATCCCGGAGAGCCGGGACGCGATGCGGCTCAACCGCGCCTTCCTGACCCGCGCCGTCCGCCGGGCCGCCGAGGCCGGGGTCTCCCGTTTCCTCGACATCGGCACCGGCATCCCGGCGCCCGGCAACACCCACGAGATCGCCGTGCAGAGCCGTCCGGACGCCCGGGTCGTGTACGTCGACCGCGATCCGCTGGTGGTCACCCACGCCCGGGCGCTGGTCGCGCACCCCGGCATGCCGGCCACCGCCGTGCTCCAGGCCGACCTGCGCGACCCGGAGGCCCTGCTCGCCGCGGCACCGGTCGCGAACCTGCTGGGCGACGGCGAGCCGGTGGCCCTGGTGCTCGGCGCGGTCCTGCACTTCGTCGACGACGCCGACGAGCCGCACGCCGCCGTCCGCCGGCTGCTGGAACCGCTCGCGCCCGGCAGCATGCTGATCGTCAGTCATGTCTGCCACATCTCCCAGTGGGTGGACACCGCCGACCAGGCCCGCGCGGACCAGGTCACGGCGTTGTACCGGGAGACGGTGGACCGCCTGACCCCCCGCCGCGCCGAGCGGATCGAGGCCTTCTTCGCCGGCCTGGACCTCCTCCCGCCCGGGCTGGTGCCCTGCGCCGCGTGGGACGCGGAGGCGACGGTCAGCGAACTGCGTGCCACGCGCGGCTTCCTGGGCGGCGTCGGGGTCAAACGCTGACCGTCACCAGCAGCACCGCTCCCAACAGGGCGACGTAGGCGACGGAATGGACCCGGTCGGGCACACGCCCGGCGATCCGCCGGACCAGTGCGATCGTCGGCAGCGAGCCGAGGAGCAGAGCGCCGCAGGCCGTCAGGTCGATGTAACCCAACTGTCCAGGGTGCGCGGGCAGTTGGGCCGCCGAGGCGGCGGGCGCGAGCGCGTAGACGAGGCTCGCGGCGAGGGCGACGGGCACGCTGAGCGGGTTGGCCATGGCCGTCGCCTCCGCCATCGGCAGACCCCGGCGGCGCAGCAGCGGCACGGTCATCACGCTGCCGCCCACGCCCAGCCCCGCGGCCACCAGGCCGATCCCGGTACCACCGAAGGTCGCCGTGCCGCGCCCGAGCGGCCGGGGCGGCTGCCCGTCGGCGACCCGGAGGAAGCCCTTGCGCAGCAGCGTGTCGGCGATCGTCACCAACAGGTAGAGCGCGAACAGCAACCGCAGCTCGGTCCCGCCGACCAAGGTGGCCGCGAACGACCCGACGGCCGCGCCGACCGCGATCCAGCCCGCCAGCGGCCACAGGTACGCCCGACGCAGGCGGTCCTGCCGCCACTGCCCGAGCGCCGCCGTCGCCGCGTTCACCACCATCACCGCCGCCGAGGTCGCCACGGCCACGTGCATCGCGTCCGCGCCACCGGGCGCGGCGAGGGTGAGGTACGCGTAGACCACCGGGACGGTGACGAAGCCGCCGCCGAAGCCGAACAGCACGGTCAGCACGCCCGTCAGGCAGCCGAAGAGAAGGAGGGTGGAGAAGGAGGTCAGCACGGCGTCGACGCTACGGAGCCGCGCCGGTGTCGGGCAATCGACAGATGGCCAAATTCCTACGTGGATCGGACAGGCCCTAGGCTCAGCCCGTGCACAACATCCCGATCACGCGGGTGGAGGACCTCGACCGGGCCGTCGTGGCGATCGGCACCGACTACCCCGACGACCACCTGCTCCCCTGGCACGAACACCGCCGCGCCCAGGTCCTGTACGCCGCCACCGGCCTCATGCACGTCGAGACCGCGGACGGCAGTTGGACGGTACCGACGGCGCGTGCCGTGCTGATCCCGCCCACGGTCCGCCACCAGGTGGCGATGCGCGGCGTCAGCACCCGCAGCCTGTACCTGGAACCGGCAGCGGTGCCATGGTTTCCCGCGCGCTGCCAGGTCGTCGACGTCTCCGGCCTGCTGCGCGCGCTGATCCTGGCCGCCGTGGAGATGGAACCGCGCTACCCCGAGCACAGCCGTGACGAGGCCGTCGCCGCACTGCTGCTGCACGAGCTGCGCAGCCTCACTCCCCTGCCACTCGACGTGCCGCTGCCGCGGGAGCCGCGCCTGCGGGACCTGTGCGAGGCGTTCCTGCGCCGCCCCGACGTGCACGACCCGCCCGCGCGCTGGTGCGGGGAGCTCAGTGTCAGCGAGCGCACCCTGGCCCGCCTCTTCCGGCGCGACACCGGACTGTCCTTCTCCCAGTGGCGGCAGCGGGCCTGCATCCTGCACGCGCTGCCGCTGCTGGCGGCGGACGTCCCGGTCACCCGGATCGCGGCCGGCCTCGGCTACGACAACCCCGCGGCGTTCACGGCCGCGTTCGGCCGCCTCCTCGGCAGGCCGCCGTCGGCGTTCCGGGGCTCGCTCGGCCGAGGCGTCAGCTGAGACGGAGCCGGGTCTCGAACTCGTGCTCTCCGGAGACCCACCCCAGGTCCTCGACCGTGAAAACGCCGGCGAGGGCCTGACGGGCCTGCTGGACCGCGTCGGACGGCCCGAGGATGTCCACGTCGACGGAGTGGGCGAGGTGGGGTGCGGTCACGGCGGCGCCCATCGGCGTCGACTCCGGATCCATGAGGAACGACCGCGCCCTGCACATCGCGGGCCCGATGGCCCCGGCGGGTGCGGTGGCCGCCGGCATCGGCGGGATGTCACCTGTGGCCTGGAACATCTGCGCGAGCACGGCGAGCACGGTGTCGCCGTCGTGCGCGTCGTTCTCGACGACTTCGACAGTGATCTCTGCGGTGGTGGACATGAGGCCTCCTCGTCCCTGCCGCCCGCCCGGGAGGCACGCCGGGCGGCCAGGCTCACCACCAGTGAACTCCCGTTTCCGCCACCCCGCCTCCCGGCTCGGGCGGAGGCGGGAGGCGGGAGGCGAGAGGCGAGAGGCGGGGCGACGGCCGGGACCCCACGGGCGGCGGAGGCGTGGCAGGCCGACCGGCCCGAGCCCGGCGCCCCCCGGCGTCAGCGCTCCGGCTCCGCCGGCGGCCGGGCCCCGGGCTGCCCGGGAGGCGGCGCGAACTCCGTCGGACGGTACGACTCCGCCTCCTGCGCCGACATCGGCCCCTGCCCCCACCCCGCCTGCGGCACCGCACCCGCCTGCGGCGCGTAACCACCCTGCGGGGTCTGGCCCTGCGGCGGCGGACCCTGCGGCGGCTGGCCCTGCGGCACCGGCGGCTGCCCCGGACCCGCCTGCGGCGCGTAACCACCCTGCGGGGTCTGGCCCTGCGGCGGCTGGCCCTGCGGCACCGCACCCGCCTGCGGCGCGTAACCACCCTGCGGCGGCTGGCCCTGCGGCGGCTGGCCCTGCGGCACCGGCGGCTGTCCCGGACCCGCCTGCGGCGCGTAACCACCCTGCGGCGGCTGGCCCTGCGGCACCGGACCCGCCTGCGGCGCGTAACCACCCTGCGGCGGCTGGCCCTGCGGCGGCTGGCCCTGCGGCACCGGCGGCTGTCCCGGACCCGCCTGCGGCGCATAGCCGCCCTGCGGCGACTGGCCCTGCGGCACCGGACCCGCCTGCGGCGCGTAACCACCCTGCGGGGTCTGGCCCTGCGGCGCCGGCGGCTGTCCCGGACCCGCCTGCGGCGCATAGCCGCCCTGGGGCGACTGGCCCTGCGGCGGCACGGGACCCTGCGGCGTGTAGCCGCCCTGGGGCTGGGCGCCCGGCTGACCGGGCGGGGCTGCGAATTCCGTGGGACGGTAGGAGGCCGCCTCCTGCGGCGGCATCGGCGGCTGCCCCCAGGCGGCCTGCGGCTGCGGCGCGTAGCCGCCCTGCGGGGGCTGGGGCTGGGGCGGGAAGCCACCGACGTGGGGCTGACCCTGCGGCGGGTAACCGCCCTGCGGGAGCGGGCCCGCGGCCGGGAGGCCGGCCGGGGACGGCTGGAGAGCCGGGCCCGCGCTCTTCCGGGAGGCGGCGGCCGACACGAGCACCGCCACGAGCGTGGCCACGGCGACCAGTACCTCGATGATGACGATCGAGTCGTACCAGATGTACTGCCCGTGCCCGAAGCCGGAACGTCCGGAGGACGTCCGCAGGGTGTCCAGCAGCATGGTGCCGTCGGGGTAGGCGATCAGCACCATCGCCGCCAGGACCGCCGAGCGGCCCCAGTCGCGGCCGCCCAGGCAGCCGAGCGCGCCCGCCGCCAGCACGACGCACAGGGCGACGTCCCAGCTGCTGAACCAGAACGGGTCGGTGGGCGACACGTCGCCCAGACCGAACAGGCTGGCCAGGAAGGAGCCGACGCTGTGCGATACCAGCACCTGGGCCAGCAGCAGCGCGAGTTCCAGCAGCAGCGCCACCACGCCGCCGACCCCCGCGACGACGCTCGCCCGCTCGCTGCGCCGTGGCGGACCGCCCGCCGGTCCGGTCGGGTTGAACGACATCTGTGGCCTCCCCCGTCTCCGCGCGCGACCGCCCGCGTGCGTCACCGCACGAGGGTAGCGGTGCGGCACCCGGCTGTCTCAGCTCCGGGGCGACGCGGCCTGCCACGCCTCGGCCAGCACGCCGCGCAGCATCGCCGGGGTCAACCGCCCTGTGAAGGTGTTCTGCTGGCTCACGTGGTAGCAACCGAACAACGTCAACGGGCTGCCGTCACCCGCTGGTTCGAGCACCACCCGGGCCCCGTGCCCGAAGGCCGGGCGCGGGCGTGGGACCGTCCAGCCCGCCGCCGCGAGGGCCGGGAACAGCGCCTGCCAGCCGAAGGCCCCGAGGGCGACGACAGCACGCAACGTCGGTCGGAGCAACTGGAGTTCCCGCACGAGCCAGGGGCGGCAGGTGTCGCGCTCGGCCGGGGTCGGGCGGTTGTCCGGCGGGGCGCAGTGCACCGGGGCGGTGAAACGGACGCCGTGCAGCCGCAGCCCGTCGTCGAGGCGCTCCGAGGTGGGCTGCGACGCGAGGCCGACCGCGTGGAGCGCCGCGACCAGGACATCGCCGGAGCGGTCGCCGGTGAACATCCGGCCGGTCCGGTTGCCGCCGTGCGCGGCCGGCGCCAGACCCACCAACAGCAGTGACGCGTCGTCAGGCCCGAAGCCGGGCACGGGACGCGCCCAGTACTCCTCGTCGGCGAAGGAGCGCCGCCGGGTCCGGCCGGCCTCCTCCCGCCAGGCGACCAGCCGCGGGCAGGCGTGGCAGCGGCTCACCGCGGCGTCGAGCCCCGCGAGGTGCGCCGCTTCCGGCGCCGCCTCGTGGGGCTCGGTCACCCGTCCCGCCGGGGTCAACTCTCTCCGTTGTCGGCCGCCGCACCCTCGGGCTTCTTCACCCGGCAGACCAGGGCGTCGCCCAGCACGTCCGCCACGATCGTGTCGCCCGGCGAGACCTCGCCGCCCAGCAGCAGCGAGGCGATCCGGTTGTCCAGCTCGGTCTGGATCGTCCGGCGCAACGGGCGCGCCCCGAACTCGGGCTGGTGGCCGTGGGCGACGAGCAGGTCCCGGGCGGCCTGGGTGACCTCCAGCTCCATGCCCTGCGACTTCACCCGCCGCTCGCTGCCCTTGAGCAGCAGGTCGACAATCCGGTTGAGGTCCTCCTTGGTGAGCGCGTGGAAGATGATCGTGGCGTCGATCCGGTTCAGGAACTCGGGCGGGAAGTGGCCCTGCAGGTCGCCCATCAGCTGCTCGCGGATGCTGTCGGTGTCGCCCGCGTTGGCCAGGATCCGGTGGGCGCCGATGTTGCTGGTCAGGATCACCACGGTGTGCCGGAAGTCGACGGTGCGACCCTGCGCGTCGGTCAGCCGGCCGTCGTCGAGCACCTGGAGCAGCGCGTTGAAGACGTCGGGGTGGGCCTTCTCGACCTCGTCGAAGAGCAGCACGCTGTAGGGCTTGCGGCGGACCTTCTCGGTCAGCTGCCCCGCCTCCTCGTAGCCGACGTAGCCGGGAGGCGCGCCGACCAGCCGGGAGACCGTGTGCTTCTCCTGGAACTCGCTCATGTCGAACCGGATCAGCCGGTCCTCGTCCCCGAACAGCAGCTCGGCCAGGGCCTTGGCCAGTTCCGTCTTGCCGACGCCCGTGGGCCCGAGGAAGAGGAACGAGCCGACGGGACGGTTCGGGTCGCCCATCCCGGCGCGGTTGCGACGCACCGCCTCGGAGATGGCGACGACCGCCTCGTCCTGGCCGACCACGCGCGCGTGCAGCTCCTGCTCCAGCTGGAGCAGCTTCGCTTTCTCGTCCTGGGTCAGCTGGGCGACGGGGATGCCGGTGCGGCGGGCGACGACGTCGGCGATGTCGTCCACGGTCACCGCCATCACGCCCTCGCGGCGCTCGGCGATACCGGCCAACTCGCCCTCGGCCTCCGCGATCTGCTCCTTCAGACGCTTGGCCGCCTCGAAGTCCTCAGCGGCGACGGCCTGGTCCTTCTCCCGGTTCAGCTTGGCGAGGCGGTCCTCGCGTTCGGTCGCCTCGCTGGACTTGCCCAGCGACTTGAGCCGCACCCGGGCACCGGCCTGGTCCATCAGGTCGATCGCCTTGTCCGGCAGGAACCGGTCGGAGATGTAGCGGTCGGACAGCTCGGCCGCCGCCCGCAGCGCCTCGTCGGAGAACCGCACCTGGTGGTGGGCCTCGTAGGCGTCGCGCAGGCCCTCCAGGATCTGGACGGTCTCCTCGACGTTCGGCTCGGGGATCAGCACCGGCTGGAACCGCCGCTCCAGCGCGGCGTCCTTCTCGATGTACTTGCGGTACTCGTCGATCGTGGTGGCGCCGATGACGTGCAGCTCGCCGCGCGAGAGCGCCGGCTTCAGCATGTTGCCCGCGTCCATGGCCCCCTCACCGCCCGCTCCCGCGCCGACGACGGTGTGCAGCTCGTCGATGAACAGCACGAGGGAGTCGGTGGACTCCTGCACCTCGTTGATGACGTTCTTCAGCCGCTCCTCGAACTCGCCGCGGTACTTGGCCCCGGCCACCATGCCCGCCAGGTCGAGCGAGACGACGCGCTTGCCGCGCAGGGTCTCCGGCACCTCGTCCGCGACGATCCGCTGGGCCAGGCCCTCCACGATCGCGGTCTTGCCGACGCCCGGCTCGCCGATCAGCACCGGGTTGTTCTTCGAGCGGCGCGAGAGGATCTCGATGGTCTGCTCGATCTCCTCGCCGCGCCCGACGACCGGGTCGAGCTTGCCCGCCTTCGCGTCCGCGGTGAGGTCGCGCCCGTACTCGTCGAGCGTCGGGGTGCCGCTCGCCGGCTTCGACGCCGCGTTCTCCGCGCCGCCCGCCGCGGCCCGCTCGGAGTCGCCGCGCAGCCGCTCCACGTCCACGCCGCCGGACCCGAGCACCCGGCCCGCGCCGGAGTCCGGGTCGTCGAGCAGCGCGCCGAGGATGTGCTCGGGCCCGATGTACGAGCGGCCGCTCGCCTGCGAGCGCGCGTGCGCGTTGGTGAGCACACGCTTGGCGGCGGGCGTGAGGCTCGGCTCGGCGGAAGGCGTGCCGGCGACGCCCGGCAGCATCTTCTCGATCGCCTGCGCGAGGGTGTCGGGATCGACGCCGGCCTGGGCCAGCAGCGAGCGCGAAGGGTCGACGAGAGCGGCGGCCCAGAGCAGGTGCTCGGTGTCGAGGTCCTCGCTGCCGTCCTGCGCGGCCTTCTGCTGGGCGCGGCCGATGAGCTCCCGCGCGGACTCGGTCAGCAGCTTGCCGATGGGCACGCGCTGGACGGCCGGCGGGGAGGAGGCCGGGGACATCCCGAAGAAGCGGTTGAGCAGGTCGGAGAACGGGTCTTGACCACCGTAGGAACCGAAGGTGGACATCGACATGGAAGAACAGCCTCCTCACCCCCGAGTCGGCATGAACAGTCCCCATTCAACTCCGGACTGCCGCGGGACACACGCCCGGTTGCACCTTCCAGGCGGCGCGGCCGCCAGGGGCGCGAGGAACTGCGCGGGCGACCACCCTGGGCGGGATGCCCCTGTGCGTTCGGTGCCTGACTGCCCAGGGTGGCTTGTCGCGCAGTCCTCGCGCCCCTGGAGGGCTCAGGTCAGCAGCGCGTTCAGCGCGCTCCAGTCCAGGTCGGACACCAGCTCCCGTGCCGTTCCCGTGGCCAGCAGCTCCCGTGCCGACCGCGCGGCGAGCGCGTACGCCGCCTCGGCGATCGAGGCGCCCGCGCTGACGCGGGACGCGCCCGCCGCGGCCAGCTCGGGCACGGGGAGGGTCCCGGGGCCGACCGCCACGTTGAGCGGGAGGGTGATCTCCGCGGCCAGGGCCGCCAGCTCCTGCGCGTCCAGCTCGTCCAGGACGAAGACGCCGCTCGCACCCGCCGCGGCGTACGCGGCCGCGCGGGTGACGGTCTCCTCGTGGCGGCGGCCGCGCTCCGCCGCGGGGAGGCGGTGGGTGTCGATGCGGGCGTTGATGTACAGCGGGACGCCCAGCGACTCCGCCGCCTCCCGCGCGGCGGCGATCCGGGCCGCGTTCTCGGGGACGGGCCCGAGCGCGTCCTCCAGGTTGACGCCGACCGCACCGGCGGCGATCACGCCGCGGATGGTCTCGGCGACCCCGGCCGGGTCCTCGGCGTAGCCGCGCTCGATGTCGGCCGTGACCGGGACGGACACGGCGCGGACGATCCGGGCGACGGCCGCGAGGCCAGCCTGGCGGGTCAGCCGGCCGCCGTCCGCGTAGCCGAGCGACCAGGCGACGCCGGCACTGGTCGTCGCGACCGCGAGCGCGCCGGCCGCCTCGACGACGCGTGCGGAGGCGACGTCCCAGGCGTTGGGCAGCACCAGGGGCTTGCCGGGGCGGTGGAGGGAGTGGAAGTACCGGGCCTTCTCCACGAGTTCGGCACCGGGTTCGGCATGCGGTTCGAGGTCAGCGGTGGTCATGCGGCCATCCCACCACACGGCACCGACAAGGGGCGGAAAACCGTACCGGCCCGGCCGCGCGGGGCGCGGTCGGGCCGGCAGGCAGGTCACGCGGCCCCCGGACGAATCCGGAGCCGTCGCGGGTCAGTTGTGGCCGTAGCGCTTCTCCTTCTTGCGCGGGGCGCGCATCGCCGTCTCACCGGAGGCCGCCATCGGCTCCATGCCCGGCGTGTGCTGACCGGCCTTCATCTCCGCGAGCATCGCCTTGTCGTGCGCCTGCGCACGGGTCGGCGTGCGATCCGCCGACTGCTTCTGCTTGCGGGGCTGGTTCTTGACCTTCGTCATGGTGTTCTCTCCCGAAGGGGGTGAGGCGCCGTGCCCGGGGAACCGGGCAAGAATTCTCGGCGCACGCCCTCACCCTGACAGCGCCCGTCCACGATCGCATCTCGAACGGTCACGGACCGTGACCGCAGCCGTCGGGAGGCCCGCTGCCGGGAGGTTCACCGACCGCTGAGAGCCGAGTGCGACTCCGCGCCGCGGTGACGGTGGCCCGGGACGAGGTCGTGGGCGGCGGCCATCCGCGAACCGGACCACTGTCCGCGCGGGTCGCCCCCGGAGTGGTGGGCGAAGGCGGCGCTCATCGGGCCGTTGGAGGTGGTGCCGGGGCCGCCCGGCATCGACATGGGCATCCACTGGGCGCCCTCGGCGGGCGACTTGGCCATTCCGGTGCGGCGCAGCAGGTCCTCCGCACTCCGGCGCAGCTTCTTGGACTGGTGAGCGGCCATCGCGGCGCTCCTCTCCGCGCGTCTGCCGCGCGTGTCGTGCTGGTCCTCGCGGTGCCGCGACGCCGGCCTGCGGTGACGGAGGCCGGCTGGTCTGCCGGGACTCGGGCGGGGTATCTGCCCAAGTGTAGTGACGTATGTGCCGTTTCGTCCCCGCGAATCCGCGGCTCCCCGGGCGCGGCCACCCGCCATACTCGGCAGGGACGCGACACGACGAAGGGGGAGCACGTGCGGGGGCAGCGGGTTGCGGTCGTCGGGGGGAGCATCGCGGGCTGCGCGGCGGCACGGGCGTTGCACCGGGCCGGGGCGGGCGAGGTCGTCGTCCTGGAGCGGGCACGCGGACGCCTCGAGGACCGCGGTGTCGGGCTCGGTCTCCAGAAGGAGCGCTACGCGGAGCTGGAGGCGGCCGGCTACCTGGACGCCGGGATGCCGTGGATCGATCTCGCCCGGCGCCCGTGGGTGGTCCGCGACGGGGACCGCCGCGAGGGCCGGACGATCGCGACCATGCCGTTCCCCTACCGGTCCTACAGCTGGGGCTCGCTCTGGCAGGAGCTGCGCCGCCGCGTCCCGGACGCGGTGGACTACCGCGGCGGCGCCGCCGTCACCGCCGTCGCGGACGGCCCCGACGGCGCGCTGCTGACCCTCACGGACGGGACGCAGGAGCGGTTCGACCTGGTCGTGGGCGCCGACGGCCACCGCTCGCTGGTGCGGGCCGCGGTCCTGCCGCCGGGCCGTTCGGCGGCGGCCTGGAGCGGTTACCTGGCCTGGCGCGGCACGCTCGCGGCCGAGGCGCTGCCGGAGCCGGAGCACGCCTTCCCCGCGGACTCGGCGACGACGGTGGCCTTCCCCGGCGGCCACCTGATCGCCTACCGGATCCCCGGCTCCCCGGGCGGGCCGGGCGGAACCGGCGCGACGGAGGTCAACTGGGTCTTCTACGCGACCCCGCCCGCGCACCTCGCGGACCTGCTCGCCGACCCGGACGCGGAGCCGTCCGCCGCGCTGACCGCCGAGTTGACGGAGTTCCAGCACGACCTGGCGGCCCGCCGGCTGCCGGGCTTCTGGCAGGACGTGGTGCACGGCACGCCCAAGGAACGCCGCCTGCTCCAGCCGATCCACGACATCGCGGCGCCGCACTACACCCGCGGCCGCCTGGTCCTGGTGGGCGACGCGGCGGCGATCGCCCGTCCCCACACAGGCAGCGGCGCACTCAAGGCGCTGCAGGACGCGACCGTGCTCGGCCGCGCGCTCGCCGGGTCGGCGTCCGTCCCGGCCGCGCTCGCCGCCTACGACGCGGAACGCGCGCCGGTGGGCCGGGCCATCCTGGACCTCGGCCGCGCCGTCGGCCACGCCCACGTCCAGCACACGCCCGACTGGGCCGCCATGGACCAACCCGCCTTCGACGCCTGGTGGCACGCCAACAGCGGCGCCGGCGTCGGCGGCCGGCCGCTGGGCCGCGGCTGAGGGTCCCCGGACCGGCCGGTCCCTCTCCCCTGCGCGAGCAGCGCCTCCCCGTCCCGGGGTGGGCCCGTGCGGGGGACGGGCCCACCCCGCAGGCCGCGCGGCGGCCCCGCGTCCTGTTGAATCGGGCCATGATCTACCACGTCGTGCCGCTCGCCGAGTGGGCCGCCGCTCCCGAGCTCCCCTATGCGCCCGCCTCGCTCGATGCCGAGGGCTTCGTCCACTGCTCCCCCGACGAGGCGACGACGCTCGCCGTCGTCAACGCCTTCTACCGGGACGCACCGCGTCCGCTGCTGGCCCTGCTGATCGACGAGCGGCGGCTCAGCGCGGAGTGCGTCTTCGAGGAGGCCCTCCCGGCACCGCCGCCGGGGGTCGCCGCCGAGGTCCGCTTCCCGCACGTATTCGGCCCGTTGAACCGCGACGCGGTCACCGAGGTGCTGCGGGTCGCCTGGGACGCCGAGGGCCGGGCCACCGGCCTGACCGAGGGCGACTGAAAGGCTTATCACACCTGCCGGTTCGAGCGAGCGTCGTCCGGGACAGCCGATCTGACGGAGTATCGTCTCCCCCATGCCTCAGCTGATCAGGATCGTGACGCGCTCCTCCCCCATGGCCCTCGCCCAGGTGGAGCGGGTCCGCGCGCTGCTCGCCGCAGCGCATCCGCGGGTGGTCACCGAGGTCGTGCCGGTCACCACCTCCGGCGACCGCTGGCTCGGCGCACTCTCCGCGCTCGGCGGCAAGGGTGCGTTCACCAAGGAGGTCGACGCCGCGCTGCTCGCGGGCGAGGCGCACCTGGCCGTCCACTGCCTCAAGGACATGCCCGGCGACCGCCCGCTGCCGGAGGGCACGGCGGTGGCCGCCTACCTGCCGCGTGACGACATCCGCGACGCGGTGGTGCAGCCGGCCGGGCTGCGGCTGGACCAGCTGCCCGCCGGCTCCAGGATCGGCACCAGCTCGGTCCGCCGGGTGGCCCAACTCGCGGCCTCCTACCCCGAGCTGGAGTGCGTGCCGATCCGCGGCAACGCCAACTCGCGTCTGGCCAGGCTCGACGCCGGCGAGTACGACGCGCTGCTGCTGGCCGTCTCCGGCCTGGAGCGGATCGGGCACCAGGAGCGGATCACCGAGGTGCTCGACGCCGACGCGATGTGCCCGCCGATCGGCGCCGGAATCCTGGCCCTGCAGTGCCGCGCGGACGACGCTGCGACCGTCGACGCGGTCACGGCGCTCAACCACGCCGCGACCTGGCGTGAGGCGGCGGCGGAGCGGATGATGCTGCACGCACTCCAGGGCCACTGCAACTCCCCGATCGCGGGCTACGCCCAGGCCGAGGAGGACGGTCGGCTCTCGCTGCGGGCCCGCGTCTTCACCCCGGACGGCAAGCGGGTTCTCGACGCCCACGAGTGGGCGGGCGCGCTCTCCCCGGAGGAGCTCGGCATGGCGACGGCGCTGGCGCTGCTGCGCCAGGGCGCGCGCGAGCTGATCGACGCCATCGAGCACTGAGGCCGGGCGCTCCCCGCGCTCCTCTCGTTCCTCCCGCTCAGGCGGACGCCACCTCGTGCTCGTGCTGGTGCACGTGCGCGCCACGGACCACGAGCGAGTCCAGCAGCGCCTCGGTGGCCTCGGCGATCGCGTCGACCGCCGCGTCGAAGGCCTCCCGGTTGTGGGCGGCGGGAGCGCGGAACCCGGACACCTTGCGGACGTACTGGAGCGCGGCCGCCCGGATGTCGGCCTCCTGCGGGTCGGGCGTGACCGGGGCCCGGAGCGTCTTGATCGATCGGCACATGGAACCAGCGTAGGCCGACGTGGCGCGGTGCGGCCGGGGATCGGCGGGTCTACAGTGCAGGGAAGAGCAGAAGTGTTCGTTCTGGGCAGGAGGTACCAGATGTCACAGTCCGAGGCCGACGACGAGCGACCCACGCCGGACCGGCTGCTGCACACCGGAGCCGAGCACCCGGTCGACCCCGAGGACCTGGTGATGGCCAGCGGGCGGGAACCGACCCCCGAGCTGATCGAGAAGGCCCGCCAGGCACTGGAGAAGGAAGGCGCCGCCGCCGTCGAGCGCCTGCTGCCCTGAGACTGCCCCGATCGCGCAAGCCCGGTCCGACCGCCCCCCGAGGCCGTCGGGCCGGGCTTGCGCGCGTGCGGCACCTCTGCCGCGTCAGACGCCGAAGGTGCCGAGGTCCGCGATGTGCCGGCTGCCCTGCTGGTGGCCCGCGTCGACGGCGACACCGTCGCAAGGCGACCCAGTCCTGCTACACCCTCCTCGGCGACCTCGACCAGCCCCACCCCACCCCGCAGTACTGACGCCCCGTCCGCCTCACCAGGTCCTGCCGGCCTGTTCGCGGATCGTGTGGTTGATCCGGTTGAAGAAGTTGGCCATGGCGACCTCCAGGATGATCGCGTTCAACTGCTCCCCGGTGAAGTGGGCGGCGGCGGCCTGCCAGATCTCGTCGGTCACACCGCAGGCGCCGTCCTGGATGCGGGTGGCGGCCTCGGCCAGCGCGAGGGCCGCCCGCTCCTCGTCGGTGAAGAACGGCGTCTCGCGCCACGCGACCACGTGGTGCAGTCGCTCGTCCGTCTCGCCGGCCTTCCTCGCACCCGAGACCGTGGCGAAGACGCACGGCGCACAGCCGTTGATCTGGCTGGCGCGCAGGTGGACCAGCGACAGCAGGCGCCGGTCGACACCTCCGGCGGCTATCGACTTGTTGAGGTGCTGGATCGCGGTCATCAGATCGGGGCTCATCGCACCCTTGAGGCGTGGTTCCATCGTTTCGGCTCCTCCAGCGGTTACCCGGACCCGTGCGGGCCCGTCATCACCCATGACGGAGCGGATTCGGGAGAGGTAACACCATGTTCGAGACCGGTTCGACGAACCCGATGGCCGAGGCGTTCGAGTCCCAGCGCGGCCGGCTGCGCGCTGTCGCCTACCGCGTGCTCGGCTCGCACGCCGACGCCGAGGACGTGGTCCAGGAGGCCTGGCTGCGGCTCTGCCGCCAGGAGGCCGCAGCCATCGAGAACCTCCCCGGCTGGCTGACCACCGTGGTCGGCCGGATCAGCCTCGATGTCCTGCGCTCACGCCGGAGTCGCCCCCAGGAGTCCTATGACGACCGGCTGCCCGAGCTCGTGGTGACGCTCGACGACGCTCCCGCCCCGGACGACGACGCGGTGCTCGCCGACTCGGTCGGGCTCGCGCTCCTCGTCGTCCTTGATTCGCTCCGGCCCAGCGAGCGGCTGGCGTTCGTGCTGCACGACCTGTTCGGGGTGCCGTTCGACGAGATCGGTCGCATCGTCGGCAAGTCCACGGACGCCACCAAGATGCTCGCCAGCCGCGCCCGCAGGAAGGTGCAGGCGACCCAGCGGCCGACCCGCGCCGGCCGGGAACAGCGCGAGGTGGTCGACGCCTTCCTCGCGGCGGCCCGTGGTGGCGACTTCGAGGGACTGCTGCGCGTGCTCGACCCCGAGGTGAGGCTCACCGTCGACACCCCCGGCGGCGTGGTCGTCACCCTCGGCGCCACCAAGGTCGCGGCCGGCGCGCAACTGGCCGCCGGCGCGGCCACCCTGGGCCGGGCGGCGCTCGTGGGCGGCCTCCCCGGAGTCGTCTCCTGGCGCGAGGACGGCACTCCGCTCTCGGTCCTCGCGTTCACCGTCACCGACGGCCGGATCACCGCCATCACCGCCGTGGTCGACCCGGCCGGACTCGCACGGATGAACCTGCCCGCCCCTGCGTGAACGGCCCCGTCGCGCCCGCTTCGTGACCGCCCGCGAGGGTGGCCGCTCGGCGTCGGCGCTCAGTGCCGCGCGCAGGTGGGGCAGAGGCCGCGGTAGGTGACCTCGACGCCCGAGACGGTGAAGCCGAAGCGTTCGGATGCGGAGAGGCCGGACATGAGGTCACCGGAGGGGTGGACGTCGCGGATGGTGCCGCAGGAGTCGCAGACGAGGTGCTGGTGGGCGTCGTGGGTGTTGGGGTCGTAGCGCTTGGCGCGGCCGTCGGTGCTGACCTCCAGCACCTCACCCAGGGTGACCAGCTCGCCGAGCGTGTTGTAGACGGTGGCCCGGCTGATCTCGGGCAGGAGCGCCGCGGCGCGGGCGTGGATCTCGTCGGCCGTGTAGTGGACGTGGTCGCCGTCCAGGACCTGGGCGACGACGCGGCGCTGCGCAGTGAGGCGCCAGCCGCGCTCTCTCAGTCGTGCCAGCAGGTCGCTCATGACAGGAGCGTAGCAGCCAGACCGGACCAAGTTCGAGATTGGTTCATCTGTTGAATTGGACTCTGTCTAAGGTAGGGTCGGGTCCGGTGCTGAACCCTCACTCCCCTACTCGCAAGGATTGTCATGTCTGAGAACCTTGACGCCCATGTCGACGGCAGTGCGCAGGGGGCGGGTGGCTGCCCCGTCGCGCACGGCCGGGCGCCCCACCCGACGCAGGGCGGTGGCAACCGCCAGTGGTGGCCGAACCAGCTGAACCTGAAGATCCTCGCGAAGAACCCGGCCGTGGCGAACCCGCTGGGCGAGGACTTCGACTACGCGGCCGCCTTCTCCGCGCTTGACCTGGACGCCGTCAAGGCGGACATCGCCGAGGTGCTCACCTCCTCCCAGGAGTGGTGGCCGGCGGACTTCGGTCACTACGGCCCGTTCATGATCCGTATGGCCTGGCACAGCGCCGGTACCTACCGCATCAGCGACGGCCGCGGCGGCGCCGGGGCCGGCCAGCAGCGCTTCGCGCCGCTCAACTCCTGGCCGGACAACGGCAACCTGGACAAGGCCCGCCGTCTGCTGTGGCCGGTGAAGAAGAAGTACGGCAAGGCGCTGTCCTGGGCCGACCTCATGATCCTCACCGGCAACGTGGCCCTGGAGAACATGGGCTTCGACACCTTCGGCTTCGCCGGCGGCCGCGCCGACGTGTGGGAGCCGGACGAGGACGTGTACTGGGGCCCGGAGACCACCTGGCTGGGCGACGAGCGCTACACCGGCGACCGTGAGCTCGAGGACCCGCTCGGCGCGGTCCAGATGGGCCTCATCTACGTCAACCCCGAGGGCCCCAACGGCAACCCGGACCCGATCGCCGCCGCCCGCGACATCCGCGAGACCTTCCGTCGCATGGCGATGAACGACGAGGAGACCGTCGCGCTGATCGCCGGTGGTCACACCTTCGGCAAGACCCACGGCGCCGGCCCGGCGGAGAACGTCGGCGCGGACCCCGAGGGCGCGCCGATCGAGGAGCAGGGCCTCGGCTGGAAGAACAGCTTCGGCACCGGCAAGGGCGGCGACACCATCACCTCCGGACTGGAGGGCATCTGGACCAACACGCCCACCACCTGGGACAACAGCTTCTTCGAGATCCTCTTCGGCTACGACTGGGAGCTGTTCAAGAGCCCCGCCGGTGCCAACCAGTGGCGGCCCAAGGACGGCGCGGGCGCCGACACCGTGCCCGACGCCCACGTCGCGGGCAAGCGCGTCGCGCCGACGATGCTCACGACCGACCTGTCGCTGCGCTTCGACCCGGCCTACGAGGAGATCTCGCGCCGTTTCCTGGCCGACCCGGCCGCCTTCGCGGACGCGTTCGCCCGTGCCTGGTTCAAGCTGACCCACCGCGACATGGGCCCCATCGCCCGCTACCTCGGCACCGAGGTGCCTGCCGAGCAGCTGCTGTGGCAGGACCCGATCCCGGCCGGCAGCCGCTCGCAGATCGACGCCTCCGACGTCACCAAGCTCAAGGCGGCCATCGCCGAGACGGGCCTGACCGTCTCGCAGCTGGTCTCCACCGCCTGGGCCTCGGCCGCCTCGTTCCGCGGCAGCGACAAGCGCGGCGGCGCCAACGGCGCCCGCCTGCGCCTCCAGCCGCAGGCCGGCTGGGAGGTCAACGAGCCCGACCAGCTCGCCCAGGTGCTGCGCACCCTGGAGGGTGTCGCCGACGCGTTCAACGCGGCCGCCCAGGGCGGCAAGAAGGTCTCCGTCGCCGACGTGGTCGTCCTCGCGGGCGGCGTCGGCGTCGAGCAGGCCGCGCAGGCGGCCGGCCACAGCGTCGAGGTGCCGTTCACCCCGGGCCGCGGCGACGCGACCCAGGAGCAGACCGACGTCGAGTCCTTCGCGCCGCTGGAGCCGACCGCGGACGGCTTCCGCAACTACCTCGGCAAGGGCAACCGCCTCCCCGCCGAGTACCTGCTGCTGGACAAGGCCAACCTGCTGACGCTCTCCGCGCCGGAGCTGACCGTCCTGGTCGGCGGCCTGCGCGTGCTGGGCGCCAACCACCAGCAGTCCACGGTCGGTGTGCTGACCGACCGCCCCGGCACGCTGAGCAACGACTTCTACGTCAACCTGCTGGAGCTCGGCACCACCTGGACCCCGACCTCCGCCGACGCGACCACCTTCGAGGGCCGCGACGAGTCCGGCGCGGTCAAGTGGACCGGCAGCCGCGTCGACCTGGTCTTCGGCTCCAACTCCGAGCTGCGCGCCGTCGCCGAGGTCTACGCGGCCGACGACGCCAAGGAGAAGTTCGTCCACGACTTCGTCGCCGCCTGGGCCAAGGTCATGGACCTCGACCGCTACGACGTCGCCTGATCCCACCCGGGACACGCGTGAGGGCCGGCCCACCAGGGCCGGCCCTCACGGCGTTTCCGTTCGGACGCGTTTCCGTTCGGACCGCGTTCCCGTTCGGACCGCGTTCCCGCCGCGCCCGCTCAGTCGACGCGGGCCACCGCCGCCAGCGGCGTGCCCAGACCGCCCGCCTCGGGCTCGTCGGCGCGCCACTTGAAGTAGGTCACCAGGCCCGGCTCCAGCAGGCTGTAGGGGGTCAGCCAGTCGGCGACCGACGCGGGCGTGTGCATCACCAGCGGCGAGGAGGCGTTGGCGTAGACGGCCTCGGCCCGGTCGATCTCCTCCTGCTGCATGTCACCGCTGCTGGCGATCGACAGCGCCAGGTGGCTGCCCGGGGCCAGGCGCTCGGTGTAGGCGCGGATGACGGCCGCCGGGTCCTCCTCGCGGCGCACGAAGTGCATCACCGAGATCAGCAGCAGCCCGACCGGCTGGGAGAAGTCGATGGCCCCGCTCGCCTCGACCCGGTCCAGCACCTCCTTGGGGCGGCGCAGGTCGCCCTCCAGGGCGGTCACACCGGTCTCGGCGCGCAGGGCGCGGGTGTGCGCGAGCACGACGGGGTCGTTGTCGACGTAGACGATCCGGGCGTCCGGCTGGTGGCCGCGCACGATCTCGTGCACGTTCGGGCTGGTCGGGATGCCGGCACCGACGTCGACGAACTGGCGGATCCCACTCTCGGCCAGCAGCGAGACGGCACGGACCAGAAAACGCCGGTTGGCCTGGGCGATGTCCCTGGTCATCGGCTGCACCTTGAGCAGCCCCTCCGCCGCGACCCGGTCGGCGGCGAAGTTGTCCTTGCCCCCGAGGAGGTAGTCGTAGACCCGCGCGGTGCTCGGGACGTTGGGATCGAATCCCATGCTGCCACCCTCGCCGACGCTCTCCTCGGACATGCCTTGCCGCCCCTCGTCATGACAGTGGATCAATTCCGCTGCGCAGTCTAGAGGACGGGGGCGGCGACGAGACGATCAGGTGAGCCGGTCAGGAGCAGGGGCGCTTGCCGTGGTTCGCGCCCTTCCTGCGGGCCTTCTTCTTCCGACGACGCCTGGACGACATGGCGGCTCCTCTCGCTGGGACGGCCCCTGTTCCACGCTCGCACAGGACCTGGTCCGCGGCATCTCGGGCCGGTCCACAGGACTGGACCACCACGGCGGGGCGAACAGACGCGGAAGTCGGCGCTCCGCTCGGCCAACTGACCGGCGCCTCCGGTTCACCTGCGTCCCCCGCCCACGCTCCGCTCAGGCACCACCAGGCCCCCTGCGCCCGCCATGCACCGATCAAACCGAGACAATTCCGGACGCACCCACCAACTCCTGTACCGAGCAGCCCCGTTCCGCACATTCGTGCCCGCTCCCCCTGACGTTCTCATCCGCTTCGCCTGGCCCCGGCACAGTCCCAACAGGTCACCGGTCACAAGGAGCCAGGTCATGCGGATTCGCACCATGAGCCGACGGGCAGTGGTCCTCACCTCCACCGCGACCGTGCTCGCGCTGGGCGCGGGGGCGACGTTCGCCGTCGGCGGCTTCGGCAACACCCCCCTGGGCACCAAGCGGGTCGGGCGCCAGGCCGACGGGTCGTACCTGACCCAGACCGGCCAGTTCGTCACGCCCGTCGGCGACGTCATCAAGGAGAACGGCCGCCCCTTCGGCCTGGCGCTGCGCCCCGACGGGAAGACGGCGGCGGCCCTGGACTCCGGCGGCCTCACCCCGAGCCTCGTGACGGTCTTCGACCTGGTCCACCACAAGGTCCTGCAGCAGGCCGGCTACGGCCTGATCTCCGACGGCGGCATCGCGTACTCCCCCGACGGAAAGCACCTGTGGGCGGCCCAGCCGGGCAACCTGCTGCGCTGGTCCGTCAACGCCAACGGCACGCTCGCCCCCCATCCGCTGCGGGTGCCGATGCCGGGCTCGGGCGGGCGCCAGGCCGTCCCCGCCGGCCTGGCCTGGGCGCCGGACGGCAGCCTGCTGGTGACGCTGAGCGGCGACAACACCCTCGCCGTGGTGGACCCCGTCCACGCCCGGGTGCTGCGGCAGATCCGCGTCGGCAACGACCCGAACAGCGTCGTGGTGGCCGGCGGCAAGGCCTACGTGAGCAACCAGGGCGGACGCCCCGCGCGTCCCGGGGACAGCACGGACACCTCGTACGGAACCGCGATCGTCACCGACGGCAACGCCGCGCCCGGCACCGGAACGGTCTCCGAGGTCGACCTGCACGCCGGGCGCGAGGTGCGGACCTTCGCCGTGGGTCTGGAGCCGAGCGCGCTGCTGACCGTCGGGGCGGACGTGGTCGTGGCCGACACCGACGACGACAGCGTGACCACCATCGACACCGCCGCGCAGCGGCTCGGCCGCACCTTCAGCGCCGACCCGGCACCCGGGGCGCCCTACGGGGCGCAGCCCAACGGCCTGGCCATGCTGGACGCGACGCATCTCGCGGTCAGCCTGGGCAGGGACAACGCGGTGGCCGTCTACACCTACCACGACGCCTACACGCAGCCCGCCTTCGAGGGGCTCATCCCGACCGGCTCGTTCCCCACCGGGATCGCCGAGGACCGGCAGCTGGGGCGGCTGGTCGTGGCGAGCGAGCAGGGCCTGGGCTCGGTCGGGCCGAGCAGCACGGTCCTCGAGGGCCCCGGCACCAAGCCGGCGACGGGACAGCTGGGTTACAACTTCGTCGGCACGGTGCAGAGCGTCGCGACTCCGACGGCCCGTCAGATGGCCACCTACACGCAGCAGGTGTTCAAGAACAACCAGTGGAACGGCCTCCAGCAGCGCAACCAGCCCGGGGACGGCAGCGCCGCCCCGGTCGCCGTGCCCCTGCGGGTCGGTGACCCGTCGACGATCAAGCACGTCTTCTTCATCGTCAGGGAGAACCGCACCTACGACCAGGAGCTGGGCGACGTCAAGCGCGGCAACGGCGATCCGGCGCTGGCGCAGTTCGGCCGCCAGGTCACACCCAACGCCCACGCGCTGGTGGCCCGGTTCCCGCTGATCGACAACCTCTACTCGGACGGCACCGACTCCGCCGAGGGCCACCACTGGCTGGACCAGGCGTTCGTCAACAACTACCTGCAGCAGATGTACGGCAACTACACCCGCTCCTACCAGACCGTCGACCCGCTCAGCGACGTGAAGACCGGCTGGATCTGGGACGACGCACTGGCGCACGGCAAGTCGGTGGTCAACTGGGGCGAGCAGATGGACAGTTACGTCGACGCCGCCGGAAAGCTCACTCCGTCCGGGAGTTGGCCCTCCTGGTACCACGACGCGCAGGTGCTGGAGGGCAAGGCCGCCGGTCCGCTGGACCACCCGCTGGGCAGCTACACCGTCAAAACGGACATCCCCTCGCTGGCGCGGATCACCCGGCCCGACTTCCCCAACTTCGACCTGAACATCCCCGACCAGTACCGGGCCGACCTGTTCCAGCAGGACTTCGCCCAGTACGTGAAGAACGGCGACCTGCCGGACCTGAACATGATGTGGCTGATGAACGACCACACGGAGGGCACCAACCCCGGCGGCCTGACGCCGCGCGCACACGTGGCCGACAACGACCTGGCGCTGGGCCGGATCGTGGACACGATCTCGCACAGCCCGTACTGGAAGGACTCGGCGATCTTCGTGATCGAGGACGACTCCCAGTTCGGCGTGGACCACGTGGACGGCCACCGCAACATCGCCATGGTCATCAGCCCCTACGCCAAGCCCGGCGCGGTCGTCGACGACTACTACAGCCAGCTGAACTTCATGCGCACGATCGAGCAGATCCTCGGCCTGCCGCCGATGAACCAGGAGGACCTCACGGCGGAGCCGATGTTCGACGCGTTCACGAACACGCCCGACCTCACGCCCTACACCCACCTGCCCAACGCCGTTCCGCTCACCGAGAAGAACCCCAGGCCCGCGGCCGCGGGCAACGCCGCGGCGCAGGCCTGGGCCCAGTGGTCGGCGAAGCAGGACTACGCCCACGAGGACATGATCAACATGGCCCAGGAGAACCGGGACATCTGGTACTCCACCAACGGGTTCGCGGCGCCCTACCCGGGCGACTCCTCGGTCCTCCTCCCGGACCAGGTCCCCGGCGCCGGCCCGGCGCCCACCGGCGACACCGACGGCTGAGCTGCCAGCTCCCGAAGAACCGGCCGTCAGCCGCGCAGGGCGGTGACGGTCCTCCCGGAGGCCAGGTACGAGCCGAGCGTGTGGAAGTCCAGCCGCCCGATCGAGGTCTCGTCGTGCTCGTCCACGGGAAACCGGTCACCGAGACGGCGCGGCACGGCGACCAGGTCGCCGCGGTCCGCGAGGTTGACCCAGCGCCCGACGCCGGGCGGACGGGAGCCGCGGCCCTGCCGTGGGGCCGGGTCGAGCGCCTCGAAGAGGCCCCCGGAGAGGCCGAGCGGCGAACCGAGCGTGATCAGCAACGGCACCTCGAGGTCCGGATGGGCGTGCAGCGCCTCGTAGGTGACGACCGAGCCGAGGGAGTGCGCCAGCACGACACGGGGGCGGACGCGCCGGATCGTCTCGGCGACGCGGTCACGGGCGGCCCGGCGACGGGGCGGGTGGGTCAGGTAGACGGAGACCTCGCGGGCCAGGGCGACGCCGACGCGCCCGAGGAGCTCCGCGGCGACACCGTGCCGCGCGGAGAGCCAGTGCAAGGCCTGGCGGAACGGCATAGTCGCCCGGCCCTGGGCGTCGGTGCCCTCCGGCGCGCCCAGGGCCCGCAGCCACGCGGCGCAGAGCTCCGCCTCCGGCTCGCTGAGCCGTTCCGGGTCCTCGTCCCCGGGCCCCTGGGCCTCCAGATCGGCGGCGGTGAGCAGGTGGGCGTAGTAGGCGACGGTCAGTGCGGGGACCGGCTCCGCGCCCAGGCCGGCGGCCCGGTACCCGTCGGCGAGCCGGGTCTGCCAGTCGGCGGCGAGGACGGCGGCGGCCTGCTCCGGCGTGCAGCCGCGCTGCAGGTTGCCAATGCCGTGCACGGCCACCAGGGCGTTCGGCTCCATCAGCTCCCACTCCCTTCCGGGTGATCGCGCCAGGCGAGGAAGGCGACTTCGGGACCGAAGCCGGCCAGGACACCCTCGGGGCAGAGCACCAGGGGCCCGAGGGCCAACGGGAAGGCGAGCAGGCCGTCGACCGCCGGCTCGGCGGCGGCAAGGCGCAGCAGGCGAACGTCCCCGTCCGCGCCGACGGCGGCCACCCGCGCGGGAGCGTCGCCCTCGGCGTCGAGCGTGTGCAGGGCGGTGACCGGTGCGTCGAGCACGCCGAGGACGACCCGGTCCGGCGCGTCCGTCAGCCGCCACAGGCGCACCACACCGTCCCGGCCGCCGGTCACGGCGTGCGGCGTCCCGGCGGTGTGCACCAGGGCGACCGCGGTGACCGGCCCGTCGTGCCCGGCCAGGCGGTGACGCGGCGAGCCGCTGCCGAGGTCCCAGACGCGGGCCTCGCCGGAGCCGCCCGCGAGCACGGCCCAGCGGCCCGCCGCCGCCAGGGCGACCGGACCCGCGCCGCCTGGGGCGCCGAGCACGTGGCGGAGGGCTCCGTCGTTCGGCGCGCCGAGGTCCCACACGACCGCGCGTCCGTCCCGGTCGGCGGTGACGGCATGGGAGCGGCCGTCGATCAGGGTGGTCGCCGCGGCCGTGACCGGCGCGCGGTGGCGGTTCAGGGTGCGGCGCAGTGTGCCGTCGCTCAGGTCCCACAGGCGCACGATCCCGCCGGGCCCCGCAGTCAGGGCGCAGGGCCACCCGTCCACCGCCACCGTGCACAGGACGGGTTCGCGCGAGCCTGCCAGAGTGGCGCCGGGGCGTCCGTCGGTGAGGTCCCACAGCCGGCCCCCGCCACCCGCCCCGAGCACGACGGCGTGCGGGCGCCCGTGGACGGTGGTGACGCGGAGCGCAGCCGGCTGGTCCCCGCCCGGACCGGCCAGGGTGCGACGGAGCGTGCCGTCGCTCAGGTCGCGCAGGTGCAGCAGGCCGTCGGCGTCCGCGGTGACGGCGTGCGCCCGGCCGTCGAGGTCGCACACGGCGGCGGCCACCACCGTCGCCCGGTGCCCGGGGAGCGGCGGGGCGGCCGGGTCCCCCGCCCGGGCACCGGCCGGGAGGGACCACGCGCGGGCGACGCCGTCCGCACCGGCCGTCAGCACCTGCGTCGCGCCCTCGCCGGTCCAGGCGGCGAGGGAGGTCACGGCGCCCTCGTGACAGCGGTGCGTGGCGGCGAGCGCTCCCTCGGGCAGTGTCCAGAGCCGGACCGTGCCGTCCTCGCCCGCCGAGACGAGCCGCGACCCGTCGTCGCTCTCCGGCACCGTCAGCGCGGTCACCGGACCCTCATGACCGGACAGCACCGCGCCGGGCCTGCCGTCGGCGAGCGACAGGAGCCGGATCCGCCCCTCGTCGTCGCAGACGGCCACCTGTGTCTCTCCGTCGACCCGCAGCGTGGTCAGCACCGTGTCCGGGCCGACGGCGCCGGGCAGACGGAACCTCGGGGCTCCCCCCGGCAGCTCCCAGGCCCGGACCGCGCCGTCCTGACACGCGGCGGCCGCCACGGCGGTCCCGTCCGCCAGGACGCCGACGGCCAGCGCGGTCATCCGGCCCGACCCCCGGCAGACGGCCCGGGTCCGGCCGTCGTCGAGGTCCCAGCACCGCACCGTCCCGTCCGACCCCGCACTCACCACCTGCGGACGCCCCGCCACAGCCACCACCGCAAGGGCCCTCACCGCGCCCTGATGGCCCACCAGGGCCCGCACCAACCGCCCGCTCGCCAGATCCCGGACCCCGACCGCACCGTCCCGGTCGGCCACCAGTGCCACGGCGGTCCCGTCCGCGAGGGTGCCGACACACAGCGCCGTCACGCCCCCACGGCCCCGGTGGACGACCCGCATCCGGCCGTCGCCGAGGTCCCAGCACCGCACCGTCCCGTCCGACCCCGCACTCACCACCTGCGGACGCCCCGCCACAGCCACCACCGCAAGGGCCCTCACCGCACCCTGATGGCCCACCAGGGCCCGCACCAACCGCCCGTCCGCCGGATCCCAGACCCGGACGGTGCCCGACAGGTCGGCCGTCAGGGCGCTGCGGACGCCGTCGAGCACGGCCGTCGCCGACGCCGTGACGCGGCCCTCGTGCCCGGCCATGGTCTGCCGCAGCGCCGCGTCGGTCATGCCGTTGGTGGCCCAGCGCGGCAACGCGACCGGCAGGGCGCCGTTGACCGGTTCGTCGCCGAGCGCCCGGAGCAGGTCGGTCCGGCCCCAGCGGGCGGCGTCGACGGCGAGCACCGCACGCGTGGTCTCCGGTCCCGCCGGTCGTCGGTCCGCCGACGTCCGCAGCACCGCCGCGCAGGCCCGTGCCTGCGGGGAGGAGGCGTGGTGCAGGTGGCCGGCGAGAGCGCCCGGGCCGGCGTGGACGAGGTAGCCGGGGTCGGTGATCAGCGCGTCCAGGGCTCCGTCCCGCTGTCCCCCGGCGGTGGCGTGGTCCGCCGCGTGGCGCAGCAGGTACGGCGGCGCCAACTCCCAGCCGTCGGCTGCGAAGACCGTGCGCAGCCGCTGGTGGACCACCGCCTCCGCGCCGGCGGCGGCCTGCCTGAGCTGCTCGGCGAGCCGCTGGTGGAAGAACCGGTACAGCCGGCGGCCGTCCGTGTCCGTGCCGCCGCGCAGGTAGAAGGCGGCGGCGTTGAGCGCCGCGCGGACCTCCTTCTGGTCGGGTCCGGTGGCGGTGCCCTCCGGGGCGAAGACCGGCGCCAGGGTGCGGATCACGTCGAAGGGCATGCCCTCGCCGAAGCCGTGGGCCACGGCCGACAGCACCGGACGCAGCCAGGGCTGGTCCCGCTCGGCCGGGCCCAGGTGCAGGTCGAGCATGCCGGCGAGGTCCGTCGGCAGGGCCGCCTCGACCTCCTTCGGCGTCAGCGGCTGCTCCAGGGAACAGAGATGGGCCGCCATGAGCCCGGCCGTCAGGAACCCGCCGCTCTCGCGGGAACGGGCCAGCCGCGCGGCCAGCCCGACGCAGACGGCTCGGCGCAGGTCCTGCCGGGCACGGTACCCGGGCGCGTGCCAGAGCAGTTCCTCCAGGTAGTCCGTCAGCTCCTGCTCCAGGCGGGCGGTCGGCACCTGGTCCAGGTCCACCAGGACGCCCTCGCGCGCCGCGGTGGCGAGCAGCGCGTCGAACCCGTCCGGCCGAACCGCCACCGCCACCCGGCAGAGCGGTGCCGCCGCCACCAGCGGCAGCAGCACCTCGGCGACCACGCGCTCGGGCTGCTCCGCCTCGTCGAGCGCGTCGACCACCACCACGGCCGCCCGCCCGAGCCGCTCGACGAGCGCCGCGGCGGTCCATCCCCAGACCGGCTCGGCGCCGAGCCCGAGCTGTGCGGCGACCGAGGCCAGCACCTGACGCGCACTCAGCCCGCGTGCGTGCACGGCCGCCAGCCGCGGCTGGGGCTGCGGCCGCCGCGCGACCCGGATGCGGTTGTGCACGGGCGTGCTGACGGCGCTGCGGCTCAGCTCCGGGTGGGCGAGGCAGACGGTCACCCCCAGCAGCGCCGACTTGCCCGCCCCGGGTCCGCCGCCGAGCACCAGCAAGGGCGGCGCGTCGCCCCCGGCGTCGTCGAGCCAGCCCACGATCCGGGCCAACTCGGCCTCGCGTCCGGTGAACAGACAGCCGGAGACGGGCTGCCCGCCCGAGGCGCGGGAGAAGAAGTGCACCGGATCCAGGCCGCGGTCCGTCTCCGCCGCGATCTGCCACAGGGCGTGCTCGACCTGGCGGTTCAGCAGGGCCGCGGGATCGCCCGAGTGGTTCGGATTGGCGAAGAAGGGCGGTATCTCGGCCACCGCCTGGGTGCGCGCGGTGCGCAGCACCGTCTGGGTGAACCCGTCGCCGTCCGGCGGGGCGAGCCGGAGCAGCTCGCGGTGGATCTCCTCGGCCAAGGTCTCCACCGGTACGTGGGGCAGGAAGGGGGACACGTCCAGCCAGCCCTCGCGCAGCCGGTCCAGCACGGTCGCGGTCGCCCGGGTGAACCGCGCGCCGTAGGACCGCTCGTCCTCGGCGCAGGCGGCGATGACCCAGGCCCGACGGTGCACCGAGACCTGCTGCACCAACTGGTGCACGACCGCGCGCCCGGCCCCGCAGACGTCCAGCAGCACCAGGGTGTACGGGGCCGCCTCGGTGTTCTCGACCTCGTCGAGCCACTGGTGCACAGCGAGGGCGGTCTCCGGAAGCCGCCGCGGATCGGTGTCCCTGACCGGCACATAGAGGGTCGCGGCCGTCCCGCCGGGCACCCCGTGCCCGGCGAGGTGGACGACCAGGGGCGACCGCGCCGCTGCGGCTCCGTTCAGGGAACGTCGCCAGGCCGCCTCGACGGGGCGCCGCCCCTGGTCGATCAGCAGACCCCCGGGCGGCAGCAGCACCCCGGGCAACCGGCCCAGAGCCCGCTCCAGCCGGCCCATCTCCTCGCGCACGGAGGGCAGGCCCGGATAGGCCGCGGCAGGGCGCGACGGGTCCCACTCCCCGGTCGGAGCGGCCCCGAAGTCGGCAAAGCCCACCAGCAACGCGTGCGTCAACTGCACCCCCCACACCCGCCGGTGAGTCTAGGCGAGTCGCGCGGGCCCGCGGAACAGCGCACGCCCGCAGCAATCCGGCCCTTTTCGTCGCGGACGCGGCAACGTTCTGCGGGCGATCTGTTCGGACTTCCGACGATGTGCTTCTCTGGTCGCGGAGCCGTGTGCCGCACGGCCCACCGGACGGCAACGTGGGGGACGACGCTGATGCAGGGGCCCGGGCCGCAACTCGACATCGTGACGGACATCCCCGACGTGGCCGGGATCGGTTGGGAGGCGCTGGAGCGCCTGCCCCTGTCCGCTCTCACCGAGTCCGCGCGAAGGATCCTGCGGGATGCGGAAGGCGGATCCGCTCCCCTCGTCTCCTTCCAGTCGGGGCTCGACGACTGACCCGGGGGCGACCATGCCGGACGGCTCGATCCCCTTGCGCCAGTTCGTCGTCAAGGTGCACGGGCTGTGCAACCTGGCCTGCGACCACTGCTACGTCTACGAGTTGCGCGACACGCGCTGGCGTGCCCGGCCCGCGGTGATGGCGGAGCCGACGATGCGCCGGCTGGTCGCACGGATCGCCGAACACGCGCACCGCCACCGGCTTCCCGAGGTCTCGGTCCTGCTGCACGGCGGCGAGCCGTTCCTGGCCGGCCGCACGCGCGTCGACCTGCTCTGCCGTCTGCTGCGCGAGGCGCTCGCGGACGGGCCGCGCCTGCGGCTGTCCGTCCAGACCAACGGCACACTGCTGAACGAGCCGTGGCTGGAGCTGTGCCACCGGCACGACATCAGGGTGGGCGTCAGCCTCGACGGCGCGGCCGCCCACAACGACCTGCACCGCCGCCGCCGCAACGGCACCAGCACCCACGCGGCGGTGGAGCGCGGCCTGCGCCTGCTGCGACAGCCCGAACACCGGGACCGTTACGCGGGGTTGCTGTGCACGGTCGATCTGCGCAACCCGCCGGCCGAGACCTACCGGGCGCTGCTGGAGCACGAACCGCCGGTGATCGACCTCCTCCTGCCGCACGCCACCTGGCAGTTCCCGCCCCCTGGTCACGACCCGGCCCAGCGCCCTTATGCCGCCTGGCTGCTGGCCGTCTTCGCGGAGTGGTACCGGACGGACGCCGCACCACCCACCCGAATCCGGTTCTTCGAGGACCTGCTGGACCTCTCACTGGGCGGCGCCCCCCGCACGGAGGTCGTGGGCGGCGGCCCGGCCGGCTTCGCGGTCGTCGAGACGGACGGCTCGATCCATCTGGGAGACGCCTACCGTGCCGTGTTTGACGGAGCATCAGAGAGCGGGCTCGACATCCGGACGGCCGACTTCGACCGCGTCGTCGACGACCCCGGCTTCGCCGAAGCACGCCTCGGACGTGCCGGGCTCGCCCCCGAATGTCAGGCATGTCCGGTCATGGATCTGTGCGGGGGCGGCATGCGGGCGCATCGTTACCGGCCCTCAACCGGTTATCGCAATCGGAGTGTGTACTGTGCCGATCTGATGGAGACGGTCACCGTGGTGCGGGACCGGGTTCGGTCCGATCTCGCACCGCTGTTGGAGGGGCTGCGGTGAAGGGGGTCGCGCTGCATGCGATACGGCCGGAGGCGATCGACGATCTGGCGGTCGGCAGGCTGCCCGCCGACCTGGTCGAGGCACTGCGCACGGCCGAGCTCAGCAGACGCCTGATCAGCCTGCGCTGCATCCAGGACCTGGCCCGGCGCCGGGCCCCCGGGCCCTGGCGCGCGGCGCGGGCCGACCTCGCCTGGGAACTGTTCCGGGCCGCGGACCAGGCCGACCGCTCCGCCCTGCACGACACGCTGCGCCACCCCCCGACGGGTGCGCTGCTCGGCCGGCTGCTCCGCACCCTGAACCGGCTGCCCGACCGGCCCGCCGACGAGCCCCCACCCGACCTGCGGGCGGACCTGGACGGCCTGCTCCGGCTGGCCGTGGCCGCGTCCTTACGCGCCGGCCTGCCGGTGAACGCCGAGCTGCCGGCCCGGCGGGGCACCGTCCCACTGCCGACCTGGGGCGTGGCCGTCCTCCCCGGGCCCACCGACCGCCTCCGGGTGGACGCCGGCCGACTGCGGCTGCCCGGACACCCCGGCTCGCTCGGGCTGGACGCGGAGGACCACCTGCCCGAACCCGCCCACCCCGGCTTCACCTGGTCCCCGGTCCGCCGGATCGACCTCGGCCCGAGCCGACGCCCCGACGCCGACCCCGACAGCCGGGACGGCGCCCACGCGCGGCTCTCGCTCCTCATCGAGGACGGCGATCCCGACCGGGACGTCTACGGCTTCGCCGTCACCGACCGCCTGACGCGGGACGAGCTCGCCTCCTGGGCGTACTCGCTCGGTCGCGCCTGGAAGCTGCTCGGCACCCACCACCCGGCGCGCGCCGCCGTCTGCGGCGCACTCCTGCACGCCCTGGTCCCGCTGGTCCAGGCCGGCCCACGGTCCAGCTCCACCGCGCGCGAGCTGCTCGGGGCGGTCGCGCTCTCCTGGACCGACGACCCGCTGCTGCTCGCCGACTCGCTCGTGCACGAGGTCAGCCATCTGGCCCTGGGTGGGCTGACCGGCCTGGTCGACCTGCACGATCCCGAGGACGAGGGCCGCTATCAGGTCGGCTGGCGCCCCGACCCGCGTCCGATCGGCGCGGTGCTGCAGGGCCTGTACGCACACGTCCAAGTGGTCGACTTCTGGCAGCGGCAGCGCGGGCTGCTGCCGCCCGGCGAGGCCGCCCGCGCCGACCTCGCGTACGCCCGGCTGTACCCCCAAGTCATCGGCGCACTGCGGATGCTGGCCGACTGTCCGGCGCTCACGACGACCGGACGGCGGCTCTGCGCGGGCATGGCGGACCTCGCGGCCGAGTGGCCGGCACCCGCCGGCGCAATCGACCAGGGTACCGGCAGACCGCCGGCATCACGGAACGTATCAGCACATCCGGGTGAATCCCGGACATCCCCGGCCAAGTCCACGCAGGCCGCAGCCGAGCGGGTGGTTTACTCGGGCCGCAATCGATCGTGGGGTCCGTCGGAGGTTCGGACGTCCCCGAGTTGGGAGTCCTCGTGAAGCGCCGCCTGTTCTTCCTGAGCCACGTCAGAGGCGCGGACGACGGATGGGTCGCGCAGTTCTTCCACGACCTCTCCACGGCCGTCTCCGGGCTGACCGGACTTCCTCCCGACACGATGGGCCTGCGGGCCGACCCGACCTCGCGCGAGGCTCCGCTGGAACTGATGCGGCAGGCGGTGACCCTCGTCGCCCTGGAGACGCCGCAGTACCACCTGCGCAGCTACTGCCGGGCCGAGTGGGACTACTTCCGGCAGCGCGCCGAGGTCCAGCGCTCCCGCACCGGTCGGGCCACCGACGCCATCGTTCCGGTCAACTGGGTTCCAGTCACGGCGGGTTCGGGCGGAACGGAGGTGGCGGCGGCGCCTCCCGGCAGCGCCGGTGAGCGCTCCTGGCCGCCTCCGTTGACCGTCGCGCACCCCGCCTACGCCAAGGACGGGCTGCTGCACCTGCTCCGGCTCGGCGCCAGGTTCCAGCCGGTCTACGAGGACGTGGTGGCGACCCTGGCCGCCAGGCTCGCCCGCAGACGGCACGAGACCCTGCCCGACCTGGACGGCTTCTCCGTCGTCCCCGCCACCCGCCCGGCCCAGCGGGTCGGCGCCGCCCCGGGGGTGAGCGTGGTCGTGGCGGCCCCCGACCGCGCCGGCCTGCCCGAGGACCGCCGCTCCCACCAGTACTACGGCGCCTCGCCGCTCGACTGGTCGCCGTACCACCCCGAACAGCCGCGCTCCCTGGTCACCCTCGTCGAGGAGACGGCGGCCGACCTGGAGCTGAACTCCGAGGTGGTGCCGCTGGACGCACCCGCCGCCCAGGACCTGGGCGAGACGGACGAGGACGAGCGGTTCGTCGTGCTGCTGATCGACGCCTGGGCGGCCACGCTGGGACGGCAGCGGCAGCTGCTCGCGCCCCTGGACGCGCGGGCCCCCGGGTCCACCGCGGTGCTGGAGCCGCGCAGCGACCTGGACGCCGAGTCCGCCGCGCACGGCACCGACCTGGACCGGGCGCTCGACCAGGCGCTCCCGCGGCTCCGTGAGGCCGGCAGCGCCGACCTGCTGCGCCGCTGGGGCCTGCCCGACCCCGACGAGTTCATCGTGGCTCTGCGCCGGGCCCTGGTGTCCGCGCAGAACGACGCCCTCAAGACCACCGCGAACCGCGTCGACCCCGGCGTCCTCCCGGCCGCCCGCTTCGGCTCGCTTCCCCAGCTCGGAAAGTTCACCTCATGACGCAGCGCGAGGACACCGCGGGCAAGACCCGGCGGGGCACGGTGGTCACGTTCTACTCGTTCAAGGGCGGGACCGGCCGCACCATGGCCCTGGCCAACGTGGCCTGGATCCTGGCCAGCGCCGGCCGGCGGGTCCTGACCATGGACTGGGACCTGGAGGCGCCCGGCCTCCATCGCTACTTCTTCCCGCTGCTGGGCGACCCCGGCCTGGACTCCACCCCCGGCCTGATCGACCTGGTGCGCGACTTCGACCAACTGGCCGTCAAACCGCAGTCCTACACCGAACTGCGCGAACTGGCCCGGGTGGACCGCTACGCCTCCTCGCTGCGCCACGAGTTCCCCGCCGGCGGCTACATCGACTACGTCTCGCCGGGCCGGCAGACGCCGGAGTACTCGCGCACCGTCAACACCTACGACTGGCGCGGGTTCTACGAGGCGCGCGGCGGAAGCCAGTTCCTCGACGCCCTGCGCGACGACATGCGCGAGCGCTACGACTACGCGCTGATCGACAGCCGCACCGGCTTCAGCGACACCTCCGGCATCACCACCGTCCAGCTGCCGGACGTCCTGGTCAACTGCTTCACCTTCAACACCCAGGCGATCAACGGCGCCGCCGCGATCGCCAAGGACGTGCGCCGGCAGGCGTCGCAGGTCCGCATCCTGCCGGTGCCGATGCGCGCCGAGGACGCGGAGCAGCGCAAGCTGGAGATCAGCCGGGACTTCGCCCGCAGCCAGTTCCGGGACATCATGCCCGAGTTGAGCGACGCCGAGGTGGAACGGTACTGGGGCGACGTGGAGGTCCCCTATCGGACCTTCTACGCCTACGAGGAGACCCTGGCCACCATCAACGACCGGTCCCACCAGGCGGGCAGCCTGCTCTCCGCCTACGAGCGGCTCACCTCCCTGATCACCGGCGGAGACGTCACCGCCCTGCGCCAGCTCCCGGAGGACCAGCGGGACCGGCTGCAGAAGCGCTTCGAGCGGGACCGGCCCGCCGCCTCGAAGCAGGTCACCAGCGTCCGGATCGACTTCGCCGTGCACGACCAGATGTGGGCGGAGTGGATCAAGGCCCAGCTGGAGGCCGAGGGGGTCGCCGTCCACCTCCAGGCGAGCAGCCCCAGCCCCGCGTTCGCCGCGACGACCGGCGCCGGGCAGCCGGACGCGGCCGACACCGTGATCGCCCTGCTCTCCCCCTCCTTCCGCAGCACCTCGGGCTTCGAGAACCTGCTGAAGCTGATCACCGACGGCGACCGCCGCGTGCTCGCGGTCCGGCCCGGCGAGTACGTGCCCGACCGGGATCTGAACCTGCGCAACGTCACCTTCGCCGGGTACGACGCCGAGGCCGCACGGGAGCAGCTGTACGCGCTGCTCAACCTGGGCACTCCCACCGGGCCCGTGGTGGAGACGGTGCGCTACCCGGCATCCCGGCAGAAGGCCAACAACACCCGGCACCGCAACAACGCCTTCACCGGCCGCGACGACGTGCTGGAGCGGGTGCGGACCGCGCTCGGGGCCGAGGCGCTGCAACCGGAGGGACCGGTCGGCACCGCGAACCTGTACGGCATCAGCGGCATGGGCAAGACCCAGATCGCCCTGGAGTACTCGCACCGCTTCGGCGCGCAGTACGACGTGATCTGGTGGGTGTCGTCCGACGAGCTGACGGGCGTGCCGGCCGCCGTGGCCGGGCTCGGCGAGCGCCTCGGCATCCCCGGGGCGACCGTGGCCGAACGGGTGCAGAACACCCTGGAGCAGCTCCACAGCGGCGCGCACGGCCGGTTCCTGCTGGTGTACGACAACGTCACCGAGACCGACCTGGACCTCGTGGAGGGTGCGGGCCCGCTGCACCTGCGCGACCACCTGCCGAGCCGCGGACCCGGCCACGTGCTGGTCACCTCCCGGCAGTCGGACGCACTGGCCCTGCGGCACAACTTCCATGTGGAGACCTTCGCCCGCGAGGAGAGCATCGCCCTGCTCAAGCGCCGGGCCCCCTCGCTCACCCGCGAGGACGCCTCCCGGGTCGCGGACGCGCTCGGCGACCTGCCGATGGCGGTCTCCCTGGCCGGCGCCTGGTTCCGGGCGGCGGCGATCTCGGTCGACGACTACCTCGACGAGCTCGCCGCACAGGTCAGCGCGGCGCTGTCGACGGTGGAGGTGCCTGAGCGGTCCAGTCTGATCGCCGCCTGGCTGCTCTCCTTCGAGGGCCTCCAGGCCAGGTTCCCCGCGGCTGCCCGGGTGCTGGAGGTGTGCGCGTTCATGGCGCCGGAGCCGGTGGCGGCCACGCTGCTCTACAACTCGGCGATGTGGGAGTACGCGGCGGAGGCCGACCCCAACGTCAGCGGCAACCGGATGATCTTCGCCCGGCAGATCGCCGCCCTGGGCAGCTATGCGATGGCCCGCACCGACCAGGGCAACTCCTCGATCCAGGTGCACCGCCTGCTCCAGGCGGCGGTGCGGGAGCGGCTGGCGACGGACCCCGAGCGGTTCGAGCAGACCCGCCGTCAGGCGCACCGGGTGCTGGCCACCGCGCACACCGCGCTGATCACCAACTTCGACGAGAACAGCCCGGACGCACGACGCCGCTACGCCGAACTGGCGCCGCACCTGCTGCCCTCGGGGGCCGCCGACAGCCCCGACGAGGCGGTGCGCCGGTGGATCATCGCCCAGGTGCGCAACGCCTGGCTGATCAACGACCACATCGGCGCGGTGGCGCTCGGCAGCCGGGTGCACGACGCCTGGGTCCACCGCTTCGGCGACGACCCGCTCACGCTCAAGATCGCGGCGCAGCTGGCCAACCCGCTGCGCTCGCTGGCGGAGTACGAACGCGCCCTGGAACTGGACCAGAGCACCCTGCGGCGACAGCGGGCCCACGATCTGCTCGGGCCCGACCACGAGGACACCCTGGTCAGCGCCCGGAACACGGCGGCCGACCTGCGGGGTCTGGGCCGCTACCAGGAGGCGTACGAGCTGGACCGGGAGACCTACGAGCGCTGCGTCGCGGTCTTCGGCGAGAACGACCCGGCCACGCTGTTCGCGGGGAACAACCTGGGGCTCTCGCTCAACGCGATCGGGCGGCCGCGCGAGGGCCTGCGCCAGCACCGCGACACCTACCAGCGGCGTCGTCAGTACAACGGCCTGCTCTCCCCGCTGACCTGGGGAACCGCCACCAACCTGGCCCAGGGCATGCGGGACAACGGGGAGTACGCCGCGTCCCAGCAACTGCTGCTGGAAACCCGCCGGCAGCTGATCCCGCTGGAGGGCGAGAACTCGCCCATGGTGCTGCGGGTCGACCGGTCGCTCGCGGTCACGCTGCGACGCCTGGGCGAGTACGACCAGGCCCTGGCCCTGAGCGACACCACGCACATGGCGTACCGGCAGCGCTTCGGCGCCGACCACCCGGACACCCTGGCCTCCCTGACCAACCTGGCCTGCGACCTCTACTACAGCAACGGCGGCGCCGAGGCGTCCGCCGAAGCGCGCCGCCGCGGCGAGCAGGCCTACCGCAGCTACCAGGAGTCGCTGGGCGCCGCGCACCCCTTCACCCTGGCCGCCGCGGCCAACCTCTCGCTCTTCCTGCGGGCAAACCAGGAGCCGTCGGCCGCACTGGAGTTGAGCACGCGGGCGCTGGGCGAACTGGAACTCGCGCTGTCGGCCCACCACCCCGCGACGGTCGTCTGCCGCTCCGGCCGGGCCGGAGCGCTGGCAGCCCTGGGCCGGCACGAGGAGGCGCTGGAGGAGGATGTGCGGGTCCTCCAGGGCTTCCGTCAGATCTTCGGCGACGAGCACCCGCGCTCCCTGGCGGCCGAGTACAACGTCGCACTGCAGCAGGGACTCGCGGGGGCGCCCGGCGCGGAGCAGGCGCTGGAGGGGGCGCTGGCACACCTGCACGCGCTGCTGGCGCCCACGTCGCCCACGCTGCGCGACGCGGAGGAGGGCCACCGGGTCGACTTCGACCTGGAGATGCCTCCGTGACCGACCCCGCTCCCCCGTCCGGGCGTCCCGGCAGCCTTCACGGCTGCTGCTGGGGCGCCCGCGGCGCGTAGCGGCGCACGAAGGAACGGATGGTCCGGTGCAGCTCGTCCTCCCGCTCCGGGGCCAACCCGGCCAGCCGTCGCTCGGACTCCGCCAGGGGCGGCCAGGCCTCACCAGGACCTGCACCCGCGGAGACGACGAAGAGGAAGAACAGGCCGACCGGGAACCGGGTGGTGAGCTCCGCGATCAGGCCGTGGTCGGGGAACTGCGGCACGATCGCCACGACCGGACCGAAGTCCCGCTCGTGCTCCCGCAGTTCCACCGGGTCGTCAAGACCGCGTTCGGCGAGCTGGTCGGCCACACCGTCCGCCAGATCCGCCGCGGGACCGACCGCCGCGGAGACGGGGACGACGAAGTGGTCCCAGGGCAGCGGGTCGTCGCTGGCCCGGTGGACGTAGCGGCGCGCCGTCTCGGTGCCGGCCGCGACCAGGACCGCGTAGCGCGGGCCGTGACTCGCCACGATCGACTGGATCCGCCGGGCGTCGGCGGTGGGGATCCGGGCGTGCACCAGGCTGAGCTCGATCACCTCGCGGGAGGGCTCGGCGGCGGGCAGCGGGAGCAGGTGCACCAGCGCGCTGCGCAGCGGATCCCCCTCGGGGGCGCTGGGCCGCTCGGCGAGCAGCCCGTCGGCCACGCGGGTGCGCAGCAGCGCCGGCAGCGGCGCCGGTGGCAGGGCCAGCGCGTCGGCGGCCCGGCCGAGCCGGATCTGGTCGACCCCCTCCAGCTGGTGGGCCACGTGCTGCTGCACCTTGGGCCCGCTCACCGCGGCCCGTAACAGTTCCAGCTGCGGCCCGAGCTCACGGCGCATGGCGTCCGGTGGATCACCGGTGCTCCACGAGACCAGCTGGCGTCGGGTCGGGCTGAGGGAGCCCAGGGGCCCGCGCACCAGCTCCTCGGTGGGCGCCTCGGGCAGCGTCACGATCATGATCGGGAAGGTGCCGTTGCGGTGCCGCAGTTCCGCCATCGCCAGCTCGTTCTGGACGTGCGGGGACGCCAGCGCGTGCGCGGAGAGGATCAGCAGGAACCCGTGCGCGGAGGCGACCCCGTCCGTGATGGCCTGCATCCACTCCTCGCCGGCGACGAGCGTCTGCTTGTCGACGATGACGGGCTGGCACCCCTGGCTCTCCAGCAGCTCCACCACGGCCCGGCGGGCGGGCCAGCAGGTGCAGCCGCACCCCTCGCGCTCACTGCGACTCAGGAATATCCGCGGCCCGGCCATCGAGGACTCACACCTCCGTTTCCCGTGAGTCCGCCACCGCCAGGCCGTGCGCGAGTGCCTCCGCCCGGCCGAGCACCCGGAACCAGCGGGCCCGGCCGGGACGCAGCGACACCTCGAAGACATCGCTCCTGGGATGCAGCACCGCCGGCTGGGTCAGCTCGCCCCCGGAACGGTGCGAGGCGACCTCCAGCAGCACGGCCTGCCCCGGCCGCCGCCCGATCCTGGTGGCGGTGGCCCGGCTCTGGGTGTTCGTCAGACAGAGCACCTCCTCGCCGTGGTAGCTCCGGCGGACCGCGACCACTCCCCTGGCCACCGTGTCCACGGCCGCGGCCTCACCCCGCGCGAGGGCCAACTGCTGCTCCCTGACCTCCAGCAGGCCGCGCAGCCAGCGCGCGTCGTCGTCCTCCCCGAGCAGTTCGGCGGGGACCTCCAGGCAGCCCGGCAGGGCCAGCAGCAGCGCGCCGTCGGCGGTGCCGCTGCGGCGGTCACGCGAGCGCGGGGGCAGCGCCCAGCCGAGACCGGGCCCGGTGGCCCGCAGGGCCGCCTCCGGCTCGGGGGCCGGCGCAGGCCCGACCACCAGATGGAAGCAGTCGCGCAGGCCCTCCCAGTCGCCGCCCTCGGGTTCGCGCTCCACCCGGGCGAGCAACGCCCCGTCCGGGTGGGCCGCGACCAGATGGCCCAGGTCCCGGACCAGGGCCGGCGGCCACTGGTCGGCGCGGATCAGCCGCAACGCGGACACCGTCTCGAGCAGCGCGGCGGCCTGCTCCAGCGCCCGCAGCTCCTGCGCGAACGTCCACCCGTGGGCAGGCGGCCGCAGGTCGGCCACCAGCCGCACCCCGGCTGCCGCCGCCAGCGCGGGCAGCTCGCCCCGGGGGCCGCCCGGGCCCTGGGCGGTCTCGCGGGCGTCGCGGACGTGACCCCGGCGGCCCTGGCCGCCGCCACGGACGTCGCGACCCTCGGAGCCCTGCGGGCCCCACCCGCCCTCGCGGGCGTCACGGCCCTCGCGGGCGTCGCGGCCCTGGTGGCCGTCACGGATGTCGCGGCCCTGCGGGCCCTCGCGACCCTCGGAGCCCTGGGGGCCCCAGCCGCCCTCGCGGCCGTGGCGGGCGTCGCCGCCCTGGTGGCCGTCACCGACGTCGCGGCCCCGCGGGCCCTCGCGACCGTCGGAGCTCCGGAAGCCCCAGCCGCCCTCGCGAGCGTCGCGACCCTGGCCGCCGTCACCGACGTCGCGGCCCCGCGGGCCCCCGCGACCGTCGGAGCCCTGGGGGGCCAAGCGGCTGTCGGAGACGAGCAGTTCGGCGGGGACCATCGCGTAGGCGAGGCCGGAGGCGCGGGCGGTCCGGAGCAGGAGGGCCGGGTCGCGTCCGAGCGGGCCGGCGCTCAGGACGACGCCAAGGGAGTGCCGCAGCCAGGCCGGACCGGTGGGGTCGGGTTCCGCGCCACGCACGGTGCCGTGGCCGGGCACGATGGCACGCCCCGGTTCGGTGACGGGCCGCGGGTCGGGGGTGAGCAGTTGGAGGTGCCCGTCCTCGGCGGCGATCTCCATGGCCCCGCCGCGGCCGACCACCAGCAACCGGCCGCCGTCGAGCGCATGGACCGCCTCGGCGCGGAAGGGCACCCGCGTCGGCGCCGATGCGGCCACCGGCTCCACCCCGCCGATCGACATGCGACGCAGCTCCGACGTGCCGTCGGCGATCCACAGCTCTTCAGGCGCGCCCGCCGCGTCGGTGGTGAGGGCGAGCCCGGTGATCTCGCGGCCCGGCACGGCCCGGGTCAGCTCGCGTGCGGCTCGGCCGGGCTCCGCGCCGCTCACCCGGCCGTCCGACAGGGCCCAGCAGACGAGCCCCGAGCCGCAGTCCAGCGCGAGCGCCGTCACCCGGGCTCCTGGACCGGTGAGCGTCTCGCCGACCGGCGTGTCCGGGTCGTCCAGCCACCAGCGGTGGACCCGGCCGGCCCGGTCGGCCGCGGCGAGCCAGGGAGCGGCGCTGCCGCCGCGCAACTCGCTCACCACGTCCGCGTGGCCGAGCGTCCGCCGCAGGCGCCCGTCGTCGCGCAGCTCGACCGACGGCCCGTGCGCCGCCGCGAGCAGCGGCCGTCCGCTCCCCGCGACCCAGGCCAACACGGCAGGCGTGGCTTCCAGTTCGAAGGAGTCGACGACCGGCGCCGGCTGCTGCGCGTGGACGAGCACCACGGTACGGCCGACCGAGACCGCGGCCTGCCGGCCGTCCGCTGTGACGGCCAACCGCTGTGGCACGCCGACCAGTTCGACGTCGGTGGGCCCGCCCTCGCGTTCGAGCCGCAGCCGGGTGGCCCCGGCCCAGCCGAAGGCCACCGCGTGGGCGGACCCCGACCCGCCGTGCGCGCAGAGCAGATCGGCGTTCAGTTCGGCCTGGGCGCTGAGTACGGACCCGTCCGGCCGCACCCGCGCGACCAGCCGCACCCGCAGGTCGGCCTCCTGGCCCTCGTACAGGTCGAGCTCGTGCGGACGGGCACCCGGCAGCGCGCTGCGCAGCAGCAGCCGGGTCCGGGCCGCACCGGAGACGGTGCAGATCCGGGCGTCCAGGGCCGGCGGACGGCTCACCACCGCGCCGTCGGCGGTGAGGCGCACCCCCACCGCGACGCGGTTGCGGGCGAGGGCGCGAGCGGCCAGCAGCTCCTCGGGGTCACGTCCGGCCCCGGCCTCCGGCGGCAGGTCCAGGCCGAGCCGCTCCGCGGCCGCCACCCACAGCCGCCACACCGCCTCGCTGCGGCGGGCCCGGTCCGGCAGGCGGGGCAGGAACCGCAGCAGCCACCGGCCCACCTCGGCCCCCTCGGGCCCGGCGTCGGCCAGGGCGGTCTCGAACGGCAGCAGCTCCGCCCGCAGCTCCTGCTCGCTCGGCTCGGTTCCCTGCGCCTCCGCCCACAGCAGCCGTTCCAGGATCCGCACCGAGGGCGGCGCGTCCCGGTGCTCCCGTTCCGTGAACTCCCGGACCCGGTGCAGCAGCTCGCGGTCTCCGGCCAGCTCCCGCCGCAGTTCGGCGGCCACGCCCGGGTCCAGCACGACGGCGCGGCGGCCGGCTGCCTCCACCAGTGGGGAGAACCAGAGCAACCCCTCGAGCGCGGTACTGCTCCTCGGCAGAAAGTGCAGCCGGGCGCGGCGGACCATCGCCGGCTCGGCATGGGCCGCGAGGCAGAGCCTGGTGGCCAGCGCCACCACCTCCGGGTGCTGTTCGGCCAGCTCCGCCACCCGTGCCGAGGCGCGCCGGTCCACCGGGACGCTCACCGGTGCGGCCCCCGGTCACGCAGCCTGCGGGTCTCCGCGCGCACGGCGCCGATGGTGGTCCGGTGGTCGAGCGGCACCAGCGCGACGGCCTGGCGCAGCGCGGCCGGGTAGACCTCGGGCGGGAAGGGCGTCAGGCACGCCACCGGGTTGCCCATCCGGCGTATGCCGCGCAGCCAGGTGAGCCACTGGGCCGATGTCGTGGCCGTGCGCTCGACGAACGGGACCGGCAGCGCGCCGAGATCGGACAGCACCAGCACCGGACGGCCCGGGGCGGGCGGCTGGTACTCCTGCCAGCTGCGTCCGCCATCGTGGCTCACCCGCCCGCCGCGCACGTCGCGGACCTCGATCCGGTCCCGGCGCAGCACCGCGGCCGCCAGTTCGGTCAGCCAGACCCGGTCGTCGCGGTAGGGCTCCATGGCGGCGCCGCGATCGAGCAGCAGCAGGGCGCCCTGCCGGGTGGTCGGCCGGATCCGCCGGGGCGAGCGCCGTGGACGTCGCGGTGACCCGCCGGTGGCCACCCGGACCACCAGCTCGGCCATCCCCTGCGGATCCACCTCGCGGCCCTCCACATCGGTGGAGGCGGCGGCGAAGAGCACACCGCGCTGGGCCCGGGGATCCCAGGGCGCCGGCATGGCGGCGGCGGACGCCCGGCCGACCTCGAAGAGCGGCGTCGGGGCCGTCGTCGCGGCCGGGGGACGTGGCCCGCGGCCCGGATCCGGGCCGTTGAGCGTGGTGAGCGACCCGGTCGCGGGCGGGGCCGCCTCCACGACGGGCGCGTGCGCCGGGCGGCCGGCGAGGCCGAGCGGCGCCAGCGCGTCGAAGGGCGGTATCCCGTCGACGGAGGCGGCCACGGCGAGAGAGCCGGCCCCGCCGCCCGCGGATCCGGGCTGCGGGGTGGGGCGCTCGGTCGGGTCCGGCGCTCCGGGCCGCCCCTCTCGGAGGGTCGCGGGAGGCGCGAGCGGTGCGGGCGCCGCAGGCCCGGTGGACGTGTGGACACCGCTGCCCGGGCGTGGTGTTGCGTGGGCCGGCCGGCCCGGGTCGACCGCTCCGCCCTGGCCCGGCGTGGGCAGCGGAAGGCCGAGCGCCCGCGCGAGGATCCGCAGGTCCTCGCTGGAGTGCACGTCCAACGCGACGGCGGCCGTGAGCAGGTCCCCCAGCTGCTTGGGGCCGCGGATCACAGCAGTCCCTCGGACGCGAAACCGGTCTTGATCATGGCGAGGTCGGCCACCGTCCGCCACAGCGGCGAGTCCGACCGCAGGGCCAGCCTGCGACAGGCCCGCAGGGTGTCCAGGTACTCGGCGGTGCTCGCCACACCGACCCGGTGCGCCGAGAACCCCTCCAGCAGGTGGTCCGCCAACTGACCGGCCAGATCGCGGTCCAGGTCGTCGCCCAGGTGCAACTCGGCCACCCGCAGCAGGTGCTCCTGGGTGGGCGGCTTCAACCGCAGTGCGATGCAGCGACGCAGGAAAGGCACCGACAGTGCCCGCTCTTCGTTGGTGGTGACCACGACCAAGGGCCGTTCCGTGGCCGGGTCGACGGTCACCGGCGTGCCGCCCGGGCCGGCGAAGCGCAGTTCGCCCAGCGGTACCAGCAGCGCGTTCGGGAAGTCGGGGTCCGCCTTGTCGATCTCGTCGATCAGCAGCACCGCCCGGCGTCGGCGCCGGTCGGCGGGGAGGGCGAGGTCCTTTTCCGGGTCCAACGCCATCCAGAGCGGTCCCGGTTGGCAGTAGGGGTCGATGCCGGAACCGTCCGGCGGGCGCAGCGCCCCGTGCTGCGCGTCGCTCAGCCGCCGCAGCACCTCCTCGCGCCAGAGCAGGTCCGTGTCCTCGGTCCGGGCGGTGACGACCACGGAGTAGTAGCGACAGCCCATGATGCGGGCGACGTTGGGCGCGAGCGACGACTTGCCCGATCCCGGAGGGCCGGAGACCAGCAACGGACGGCCGGTGGCGAGCGCCACGTTGACCGCCAGCACCGTCTCCTCGTCGAACGCGTACACCCGCCCGTCCGCTCCGACTCCGTCAGCCTCACCAGAAACCGGCTCTGACGGTATGTCAGGATCGAACAGCTTGGTGTAGCGCATCGAGGACCCCCGTTCCGACTCACCGCCCCGGCACTTCCCGGCCCGCGCTGAACGATGGTCACATCAGTCACCGCCGGGAGACAACCCCACCTTCCCGTGCACCCGCACCACGAGCCGCTCGGATCTCAACTCCCAGATGTCCCCACCTTGTTCACGTACCAGATCGAGTCGGCGAAGCCAGCGCGCCCGCGCCGCGCAGTCGAGGTCGAAGGCCGCCGGCCCCGGATGGAACTCGGCGAAGACCACCTGGGAGCCGGCCAGCGCCTCCAGACTCGCCAACCGTGGGCAGTCGCGCACCACCAGGGTCCGCAGCGAGGCGCAGTCGCCGAGATCCGGCAGGTAGGTCAACCCGGGATCGCCCGAGAGGACCAGGGTGCGCAGCCCTCCCAGTCGGGACAGCGGCGCGGTGTCGCCGTCGAGCGACCCGTGCCAGTGCAGCTCGGTGACCTCGTCGGCCTCGGGTGAGGCGGCCAGCGCGGCCAACTCCGCGGCGGAGCGAACCACCCGCTGCCCGGAGCCGGGGGTTCGGGACGGCAGGCGGGCGGCGAGCCGGTGCACCGGCTCGCCGTCGGCCGAGCGCGCGAGAGGCGCGGTGGTCGAGCCGTTCGACCGTGCGGGGGCGGGCCGTTCCGACTCCGGCAGCAGACGACGCAGGCGGACTCCGCCACGCCTGACCAGCGCCAGCTCCGGCGCCCCCAGCGGACCGAGGCCCGCCAGGGCCGTACGCAGGTGCTCGGTCGGCACCGTCTGCTCGCCGTCACCCCAACCGTCCCCGCTGCGGTCGCCGCCCTCACCACGGTCGCCGCCCCCGCCCCGGTCGCCGTCCTCGTCCGTCGCCGCCAGGGCGACGGCGAGCGGCAGCAGGCGGGCGACGGAGCCGGACACCGGCACGTCCAGCAGCCCGGCCAGGACCGCGCCGCGCCGGGCCCCGGTCAGCCGCTGGGAGACCAGCAGGATCGGCTCGGCGGATCCGGAGCGTTCCAGGTGCCCGACCAGCTCCGCGACGACCGACGGCACCGGGGCGAGGGCCAGCTCCGTGGCGGCCAGGCAGTCCCGCAGGGCCGCGCTGCCGAAAGCCAGCCGGTCGTGCCGGACCTGGTAGAAGACACCCGCGTGGCCGGTCAGTTCGGTGACCAGCTCGCGGCCGTCCGGCTCCGCCCGGTCGCTGACCGCCGCGGCAGCCTCCTCCCGGCTGACCTCTGTCGTGCCCGCCCGCTGGGCCACCAGCGCCAGCCGCCCGGCCGCGCGGGTCAACCACGGCGCAGGAGGCGTCACTTCGCCGGACTCTCCGGGGTGCGGAACATGGCCGTCCGCACGGGCCGAACGCCAGGCCGCCGCCACCGCCGCGTCGACGAGCCCGCGGCGCGAGGGCAGGGCGGAGTCGTCCGCCCCGGACTCCCCGGACAGGGCGGCCGCCCAGACCGCCGCGGCCCCGGAGGGCCAGGCGGCCAGCTCCCGCAGCACGGGATCGCGCGCGAGCAGCGCCCCCAGCGAGCGTGCCAGCGCCTGCTCCCGCTGCCGCCCGGAGCCCCTGGCGGCCAGGGCGAGGAACGCCTGCGTCTCGTCGAGGCTCCACGGCTGCAGCCGAACCAGGGAGAAGTCGTCGTCCAGCCAGCTCCAAGGCGCCTGTTCGCCGTCGGTCGCCACGGCCAGCGGGGTGGCGGGGTAGCCGGTCAGCAGCAGCCGCAACCAGTCCCAGATCCCCTCCCGCGCCCGGGCGGACTGGGCCTCCAGGCCGCTCAGGGTCAGCAGCACCGAACCCGCCCGCAGCCGGCGGGCGGCCCAGCCTGCCGGCTCCTCCGCCGCGAGCTCCGGCGCGACGGCCTGCACCAGGTCCGGCACCGGCGGCATGCCCCCGCTGCGCGCCGTCAGCGGCAGCACGACGTCACAGCCCCACGGGCCGGCCCCGGGCCGCTCCTCCAGCACCGCCCGCCCCAGCCAGGACAGCTCGCGCCGACGGCCGCTGCCCGGGGGCCCGGTCAGCATCAGGCGGCGGCCGAGGTCCGGGAGCTGCTCGCGCAGCAGTGCGGCGCCCGGCCCGTCCACGGTGGCCACCCGGCGCGGCACGTCCACCGGTGGCCCGTCTCCGGACAACGGCAGCGTCTCGGCCAGCCGAGCCCGCAGCCGCGTGGTGAACGCCTGGTCGTCGTCGTAGAACGGCCCCGCCTGGTCGACGTCCTGCTGCTGCGGCCGTTCCTCGACCGCGGTGGCCCCGACCGCGTTGGTTTCGACCGGGGTGGCCTCGTCCGCGACCACCCGCATCTGCTCCACGAGGGCAGCGAGGACCACGGTGTACTCCGCCGCCAGCCGGGGGGCGCGTCGCAGCACCTGGGCCAGGCCGTGTTCGAGGTACTCACGCGGAAGGCCGGACCGTCCGAGGACGTCCAGCTCCGCGGCGACGGAAGGCAGCCGCTGCCGCATCGCCTGCCACCGGACCGGTAGCAGCAACCGCGGGGTCGACCCGGTGCGGGCCTGGCCGAGGGTGCGCCGCCGGGCCGCGACCGTCCACTCGGCGACCACCCCCGCGTCGCCGAAGTAGTCCGGGGAGCAGAGCGCCACCACGACGTCCGCGCGCCGCGCCCCGAGCAGCGGGTCGTCCCCCGGGGACGCACCGATGCGAACGAAGCCACCCGGCCATCGCCGGTCCAACTCCCTTTGGAGATCGGCGAGAAACCGTGCCGACCAGGCGCTGTCCCCGCCGTCGGCCCCGCTGACGGCGTACCTGGACACGGCAACCGTGGACACCCGACAGCCCCTTCCTCGACCCGCCTGCCGGACTGGAGAGGCTACCCAGGTTCCTTGTGCCACAATCCTCTGCAGTGACGTACGTCACCCCGCACGTGAACAGGACGCCTCAGCACATGGTCGGCCGACCTCCTCCCGCCGCTCCCGCCGCCCTCGCCGCCCCAGCCGCCTCCGGCACCGCGGCAAGCGCCCTGTCCCTGGAGCGGATGGCGACGGCCGCCGAGGCCGGCGCACTCCCGGGCCCGGTCCCCGGAGCTCCCGGAACCGCACGCGGGCTGCTGACCCGTCATCAGTACGCGCTGCTGAGCACCGGTCTGCGCGTGACTCCGGTGATCGGCGCCGACGGCCGGCCACAGGTGCTCCCCATGAACGAGATCGACGCCGCGCTCGCCGTCTTCCGGCCGCAGCACGTGGAGGGGGAGCGTGCGGGGCTGGCCAACCGCGGCCGTCCGCAACTGCTCAACGCCCTGGTCGGGCCGGAGGCCCGGACCGTCGGCTACATCCAGGGGTTGCCACCCGGCTGCCTGCCACAGGTGCTGTCCGCTGTGGACCTCGCCGTCGAACAGCCGGTCGTGCTCCGGGTCGTCTACGGGGCCAGCACCTGCATGCCGTTGCGGGCGCTGAGCTACGTGCTGCCCGCCGTCCAGCTCGCCCAGCGGATCGACACCGTCGTCGGTGCGGGCCGCACCCATGTCGAGGTCGTGCTGATGGGCCGTCTCGGCACCGCGGTCAACGGGCTGCCCGCCGCCGAGGTGAGCGACGAACTCGGGCTGCTGGCCCGGATGCTCACCCAGCTCCTCACCACGCTGCGGCCCGGCGGGTTCAGCGTGCTCGGCGACGCGACCGCGGACGTGGCCGAACCCCTGACCGAGCTGACCCGGCGCCTCGGGTCCGCCACCCGCGCCGGGACGCTCGCGCTGCTGTCCGGCCGCGGCGGCAGCCACAGCGACGAGCAGACCCTGCGCTACGTCGCCGCGCACATCCTGCTGCACGACCTCGGCGGGGTCGAGCTCACCCGCGAGGCGGGCTCGGCCCCACCGGACCGCCCCGTCCGGATCGACGTGGGCGGCCTGCTGGAACGTCACTTCTTGCAGGCCCGCCTGCTGATGCTGCGGGAGCTGGATGCCCCCCTGGCCGCGCCGCTCGTCCTCACCCGCCACTCGGTTCCCCCGTACCTGATGGCCAGGGACGGTGACCTGGCCCTCCGGGACGCCCGCTCCGCCACCCTGACCAGCCATCCGGACACCCCGCTGGCCAAGGCCGCCGGCCTCGACCTCGCCTACCTGCGCCGTCACCTGCCGCCGGGGGTGCTGCCGCCGAACGCCTGACGCGGCGGCGCGGCGTCAGCCGGCGGTCTCCGCGCCGGTGGCGAGCGGCGGCTCCGCGTCGATGCCGGCCAGTTCGGCGTCGGTGAGCAGGCGGGAACGGATCAGGAAGCGGACGCCCTCGGGGGCCTCCACGGAGAAGCCGCTGCCACGACCGGGGACGACGTCGACGGTCAGGTGGGTGTGCTCCCAGTAGGCGAACTGGTCGGCGCTCATCCAGAACGGCGTATCGCCGTCCACGTGACCGAGCAGCACGTCCTGACCACCGACGCGGAACTCGCCGCGCGGGTAGCACATGGGTGCGCTGCCGTCGCAGCAGCCACCGGACTGGTGGAACATCAGCGGGCCGTGCTGCCGCGCCAGCCGCCGCAGAAGTGCGGCGGCCGGCGCGGTCAGCTCCACCCGCGGGACCCGCGGGTCCGGACCCATCAGAAGAAGCCGAGCTTCTGGTCGGAGTAGCTGACCAGCAGGTTCTTGGTCTGCTGGTAGTGGTCCAGCATCATCTTGTGCGTCTCACGGCCGATGCCGGACTTCTTGTAACCGCCGAACGCGGCGTGCGCCGGGTAGAGGTGGTAGGAGTTGGTCCAGACCCGGCCGGCCTTGATCGCGCGGCCGAAGCGGTAGGCGGTGTTGCCGTCGCGGGTCCACACGCCGGCGCCGAGGCCGTAGAGGGTGTCGTTGGCGATCCGCAGGGCCTCCTCCTCGGTGTCGAAGGTGGTGACCGAGACGACCGGGCCGAAGATCTCCTCCTGGAAGATCCGCATGTCGTTGCGGCCCTTGAAGATCGTCGGCTCGATGTAGTAGCCGCCCTCCAGACCGGCGACCTTGCGCGGGCCGCCACCGGTCAGCACCCGGGCGCCCTCCTTCATGCCGATGTCGAAGTAGGAGAGGATCTTCTCGTACTGGTCGTTGCTCGCCTGCGCGCCGATCATGGTGGCCGGGTCGAGCGGGTCGCCACCGACGATCGCCTCGGTGCGCGCGATGCAGCGGGCCATGAACTCCTCGTAGATGGAGGAGTGGACCAGCGCGCGGGAGGGGCAGGTGCAGACCTCGCCCTGGTTCAGGGCGAACATCACGAAGCCCTCGACGGCCTTGTCCAGGTAGGCGTCGTCGTGGGCGGTCACGTCCGGCAGGAAGATGTTCGGGCTCTTGCCGCCGAGCTCCAGCGTCACGGGGATGATGTTCTCCGAGGCGTACTGCATGATCAGCCGCCCGGTCGTGGTCTCGCCCGTGAAGGCGACCTTGGCGACGCGCGAGCTGGACGCCAACGGCTTGCCGGCCTCGACGCCGAACCCGTTGACGACGTTGACGACGCCCGGCGGCAGCAGGTCCGCGATCAGCTCCATGACGACGAGGATGCTGACGGGCGTCTGCTCGGCGGGCTTGATGACCACGCAGTTGCCGGCGGCGATGGCGGGGGCGAGCTTCCACGCGGCCATCAGGATGGGGAAGTTCCACGGGATGATCTGGCCGACCACACCCAGCGGCTCGTGGAAGTGGTACGCGACGGTGTCCTCGTCGATCTGGGAGATCGAGCCCTCCTGGGCCCGGATCATGCTCGCGAAGTAACGGAAGTGGTCCACGGCGAGCGGGATGTCGGCGGCGAGGGTCTCCCGGACCGGCTTGCCGTTCTCCCACGTCTCGGTGAGCGCGAGCACCTCCAGGTGCTGCTCCATCCGGTCGGCGATCCGGTTCAGCACGGTGGCCCGCTGGGTCGGCGAGGTGCGGCCCCACGCCTCGGCCGCACCGTGCGCGGCGTCCAGCGCGCGCTCGATGTCGGGGGCGGTGGAGCGGGCGACCTGACAGAAGGTCTCGCCGGTGACGGGCGTGGGGTTGTCGAAGTAGCGGCCCTCGGCCGGGGCGACGAAGTCGCCGCCGATGAAGTTGTCGTAGCGGGGCTTGAAGCCGAAGACGCTGCCCTCGGTCCCGGGCTGGGCATAGACCATTACGCGCTCCTCGTCGAGCGTCCGGTGGGTTGCCGCCCACTCTTGCCGCCCGAGGTTGGCGAAAGGTTGGCGCCCAGGCGCCTGACGCTCCACCACGACGTAGAAACCCCGGTGGACCTTGCCGACCACCTGGGCGCCGAGGACCACAAGGCGCTGGACCTCGCCGATCAGTGTCCCCGCCCCGGGCGCGAAGGCGCGACGCGCCCGGGCCGAGCCCGAGGCTAGCCGGCGACCGGCCCCGGATCGGCGCGAAGCCGGCGGGCCCGGTAGCACTCGGTGCGGTAAGGGAGTTCGACGTGGCTGCGGCCCGCAAGGGACGGGTGGTGCGCGAGCAGGTCGCGGACCTCGGCGAAGAGGGCCTCGCGTTCGGCCTCCGCCATGGTGATCACGTAGCTGCGCGAGGCGACCATGTCCAGGAGCTGGTCGCCCGTCAGCGTGTTGACCCATTCGACGTCGTGGCGCTCCACCGGACCGAACAGGTCGGGGTGGGCCGCCAGGCCCTCGACACCGACGCCGCCGATGACGGGCGTGCCGCCGGGGTAGAGGAGACGGCCCAGCGCGGCCACCCAGTCCTCGCGTTCGTCGCGGACGTTCCAGACCATGCCGAGGTGTCCGCCGGGACGCAGGACGCGGGCCACCTCGGGGACCGCGAGGGAGGTGTCCACCCAGTGCCAGGCCTGCGCCGCCAGCACGACGTCGGCGGAGCCGTCGGCCAGCGGGACCGACTCGCCGGAGCCCGCCAGGACTGTGGCGCCCGGCACCGCCGCCGACAGCTGCTCGCGCATGCCCTCCGACGGCTCGACGGCGCTGACCTCGAGCCCTCGCGCGCACAGCGACCGCGTCAACTTGCCCGTCCCCGCCCCCAGGTCGACGACGGCGCGCGGCGCGGCGCCGCCCTCCGGGCCTGGGGCGAGCAGCCAGTCCAGAGCCGCCTCGGGGTACTCGGGACGGCCGCGCTCGTAGGCGGCGGCCGCCGCACCGAAGGAAGTGGCCTGGGCAGAGCGGTCGTGCATGCGGTTCCTCACGTCGTCGGTCACGGGCTCCCGGTCACGGGCTCCCGGTCACGGGCTCCCGGTCACGGGCTCCCGGTCACGGGCTCCCGGCACCCTAACGGTCAGTGGCATCCGGCGCCCGTCCATTTCCGCGTCGCCGGATGACCGTCGACGCGGCCGGCCGCTACGCCAGGGCCGCGCGCAGGCGGGCGGTGGCGAGGCCGCGGCGGGTGTCGTGGGGGGCGAGGAGGGAGAGGGCGTGGCGGTGCAGGGCGATGTCGTAGCGGGCGTGGTGGCCGAAGGCGAGGGCGAGGGCCGGGTCCGGGGAGGCGAGGACGGTCTCCCGGAGGGCGACGTGGAGGTGGTCGCGCCACTCCACGATGCCCGGGGCCTCGGAGCGGGCGAGCAGTGGCCCGGTGTAGGCGGCGACCGCCGCGGCCGCGTCGCCGCGCTCGACGGCGGCGGCGACCAGCGCCGCGTCACAGGCGAGCGGGCTGGTCAGCGCGTAGCGGCGGATCGCGATGCCGCCGCCGAGCGCGCTGCGCAGGTGCGAGACCTCCGCCTTGAACGTGGAGGCGGAGACCGGGCGTTCGCCGTAGAGGGCGTCGTGCAGCCGGTCCGGGCTGAACCCCTCGGGTTCCAGGGCCAGCAGGGTCAGGATCTCCAACTGCCGTGGCCGCAGTGGCAGCTCGCACGACCCACGTTCCAGGCGCGGGCCTTCGCCCAGCACGGTCAGCCGCAGCCGCGATCCCGCGGCCGCAGGGGACCCGCTGCCGTCACCTCGTGGCGCCGCCGCGTCCTCGCGGAGCCGCTCCTCGATGCCGGCGGCGAGCAGCCGGACCGTGGAGAGGGCGAGCGGATGGGATCGGTCCCAGGTCGTCGACAGGTCCAGGACCCCGAGCACCCGGCCGTCCGGGTGGCGGATGGGCGCGCAGTAGCAGACCCAGCCGTGCAGCGCGGACAGGTAGTGCTCGGCGGAGAAGACCGTGGCGGCCTGGCCCCGCAGCAATGCCAGCGAGAGGGCGTTGGTGCCCATGGCCCGCTCGTCCCAACGACCGCCCGGCGCGAAGTTGATCCGCTCGGCCGCGCGCCGCATGTGGGCGCCCCCGCAGGTCCACAGGATGGTGCCCGTCTCGTCCGTCACCGCCGCGACGAAGCCGGCGTCCTCGGTGATCCGCCGCAGCTCCTCCGCCACCGCTCCCACCGGGAGTCTCAGTTGGGAATCCGCCCAGCGCGAGCGGGCCGCGTCGGCGTCCGTGGTGGGCGCCTGCGCACAGCCCCGGTCCAGACTGGCGCCGCTGCGCGCCCACGACTCGGCGACCTCCGACCGCAGCGCCCCGCCCGCCGGCTTCGGCCGCCAGGTGCGCGACCGCCCGCGTACGGAACGGGGGCCGCCGGGAGTCTCGCCCCAGGTGACCCAGGCGTGCTCCAACTCCCGCCGGAGCCGCCGCAATCGTGACGCGTCGGGCAGGTCGGTCGATCCACCGGGCTCTGCCCCGGCCGGCTGCACTCCCGCGTCCGTCGTCCCCACGCATCCATTTAGCTCGCCGTGACCGCGCTCGACAAGAGCCCCCGCAGTGGACCGGTCGGGCGCAGCCCGTTGAGCCGGAGTCAGTATTCGCCTCCTGTCCATCTGGCGCACGCTTTCGGCCCGAACTCACTCCTTCGAGTGGTCGGCTCTGGAAAACCTTCCGGATCGGGGCAGCCGGACTAGCGTCGGCAGCGGAGTCGGGCCACGGCTCGGCATCACGCAGGGGCAGGGCAGGGCAGGTGGGGCCCGGCCCGGGTGGGACCGGGCGGGGAGGTTGCCGTCATGGGGAGTTCGGCCGGCAGGGGTGCTCCGAGCGCGGCAGGGACACCGTCCAGGGCGCCGACAAGGACACCGGCAGCGACACCACGGGCTCCGTGGGAGGGCGACCGGGGATCGGCGCAGGCACGTGAGCGCTTCCTCAGTGGCCCAGGTGGTGGAGAGGTGCGGGGCGTCGTCCGGGCCGGGGTGCTCGCCTCCTGGGAGCGGTGCCGCGCCACCGGGCTCTCGGCGGAGCGGACGGAGCTGCCCTACGATCCCGGCTTCGACCACGAGGAGCGGCTGCTGCTGGCGTCGCTGCCGGTGCTGGACCGGCTGCACGAACAGCTACTCGGGACGCGGGTGAGCGTGCTGCTGACCGACGCCCGGGCCCGGGTGATGGACCGGCGAGCCGGCGAGTCCGGCCTCAACCGGCACCTGGACGCGGTGCAGCTCGCCCCCGGCTTCGGCTGGGCGGAGGGGGACGCGGGAACGAACGGCATCGGCACGGTCCTGGCGGAGGGCCGCGCGGGGGTGGTCATCGGCAGCGAGCACTTCTCCGAGGCCCACCGCGCGTTCGCCTGCGCGGGCGCGCCGATCCGCGATCCGCTGACGGGCGCGCTCCGGGGCGTCGTCGACCTGACGAGCTGGCGCCGCGACGCCCACCCGCTGATGGCCGCGCTGGCCCGCGAGGCCGCCCTGTCGGTCGAGCAACGGCTCCTGGATCAGTACTCGCTCAACGAACGCGCCCTCCACGACCGCGCGCTGCGCACCCCCGCTCGCGCGGGCACCCGCCCCCGCCCCGGCCGCGCGACGGCCCCGGGCTGGTCGCCGCCGGTCCACCGCCCGTTAGGGCACGGGGCGCCGTGCGCAGCGGCCGATATCGGCGCCCCCGAGCTCGAAGGTTCGACCGTCACGGCGGACACGGCAGGCCCGGCGGCGGCCGGCCCCGCCCCGGGCACCGGAGTCGTTGGCTGGGGCGAGGCGGAGCCGAAACCGGCTGCGGAGCCGGTCCGTTCCACGAGCGGAGCGGTGTCCGCCACCACGGGCTCCGGGCCGGCACCTGACGGCCCCGCACGCGCCGGTCGGGGAGCCGCCACCGCCCCGCCCGACACCGACGCCGCGTCCACCGTGCCCGTGCCCGTTCCCGTGCCTGCGCCTGCGCCTGCGCCTGCGCCACGCGATGACAGGGCGCGAAGAGGCGACACCCGGCGGCTCGGCCTCGGCCGGCTCGCCGTCGCCGCGCGGGACCGGCTCGCGTTGTTGTGGGAGGCCGGGGTACGGATCGGGACGACACTCGACGTCGCGCAGACCGCGGACGAACTGGCCGAGGTGGCGCTGCCGCAGTTCGCGCAGTACGCCGCCGTGGACCTCGCCGAGTGGGTGCCGGAGGGCGCCGAGGCACCGGCCGGTGAGGGAGTGGGCTCGCTGCGGCGCGTCGCGACCCGGACGATCCGGCGGGGTGGAGCCCTGCTGCCGCTCGGCTCCCCCGCGGGCTACCCGGCCGGCTCGGCGCAGGAGCGTGCGCTCACCGCGGGGCGGGCCGTCCTGGACGAGGAGCCGCTGCGGGTCGAGCGCGGCGAGCCGGGGCTGGAGCGCTACCGGATGGGCTCGGTGATCGCGGTGCCGCTCTCCGCCCGGGGCACGGTCCTCGGCGTGGCCTCCTTCTACCGGTCGCTCGACGCGGGCCCGTTCCGGGCGGACGACCTGACGCTGGCGGAGGAGCTGGCGCACCGGGCCGCGGTCTGCCTGGACAACGCGCGCCGCTACACGCGCGAGCACGCGCTCGCGCTGACCCTGCAGCGCAGCCTGCTGCCGCGTACGCTGCCCGCCCTGCCCGCGATCGAGGTGGCTCACCGCTACCTGCCCGCGCAGGAGGGCGTCGGCGGGGACTGGTTCGACGTCATCCCGCTGTCCGGGGCACGCGTCGCGCTCGTCGTCGGGGACGTGGTCGGGCACGGCATCCACGCCGCGGCGACGATGGGGCGGCTGCGTACGGCAGTGCGCAACTTCTCCGCCCTGGACCTGCCGCCCGAGGAGCTCCTGGGCCATCTCGACGCGCTCGTGGACGACATGGACCAGGAGGAGGGCGAGCTCGGCGGGATCGGCATCATCGGCGCCACCTGCCTCTACGTCGTCTACGACCCCGTCGCGCACCGCTGCACGCTCGCGAGCGCGGGCCATCCCTCCCCTGCCGTGCGGCTGCCCGACGGCGCGGTGGGCTTTCCCGAGGTCCCCTGCGGTCCGCCACTCGGGCTGGGCAGCACCCCCTTCGAGGCGGTCGAGTTCGACCTGCCGGCGGGCAGCGAGATCGTCCTCTACACGGACGGGCTGATCGAGGACCGCGGCCAGGACATCGACGTCGGCCTCGCCCGGCTCGCCGAGGCACTGACCTCGGTCCGTGTCGGGCACGACCGGACGCCCGAGACCCTGTGCCGGACGGTGGTGACCACACTCCTTCCGCAGCGGCCGTGCGACGACGTGGCCCTGCTGGTGGCCCGCACCCGCGGGGTCAGCCCCGCGATGGTGGCGCGTTGGCCCGTCCCCATGGACGCGGCAGCAGTGTCGGGCCTGCGCGCCCAGGTGGGCGCGCGGCTGGCCGCCTGGGGGTTGGCGGAGCTGACCGGCACGGTGGAGCTGCTGGTCAGCGAGCTGGTGACGAACGCGATCCGGCACGCCGCCGGCCCGGTGGAGCTCCGGCTGCTGCGCGACAGGTCGCTGATCTGCGAGGTCGCCGACGGCAGCAGCGTCGCCCCGCGCATGCGCCGCGCACGGACGGAGGACGAGAGCGGACGCGGCCTCTTCCTCGTGGCGCAGCTGGCCGAACGCTGGGGAACGCGGTTCACCAGCGGCGGCGGCAAGGTGATCTGGGCGGAGCTCAAGATACGCGCCCGGGTGGGCGGGACGCGGCGCGACGCGGCCGGGTGATCCCTCGCCCGGGCCGTTCCGACGTAGGGTGAGGCATGGCAGAAATGATCTCCGCTTCGGGCCCTGACCAGCCGAACCGTCCGCTCTCCTTGATCGAGGAGGGGTTCGCCGGATCCACCGCGCCCGGGTGGGCCGTGGCGGCGGAGGAGCCGGACGGCTCCGAGCGGGCGGCGGTCCGCCGGGTCAACCTCGCGGCCTTCCCGACGCCGAACGAGGCCGATCTGGTCGACGCGCTGCGTGAGGACGCGGAGGCGTGGCTGCCGCAGTACTCCGTGGTGGCGTTCGCCCCCGACGACGAGATCGTCGGCCACGCCCTGCTGACCCGCTGTCACGTGGACGGGGTGCCCGCGCTCGCGCTGGCTCCGGTCGCCGTGCTCCCGGCCTGGCAGCGGCAGGGCGCGGGCGCGGCGATGACGCGGGCGCTGCTGGCCACGGCTCACGCGGCCGGGGAGCAGCTGGTGCTGGTCCTGGGCCACCCCGCGTACTACCCGCGCTTCGGCTTCGTCCCGGCTTCGGGATACGGCATCAGGCCGCCGTTCGAGGTGCCGGACGAGGCGATGATGGCCCTCGCGCTGGACCCGGGCCGGCCGGTGCCGGGCGGGTCGATCCGCTACGCCACCGCGTTCGGGGCGTAGCCACCGCAGTCGGGGGCGTCGTGCCTGTGGGGCCCGGGTCAGCCGTTCGGCGTCGAGGCGTCGTCCGCCGAGCCGGTCGACTGGTTCGGGATGTGGGCCAACCCGCCCGCCCCGGGGCCACGCTCGGCCGTGCCGCCGCCGGCCGGGGCGTCGGACGCCTCGGTCAGCGGGTGGGTGACACCGCGGGTGTCGAGGAAGAGGGCACTGAACGCCGCCGCGACGGCGACGAAGGCGTTCGGGGCGTTGGCGTGGCCGGTACCGTTCACGGCCAGCGCGAGCGCGGTCAGCAGCAGGGCCGCGCACCCGACGACGGTCTGGAGCGCCCAGAACACGTCCATCTCCCGCGCGCTCGCCGGGCTCGCGGGCTCCGCCGTGCCCGCCCCGGCGGGCCGCTCGGGTCCGCTCGGGTTGATGGCGGCGCCGAGCAGCCCGGCCCCGAGCGCGCCGAAGACCTGGCCCACCGAGGACAGGCCGACCTTGCCGCCCTGCCAGGCGACCACGGTCATCACGATCATCAGGCCCAGGTAGGCGACGGTCAGCGCGGCCCGTGCCAGCGTGCGCGGCTTGGACACCAGTTCGGCGAACATGGACCAACGATGAAGCGACCGGACGGGTGCCACAACGGTCCGGCCGATAACGATTTGACGGAGCGTCGTCCGTTTCCGGTGGCGCCGCGCCAGGCCCCGGACAGGGTCTACGCCTCGGGCGGCGGGGTGAAGGCCTCGACGATGTCGGCGCTCTCGCCCTCGAAGTCGAAGTGGTCGAGGGTGACCCCGTAGCGCCGGGCCATCTCGTAGAGGTCGTGCGACTCGGTCACCACGACCTCCTCGCCGATGGGGTTGTTGAGCGCGTCGTGGGCCTGGGCGACGACGTGCCGGGGGCCGATCTCGGTCTTGACCCAGACCCGAACCGATGTCCCGGATTGTCCCGTCATGATCCAATTATCCGCCCGCGCACGCGGAAGTGCCACCCCGACACGCGCAGTAGTCGACAACTCAACCAAACTTGACCGGACGCACCGGGCACGCCGGACGCACCGGCCGAACCCGACAAGGGCGCCCACCCGGCACTCACGTGCCCGGTCGGCGCCCGGCCGGAGCGGACGGCTCAGCCCACCGGGGCGCCGGCCTCGACGAGCTTGGCGTAGGGGGCGTTCTTGCGCACCGCCTCGATGCTGCGCTCGCAGGCCTCGCGCGAGTCGAAAGCCTCGCTCACGGCGATGACCTCGCCGGAGGCGGCCTTGAGGGTGAACCGGTACTCCTGCGCCTTGTCCTTGTGCACTTCGAACTTGCCGGGCATGCCCGCACTCCTTCGTCCATCGGTCACTGTGAGTCGCTGGGCGACTACTGCGAAGCTAACGCCGATCCCCGCCCTCGGCATCCGGAGCGAGGGCGAGGAGCGGGGTCGCGGACGGGCGTGCCCTGCGCGGGTCACTCGGCGGACGGCAGCTGCAACACCCCCGTCCCCCGCTTGACCAGCTCACCGGCGATGATCAGGCGCTGGATCTCGGAGGTGCCCTCCCAGATCCGGTCCACGCGCAGCTCGCGGTAGAGGCGCTCGACGGGGTAGCTGCGGTCGTAGCCGCGACCCCCGAAGATCTGCACGCAGCGGTCGATCACCCGTCCCGAGGCCTCGCTCGCGGAGAGCTTGGCGATGGCGGCCTTGGCGTGCAGGGTCTTGCGGTCGGTCCCGGCCTGGTCGGCCTCCCAGGCCACCTGGTGGGTGTAGGCGCGGTGCACCGCGATGTCCGCGGCGCTGTCCGCGAGCATGCCCTGGACCAGCTGGAACGAGGCGATCGGCTGCCCGAACTGCTCCCGCTCCACGGCCCAGTCCCGGGCCAGCTCCAGGCCGCGCTCGGCGGCGCCGATGGTACGGGCCGCGATCATCAGCCGCTCCTCGGTGAACCAGGAGCGGGTGATGTCGTAGCCGTTGCCGATGCCGCCGAGCACGGCGTCCTCGGGGACGAACACGTCGCTGAAGGTGAACTCGGGGTGCTCGTAGACAAAGGTGTGCATGAAGCGCGGCACCCGCGTCATCTCGATGCCCGGGGTGTCCTTGTCGACCAGGAACAGCGTCGGCGCCTTCTCCTCGCCCGCGGCGGCGAGCAGGATCAGGAAGTCCGCGTGGTCACCGACGGTGACGAACCACTTCTCGCCGTTGATCAGCCAGCCGCCGTCGGTCCGCATCGCGGTGGTGGCGAGGTTCTGCGGGTCGGAGCCTGCGCCCGGCTCGGTGACGGCGTAGCAGTCGCGCCGCTGTCCCTTGATGACGGGGACGAGGTAGCGCTCGCGCTGCTCGGGGGTGCAGAAGCGCAGCGCGTTGGCGGGACGCCAGACCATGTCCCACAGGGCGCCGGTGAGCCGGCCCAGCTCCTCCTGGACGACGGCCTGCTCCAGGATGGTCAGTCCGGCGCCGCCCCACTCGGCGGGCATGTTGACGGCCTGGAGTCCGGCCTCCAGCACGGCGTCGCGGACGGCCTCGTGGGCCTCGCGCGGCAGTCCGTTGTTCTCCTCGCAGTCGACCTCGTACTTGGCGACGAAGTCCATCAGCTCCCTGGCCTTGGCCTTGAGCTCGGCCTGACGCGGGGTGAGACGGAAGTCCATGGTGCGTGCTCCTCAGCGGGTGAAGCGGGGATGGGCGGGGATGGGCGGGGATGGGTGAGGGTGGGGCTTCGGGCTTCAGTGCGTGGGCAGTTGGAGGGCGCGGGTGCCGCGCTTGATCAGCTCGTTGGCGATGATCAGGCGCTGGATCTCGGAGGTGCCCTCCCAGATCCGGTCCACGCGCAGCTCGCGGTACATCCGCTCGACGGGGTAGCTGCGGTCGTAGCCGCGTCCGCCGAAGATCTGCACGCAGCGGTCGACCACGCGCCCGGCCGCCTCGCTGGCGGCGAGCTTGGCCGTCGAGGCCTTGGCGTGCAGGGTCTTGCGGTCCGTCCCGGGCTGGTCGGCCTCCCAGGCCACCTGGTGGGTGTAGGCGCGGTGCACCGCGATCTCGGCGGCGCAGTCCGCGAGCATGCCCTGGACCAGCTGGAACGAGGCGATCGGCTGCCCGAACTGCTCCCGGCCCACGGCCCAGTCCCGGGCCAGCTCCAGGGCACGCTCGGCGGCGCCGACCGTCCGCGCGGCGATCATCAGCCGCTCGTCGGTGAACCACTCCTTGGTCAGCTCGTAGCCCTGGCCGACCTCGCCGAGCACGTCCTCGTCGGCGACGAAGACGTCGGAGAAGGTGAACTCCGGGTGCCCGTTGACGGCGGAGTGCATGAAGTGCGGCACCCGGGTCATGGTCACGCCCGGCGCCTGCTTGTCGACGAAGAAGAGCGTCGCGGCACGCTCGGGCCCGGCGTCGGCCTGGACGACGAGGAAGTCGGCGATGTCGCCGCAGGTGACGAACCACTTCTCGCCGTTGAGCAGCCAGCCGCCGTCGGTTCGGGTCGCGGCGGTGGTCCCGGAGGAGGGGTCGGAGCCCGCGCCGGGCTCGGTGACGGCGAAGGCGTCGAACTTCTCCGCCCGCACGATCGGCAGCAGGTACTTCTCGCGCTGGGCGGGCGTGCCGTAGACGAGGACGTTGGCGGGCCGCCAGGGGATGTCCCACAGGCAGTTGGTGACCTTGCCGAACTCCTCCTCGACGATCACCTGGTCCAGCAGCGACAGACCGGGGCCGCCGTACTCGACGGGCATGTTGATGGCGTAGACGCCGGCGTCCATCGCCGCGCGGGTCAGCTCCTTGACGGTCTCGACCGGCAGCGGGCCGCCGGCCTGCTCGGACTGGTCCTCGTACCGCATCAGCAGCCGGGCGTAACCGGCGGCGCGGCGCTTGAGGTCGGCCTGCTCGGGGGTGTAGCGGAAGTCCATGCGGGATCTCCTGCGGGAACGGGCGGTTGGGTGGGGGTTGCTCGGCGGTGCGGGCTCAGGAGCCGAGCACCGCACGGGAGTCGAGGGCGAGCGCGCCGCGCGGGGTCACCAGCAGCGGGTTGACCTCCATCTCGGCGATCTCCGGGTGCGCGGCGGCCACGGCCGTGATCGCGGCGACCGCCCGCGCGGCAGCCGCGACGTCGACGGCCGGACGGCCGCGCACGCCGTCGAGCAGCACCGCGCTGCGCAGACCGCGCAGCAACTGCTCGGCGTGTTCGGGGGTGACGGGCGCCAGGGCGAAGGCGACGTCCCCGAGCGCCTCGGTGAGCACGCCGCCGAGCCCGACCATGGCCACCGGCCCGAAGCGCGGGTCACGGTTGACGCCGACGATGAGTTCGACGCCGTCGCTGAGGTCCGCCATCGCCTCCACGGAGTACGACGGCGCGCCGAGCCGGGCGTGCATCTCGCGGTGAGCGGCGACGAGCGCCTCCTCGTCCGCCAGCCGCAGCACGACGCCACCGGCGTCGGACTTGTGCAGCAGGTGCAGCGCCTTGAGCACGTAGGGACCGGGGAACGCACGGGCGGCGTCCCGCAGTTCGTCCTCGGTGGCGATCTCGCGGGCGGGCGGGAAGGGCACCCCCGCAGCCGCCAGCAGGCGCCGGGTGGCGTGGTAGTCGGGGTCGTCCAGCGGCTCGGCCGCGGGCGGCAGCGCCTGCAGGCGGCGCGAACCGCCGTCGGGCGCGGCGGCCTCGGGGGCGAGGGCGAGCAGGGCGCGGGCGGCGTCCTCCACGGCCTCGTGCACGGGTATGCCGGCCGCGGCCAGGCTACGGCAGCTCACCGACGCCGGGTACATCGACTGCACCACCAGCGGTTTGCCGGACGCGGGCACGGCGGCGGCGATGGCCTCGGCGGCCGCCAGCTCCCCGGTACCCAGCGCGCTCAGCCCGCCCGCGTCGCTCTCCCCGCCGTCGGCCTCGCCGGCGCCCTCGGCCCCGCCCGAGCCGCCCAGCCCGCCGTCCCCGGCGGCGTAGCCGCCGAAGTAGCCGGTGAGCAGCACCGCGTCGACCTCGTCGGAGTCCAGTAGCGCCTGGACGGTACGGGCGTACGACATCGGGTCCTGCTCGCCCATGCCCGCCAGGTCCACCGGGTTACCCACGGCGGACTGCTGCCAGAGCAGACCGGTGAGCTCCTCCTGAAGCGGCCCGGAGAGCTCCGGCACTGCCAGGCCCGCGGCCTCGACGGCGTCGGCGGCGATGGAGCCGTGGCCGCCGCCGTCGGTGAAGACGGCCGTCCGACGCCCCCGCGCACGCCGTCCGGCGTCCAGGGCGCCCAGCACGCAGGCGAGTTCGCGCGGGGTGCGGGTCAGCTGGACACCCGCGTCGCGGCAGGCGGCGCGGACCACGTCGTCGGAGGTCGTGAGGGCGCCCGTGTGGGACTTCGCGCTGCGGGCCGAGGCGTCGCCGCGCCCGGCGGTCAGCAGCACGACGGGCTTGCCGGCCTGGGCGGCGGCCTCGGCAAAGGCGCGGCCGTCGCCGAAGTCCTCGGCGTAGACGGCGATCGCGCGGGTCCCGTCGTGGCGGGCGCAGTCCTCGACGAGGTCCACCAGCGTCACGTCGGCCTGGTTGCCCAGCGAGACGAACCGGGAGAAGCCCAGACCCTGCGGGGCGAGGCGGAGTTGGAGCTCCAGCGCGAGGTTGCCGCTCTGGCTGAGCAGGGCGACCCCACCGGGGGCGAAGCGGTCGGAGGCGAGGTACAGCTCGGTGGTGTTGTCGGCGATGCCGAGGCAGTTGGGGCCGACGAGCAGCGCTCCGGCCGCGCGGACCCTCTCGGCGGCGGCGCGCTGGCGGGCCAGGCCCTCGGCGCCGAGCTCGGCGAAGCCCGCCGTGATCGCGACGATCGCACGGGCCCCACAGGCGAGGGCCTCGTCCACGGCGTCCTCGAAGCCGGTCTGCGGCACGCTGACGACGACCAGCTCGACGGGCTCGCCGATCGCGCCGAGGCTGGTGGCGGCGGTCCGCCCCAGGACGGTGCCGCCACGCCGGTTGACCAGGTGCAACGGGCGCCGCCCGTTGGCGCGCAGCGCCTGCACGGAGATGGCGTGGCCGTACTTGGCCGGGTCGTCGCTGGCACCGAGGACGGCGACGGACGCCGGGTCGAACAGCGCGGTGAGGTCACGTCCCATCGGTCAACGCTCCAGTCGCAGAGCGTCGTTGGGGCAGGCGTCGACGGCGGCGCGGGCGGCGGTCTCCTGGTCGGCGGTCAGCTCGACGACGAGGAGCTTGGCATAGCCCCACTCGTCGAGCTCGATCAGCCGGGGTGCCGGCGGCAGGCACTCCCCGTAGCCCTGGCAGCGGGTGGAGTCGATGCGGAGTTTCATGGCGGCCCCTCTTCGGGTGGGCGGTGGGACGGGGGAATTCAGGTGGTCAGCACAGGCCCGCACCGACGGGCGCGGGCGTCGACCCGGCGCCGGGCTCCGCCGCACGGGCGGGCCCGCTCGCGGGCTCAGGCGCGGACGCAGGCCGCGCGGCATGCCGGGGCTCCGCTCCGGAGCCGAACCCGGCCGCAGGGCCGGGGCTCGCAGGCGCCGATCCCTGCTCAGGCGCGGGCGCGGGCGTCGCCCCGGCGCCGGGCTCCGCCGCACGGGCGGGCCCGCTCGCGGGCTCAGGCGCGGGGACGGGTGCGGGGACGCGGAGGCGTTGACCGCCGTTCGGCGGGGTGGCGGCGCAGGTGGGGCAGGGGTGGCGCTGGTGGGCGGCGACGAGGTCCGGGAAGCCGGTGAGCAGGCTGCCCGCCAGGCGGGCGGCCGCGTCGAGGAGGCCGCACGCGCCCCGGCCCGGGAGGGCCTGCGCCCAGCGGGCCAGCGCGGCGATGCCGTCGTCGTCGCAGCGTCCCTCGGCGAGGGCGACGAGCGTGTCGCGCAGCGCGCGGGTACCGGAGACGCAGACGCCGCACTGGCGGCTGCTCTCGACGGCGAGGTGGTCCACGGCGTCGGCCGCGACCGAGACGGGGCACTCGTTCGGCGCGAGGAAGCGGATCGCGCCGCAGCCCAGGCCGGTGCCCGCCGCCGCCAGCCGGACGCGGTCGAGCGGCAGGTCGAGCGCGGACGGCGGGAGCAGCCCGCCGAACAGGCCGCCCATCAGCACGGCGGCCGGCTGCGGCGTGCCGTGCTCACGGGCGAGCCGACCGAGCGTCACTCCGTAGGGCCGCTCGACCAGCAGCGCGGGCCGGGTGCCGCCCGACAGGGTCAGCAGCACCGTGGAGCCGCCGTCGGTGCCCGCCGCCAGCAGTGCCAGCCGGGCCAGGGTCTCGACGTTGGCGACGAGGGTCGGCGCGCCGCCGACGCCCTGCTCGAAGACGCGCGGCGGCTTGGCGGTCGGCAGCGCGGGTCCGCCGTCGATGCGCCGGACCACCGCGCTCTCCTCCCCCGCGACGTAGGCGTGCTCCACTCGCACGAGCTCCAGCGGCGGACCGTCGAACGCGCGCTCCGCCAGTGCCTCGCGCACGCGCCGTTCGGCCGTGGGGTCGGAGACGTAGACGTAGGCGTGGTCGGCCCCGGTGATCGCCGCGGCGCGGGCCAGGCCGTCCAGGACGAGGTGCGGGCGGGCGCGCAGCAGCCAGCGGTCCTTGACCGAGCCGGGCTCGCCCTCCTCGCCGTTGGCGACGACGACGGGCGGGCGACCGGAGCGACCGGCGTCACGGACGGCGCGCAGCTTGACGGCGGTCGGGAAGCCCGCGCCGCCGTGCCCACGCAGGTCGGCCGCGGCCACGCGGTCGAGCAGTTCCTCCGGATCGGGGCCGGAACCGTAGCCGCCGTGCGAGCGGTAGTCGGCGAGGCTCTCGACCCGGTCGGGGCCGGGGCCGAACACCGGCGTGGCGCCGGGACCGGATGCGACGGTGGCGGTCATCGGGTGCCTGCCTCTGGATCGTGTGCGGCGCGCAGTGCGGCCTGGCGGTGGCGCAGGCGTTCGACGGCGCGGGTGAGCAGGGCCCGGTCGGCCGCGGCCTCGTCGTAACCGGGACCGGGCAGGCCGATCAGCATCTGGTGGTGGCCGAGGACGACCTCGCCCGCGACGAGTGCCGCCTCGACGTCGGCGGCGCCCATCGCGCCCACACCACCCACGGCGCCCTCGGAGCCCTCGGAGCCCGGGGGCCCGTTCCGGACCGGGTCGCCGGCCGCAACGTGGGTGACCAGCGCGGTGACCTCGCCGAGGTAGCGGAGCCAGCCGCGGCGGCTGCCGTGCAGGACGAGCCGCTCGACGCGACGCCGCTCGGCCTCGGGGGGCCGGCTGCGCAGCCGGGCGACGGCGTGCGGCAGCTCGCGCTCGGGCTCGGGGGTGAGTCCGAGCCAGGCGTTCCTGCGGGTTGCGTGGGGTCCGTGCATGCCTGCCTCCGCGGTGGGACGGGGTGCGATGCCGAGCGGCCCGGCGTGCGCCGAACCGGTGGGGAGTGGTGTGGGAGGTGCCGCGCCCGGGGGACGGCGGCGGCTCCTGGGATGGGACGTCAGGAGCGCCGGTGTCGGCCTGGCGGTGTTCGCCACGGTACTGATCAACCAGTTAGTCAGCAAGTATTGACAGCGACAGCCAGAGGGCGCAACCTTGCCGCACCGCTCACTGAGCAGACAGTCAGTCCCTGCCCCACCCCCGGTCCCGCGCGACGAACAAGCGACGAGCAGGAGCGCCATGCAGTCCGAACTGACCCGCCCCAGTCCCAGCCCCGCCACCGCCGAAGGCTCCGAAGAGAGCCTCGCCCCGGCCGAGGCCCTGGCGGCGCACTACTACACCGATCCGGCCGTCGCGGCGGCCGAGCACGAGCGCGTCTTCGCCCGCTCCTGGCAGCTGGTCTGCCACGAGTCGGAGCTGGCAGGCCCCGGGGCCCGGCTGAGCGCCTGGGCCGCCGGCCGCGAGGTCCTGGTGGTCCGCACCGAGGACGGCGGTCTCGCCGCCCACCTCAACGTCTGCCGCCACCGCGGCACCCGGCTGGTCTCCGAGCCGGAGCCCTCCGGCAAGGCCATCCGCTGTCCCTACCACGGCTGGACCTACCGCCTCGACGGCAGCCTGGTCGGCGCGCCGGAGGCCCGGCAGATCCCCTGCCTGGACAAGCCGAAGCTGGGTCTCTTCCCGGTGGCGGTCGAGTCCTTCCTGGGCTTCGTCTTCGTCAACCTCGACGGACGGGCCGCACCCCTGGCCGAGCAGTGCGCCGGGCTGGCCGAGGCGATCGGCCGCTACACCACGCCCGGGCTGCAGCCCCTCGGCCGCGGCCGGATCCACGACCTGGCCGGGGCGGAGGTGCAGCACGCCAACTGGAAGGTCGCCGTCGACAACTACCTGGAGGGCTACCACGTCCCGGTGGCGCACCCGGCGCTGATGCGGCTGCTGGACTACCAGAACTACGACGGCGAGGAACACGGCTCCTACGTGCTCTTCGAGTCGCCGCTGCGCGAGAAGCCCTCGTCCAACCTGTTCGAGCGCCTCTACCAGAAGCTGGCCGGCATGATGCCGGGCCTGACCGAGGCGGACCGGCGCACCTGGCGCTACGCGGTGATCTACCCGAACACCCTGCTGGACTTCTATCCTGATCACGTGATCGCCTGGACCGCCGTTCCCACCGCTCCCGACCGAGTGGCGATCCCTGGTGCCTTCTACACCAAGCCCGGCACGAGTCTGCGCACCAAGCTGGCGCGCCGACTGAACATGAGGATCGGGTGGATCACCAACGACGAGGACGCCGTGCTGGTGGCACGCGTTCAGCAGGGCCTGTCCACGCCCGGGTTCCGGCCCGGCCCGCTCGCGCGCCGCGAGGCGGCCGTGGGGTGGTTCGCCCGGCGGATCCGCGCGGACCTCGCGGGTACCGCCGCCGTCGCGGGCGTCGAAAGCCAGGCCGTCACCACCGCCACCGCAGACGACGCACCGAACCCCGGAGCCACCGCGTGAGTCCCGCCAGCCGCCAGGAGACGACCACCGCGCAGGCGGACCGCGCGGAGCAGACCCGGCGCGCGATCCTGCTCGCGGCCTGCGACACGATCGCCGAGGTCGGCTTCGAGAAGGTCCGGATGCGGATGGTGGCGGAGCGTGCCGGGGTCTCCTCGGCGCTGCTGCACTACCACTTCTCGACCCGCGAGAAGCTCTTCCTGGAGGCGCTGGCGTTCTCCTACGAGCACGCGGGCGTCGAGGGGTACGCGGCCGAGCCGCCGGACGAGCGGCCGCACACCTGGCGGCTGGCCCGCGTCGTCGACGCCTGCCTGCCGATCGACACCGAGCTGCGCCGCGACTTCCTGCTCTGGCAGGAGCTGCACCTGCGCGCGGTGCGCGACGCGGACTCGCTCGGCGTCGCGCGGGACCTGTACGCGAACCTGCGCGACTGGATCGCGGGCGTGGTCCGCGACGGCCAGGCGGCCGGCGAGTTCGGCCCGTGCGACGTCGGCCGGCTCGCCGATCTGGTGATCGCGCTGACCAACGGCTTCGGCACCCGGATCCTGCTCGGCTCCTCGGCGATGGACCTCGCCGACGCGCGCGACCAGATCTGGTCCGTCCTCGCGCCGCAGCTCGGCGTCACCACACCGTTCCCGCAGGACGCCACCAGGACGGCGACGCCCCAGCGCGGCTGACCCACCTCACGCACACCCGCACCACCCTCACCCCGCACCACCCTCACCCTGCACACACGACGCGCCTCCCGCACGCGCGCCCGGTGCCGCATCCCCGTACGCACGGCCGCAGGTACGCACGTACCGAGCCGGTGATGCCGCACGCCCACTTTCGGTCACCTCCAGCCGGCCCCGCCCCCGCCGGTCCACCCACCCGGAGAGGACACTGATGTCCGACCACCTCGCTCAGCTCTCCCGCAGATCCCTGCTCCGCGCCGGAGGCCTCGGCGCCCTCGGGCTCGGCCTGGCCGGCTGCGGTTTCAGCCAGCCCGCCACCGTGCAGGCCGCGCAGACCGACAAGCCGATCGACATGAAGGTCGACGGACCGCTCGTCTACTTCAACTGGGCCGACTACATCGACCCCTCCGTCTTCGCCGGGTTCCAGAAGGAGTACGGCGTCAAGATCATCCAGTCGAACTTCGACTCGATGCCCGGCATGGTGGCCAAGCTCGACGCCGGCAACAAGTACGACGTCATCTTCCCCTCGGCCAAGTACGCCCAGCGTCTCGCCCAGGCCGGACGCCTGCACACCATCGACCACGGCAAGCTGCGCAACGCCGAGGCGGTGTTCGGCGGCTACCCGTACTTCGACGACCCCTGGTACGACCCCAGGTCCGCGCACACCGTGCCGTTCACGATGTACAAGACGGGGATCGGCTGGCGCCGCGACAAGCTGGGCGCGCTGACCGGCTCCTGGCAGGACCTGTGGGACGCGCAGTCGAGCGGCACCACCTTCGTCCTGGACGACGAGGACGAAGTGCTCGGCATGGCCGCCCTCAAGCTCGGGCTGGACCCGAACACCACCGCGCAGGGCGACCTGGACAAGATCACGGCGCTGATGCAGACGCTCCGCCCGCACCTGCGCGGCTTCTCCAGCGACGACTACAACAACCTGCTCAACGGCACCGCGACCATGACCCAGGCGTGGAGCGGCGACATGGTCAGCGTGCTCAACCAGGCCAAGGACGCCACCATCTACGGCTTCGAGGTGGCCAGGGAGGGGTCGCCGATCAACTCGGACTGCTTCGCGATACCCGCGAACGCCGAACATCCGGGCACGGCGATGCTCTTCATCGACTACATGCTGCGGCCCGAGAACGCGATCAAGACCATCCAGTACCTCGGCTACCCGATGCCGGTGCGAGGCACCGAGGCGACCTACGCGGCGCTGGTCAAGCAGCTGCCGCAGTGCGTGATCGCGCCGGGCGACCTCAAGCCCTCGCTCTACTTCCGCAATCCGGCCGCGGGCGGCGCGCAGGCGCGCGACACGGCCTGGACCGACGTGAAGGCGGGCTGAGATGGCACTGCGCACCCCCGTCCGCACCGAGGACGAGCCCGTCGGCAGAACCACGCGGCGCGACCGGCGGCCGCGTCCCTCCGCCGCCGGTGCCCGCCTGTGGACCTGGCTGACCCTGCCGGGCACGGTGTGGATGTCCGTCTTCTTCATCGCCTCGCTGCTGCTGGTCGCGGCGATCTCCTTCGGCACCACCGACCAGCTCGGCGACCCGCGCTTCGGCACCGACCTCGGCAACCTCAAGGCGCTGGCCGACCCCGCCTACCGGGACGTGATGGTGCGTTCCCTCGGGTACGCGCTGCTGACCTCGGTGATCTGCCTGCTGATCGCCTACCCGGTGGCCTACGCGGTCGCCCTGCACGCCGGGCGGCTCAAGAACGCGCTGATCGCCGCGATCGTGGTGCCGTTCTTCGCCAACTACCTGGTGCGCATGTACGGGTGGTCGGTGCTGCTGTCCGACGACGGCCCGGTGCTGCGGGTGCTGCGGGCCCTCGGGCTGGCGGACGCCCACACGAAGATCCTCAACACCGGCTTCGGCGTCATCGCGGGCCTGGTCTACGGCTTCGTGGTCTTCATGATCATCCCGCTGTACGCGGCCATGGAACGCATGGACACCTCCCTGATCGAGGCCGGCCGCGACCTGTACGGCGGGCCGCTGCGCACCTTCCTCTACGTCACCGTCCCCGCCACCCGGCAGGGCGCGGCAGCCGGGGTGGTGCTGGTCTTCCTGCCGGCGATGGGCGACTTCGTCAGCGCGCAGTTCATGGGCGGACCGAACCAGATCATGATCGGCAACCTGATCCAGGACAAGTTCTTCGAGGGCCAGGACTGGCCGCTGGGCTCGGCGCTGACGATGGCGCTGATGGCGGTGCTGCTGCTGGCGATGTTCGGCTACCTGCGGCGCACCCGCAAGGACGAGGCGGAGGCCACCCGATGAGCGCGACAGCCACCACTCCCCGTCCCCGCCGACGCCGTCGCGGGTCGCGCCGCCGGCCGGTCTTCGCGATCGCCACCACCGTCGTCTTCTTCGTGCTGCTCTACCTGCCGATCGCGATGGTCGTGCTCTTCTCCTTCAACTCGCAGAAGTCGCTCACCGTCTTCAAGGGCTTCTCGCTGCGCTGGTACGAGGCGTTCTTCCACGACAGCGTGCTGCTCGGCTCGTTGGGGATGAGCCTGGAGGTCTCGCTCGTCGCCATGCTCGGCTCGGTCGTGCTCGGCGTGGCCCTCGCACTCGGCCTGGTCCGCCACAAGGGACGGCTCGGCAGCTACGCGGGCCTGATCATGATGGTCCCGCTGATCACCCCCGAGATCGTCACCGGCGTCGCCTCGCTGCTGCTCTTCAAGGGCCTCGGCATCACCCTGAACAGCGGCACCGTGATGATCGCGGAGATCACCTTCTCCATCTCCTACGTCACCGTCATCCTCCGCTCCCGGGTGGCCGCGCTGAACCCGGAGGTCGAGGAGGCGGCGATGGACCTCGGCGCGACGCGCTGGCAGGCGCTGCGCCTGGTCACCCTGCCCGCGCTGCTGCCCGCCATCCTGGCCAGCGCCGTGCTGATCTTCGCCCTGGTGTTCGACGACTTCGTGCTCGCCTACTTCACCACCGGCGTCGACCCGCAGCCGCTGGCCGTGCGCATCTACTCCGCGATCCGCTTCGGCGTCGAGCCGACCATCAACGCGGTCGGGACCATGATGCTGGCCGGCTCCATCACCCTGATCGGCCTCGCCCTGGCCATCCCGCGCCTCTTCGGCCGCCGCGGCGGCCTCGACCTCATCTCCGGGGAGTAAGACCCATGACGCAGACCCCCGTTGTGCCCGACGCACCCGCCGTGCCGGCCGTCAGACTCGAGCACATCAGCAAGGAGTTCAACGGCTCCCACGCCGTGCGCGACCTCTGCCTGGACATCGCCCCGGGCGAGTTCTTCTCGCTGCTCGGCCCCTCCGGCTGCGGCAAGACCACCACCCTGCGCATGATCGGCGGATTCGCCGACCCGACCGACGGCGCCGTGCTGCTCTCCGGCGAGGACGTCACCGCCCTGCCGCCGAACAAGCGCAACGTCAACACCGTCTTCCAGAGCTACGCGCTCTTCGACCACCTCAGTGTCGCCGACAACATCGGCTTCGGGCTCAGGCGCAAGGGTGTGCCGAAGGCCGAGATCCGCGAGCGGGTCGGCGCCATGGTCGACCTGGTGCAGCTCGGCGGCATGGCGGAGCGCAAGCCGCGCACCCTCTCCGGCGGCCAGCGTCAGCGCGTCGCCCTGGCCAGGGCGCTGGTCAACCGGCCGGCCGTGCTGCTGCTCGACGAGCCGCTGGCCGCGCTCGACCTCAAGCTGCGGCGGCAGATGCAGGTGGAACTCAAGCAGATCCAGCGCGAGGTGGGCATCACCTTCGTCTTCGTCACCCACGACCAGGACGAGGCACTGACCATGTCCGACCGCGTCGCCGTCATGAACGGCGGCCGCGTGGAGCAGTGCGGCACGCCCGAGGACGTCTACGAGCGGCCCGAGAGCCGGTTCGTGGCCGCGTTCATGGGGACGTCCAACCTCGTGAGCGGTGTCTACCGCGACGGCGCCGTCCAGCTCGACGGCGGCCCCTCGCTGCCCGTCGGCACCCGGCCGGGGATCGCCGACGGCAGCACCGTCGACGTGTCGATCCGGCCCGAGAAGATCTGGCTGTCCGACTTCGAGCCGGGCATGCCCGTCGTCGGCGGGGTGATCCGGGAGACGGTCTACTCCGGGCCCACCACCACCTACCTGATCGAACTCGCCCCCGGCGTCACCGTCGCCGCGCTGGAGCAGAACACCGCCCGCGCCCGGATGGAGGACCGCTGGGAGGGCGGCGAGCGGGTCGAGATCGGCTACGACCCCGAGCACTGCCTGGTCCTCGGCCGCTGACCACTCCGCCGCCTGCGCAGCACGAACCCGGCCCTCGGTCCGTCCCTCCCGCCTCCCGCGCGGAACGGACGGGCCGGGCCGGGCCGAACGGGCGACGGCGGGTGAGCCCCGCGCCTCCCCGCCCCGCCCCGCTCACGAGAGGAACCACCCCTGTGAACCACGACGTCATCGTGCTCGGCGCCGGCCTGGCCGGGCTCAGCGCCGCCCGCGATCTCGCCACCGCCGGCGTCGACGTCCTCGTCGTCGAGGCCCGCGACCGCGTCGGCGGCCGGGTCGAGCAGCAGCAACTCCCCGACGGGCGGCTGGTGCAGCTCGGCGGCGAGGTCGTCGGCCGCGCCCACACCGCCTACCTGGGCCTGGTCGCCGAGCTCGGCCTGACCCTGGTGCCCAGCTACGTCGCCGAGCCCGGCCTGATCGCCCGCGCCACGCCCGAGGGCGTCTCCGCGGGCGACCCCCCGCACTGGTTCGGTCCCGACGACGAGGCCGAACAGCGCGAGATCACCGCCGAGTTCGTCTCACTGGCCGCCACCGTCGACCCGGCGGACCCGTGGTCGCACCCCGAGGCGGCCTCGCTCGACGCCCTGTCGGTGGGCGCCTGGCTGCGCGCACGCAAGGCCCCGGCCGCGGTGGTGCGGCTGTGGGAGATCGGCTCGCTCGGCCTCGCCGACGGCTCGATCGAACGCTCCTCGCTGCTCGCCGCGCTGCGCAAGCAGGCGGCCGTGCCGAGCAAGGGCCACTACGACTACGACGACTGGGAGGGCCTGCGCGTCGCCGAAGGCTCGGCGACGGTGGCGCTGCGGATGGCCGAGGAGCTCGGCCCGCGCGTCCGACTCGGCGCCGCCGTCTCGGCGTTGGACATCAGGCCCGGCCGCTGCACGGTCCGGCTGCGCGGCGGCGAGACGCTGACCGCCTCGGCGGTGGTCAGCGCGCTGCCGGTCGGCCCGTTGCGGGACGTGGCGGTCAGCGGCGTCTCCGACCCGCGGCTCGCCTCGCTGCACGCCCAACGCCACGCGACAGCTGCGAAGTTCGTCGCCGCGTACCGGCAGCCGTTCTGGCGCGACCGGGGGCTGAGCGGCCTGTCCGAGTGCGAGGGCGTGCTCGGCAGCACCTGGCCGCAGAGCACCGCCGTCCTCTCCGCCCTCGTCCCGCCGGAGCGGTTCGGCGTGCTGCTCGGCATGCCGGCCCACCTGCGTGAGCGCGAACTGCTGGACGAGATCGCCGGGTTGTACGGGCCGGAGGCGACCGCTCCGATCGCCGTCTGGCTGCGGAACTGGGGCACGGACCCGTGGACGCAGGGCTACGTGACCCAGTGGGTCCCCGGCGACGTGCTGCGCGTCGGCCCGCTGCACGGCACGCACGAGCCGCCCTTCTACGTGTGCGGCTCGGACCAGTGGGTGGCCGGCTACATGGAGGGCGCGGTCCGTACCGGTCGCGCCGCCGCCGAGGAGGCGCTGCGCCGTGGCTGACCTCACATCGACCTCCGAGGTGCTCAACCACATCGGGGGAACGGACCGGCCCGCCGCCGACGGCGCGCGGACCGCCCTGGTCGACCCGGCCACCGGGCACCCGCACGGGCACGCCGCCCGCTCCGGGCCCGAGGACGTCGACGCGGCGTGCGCCGCCGCCGAATCGGCCTTGGACCGCTGGTCGCGTGCCACGCCCGCCCGGCGGCAACGGGCCCTGCTGCGCCTCGCGGACTCCGTGGAGCGCCACCTCAAGGAGTTCACCGAGACCGAGACCGCCGACACGGGCAAGCCGCGCGACGCGTTCCTGGCTGACGAACTCCCGGCCGTCGTCGACACGCTGCGCTTCTTCGCGGGCGCCGCGCGGGCGCTGCCGGGGAGCGTGGCGGCGGAGTACACCGAGGACCGCACCTCGCTGCTGCGCCGCGAACCGATCGGGGTCTGCGCGCAGATCACACCGTGGAACTACCCGTTGATGATGGCGGTGTGGAAGCTGGCCCCGGCTCTCGCGGCGGGCAACACCGTCGTGCTCAAGCCGGCCGACACCACCCCCTCCTCCACGGCGCTGCTGGCGCGCCTCGCGGCCGAGCACCTGCCGCCGGGCGTGCTCAACGTCGTCTGCGGCGACCGGGCCACGGGCGCGGCACTGGTCGCGCACCCCACGCCCGCGATGGTCGCGGTCACCGGCAGCGTCCGCGCCGGGCGCGAGATCGCGGCGGCCTGCGCCGCCGACCTCAAGCGCCTGCACCTCGAACTCGGCGGCAACGCACCGGTACTGGTGCACGAGGACGTGGACGTCGAGGCCGTCGCCGAGGCGCTGGCGGAGGTCGCCTTCTACAACGCGGGCCAGGACTGCACGGCCGCCACCCGGCTGCTGGTCCACCGCGACGTCCACGACGCCTTCCTGGACGCCTTCGCCTCCCACGCCGCCGCGCTGCGCACGGGCGGACCCGACGAGCCGGGCGCGGCCTTCGGCCCGCTCAACAGCGCCGCCCAACTGGCCCGCGTCAGTGGGCTGCTGGAACGCCTGCCAGGCCACGCCGAGATCGTGGCGGGCGGTGCGGCGGTGGCTCGGGACGGCTTCTTCCACCAGGCGACGGTCGTCGCCTCGGTGCGGCAGGACGACGAGATCGTGCAGGAGGAGGTGTTCGGGCCGGTCGTCACCGTCCAGTCGTTCGCCGACGAGGCGGAGGCGCTGCGACTCGCCAACGGCGTCCGCTTCGGGCTCGCCGCGAGCGTGTGGACCAACGACGTCGGACGCGCCCTGCGGGCGACGCGGGAGCTGCGGACGGGCATCGTCTGGGTCAACACGCACGGCACGACCGTCTCGGAGATGCCCCACGGCGGACGCGGCCAGTCCGGCTACGGCAGCGACCTGTCGATGACGGGTCTGCTGGAGTACACGCAGGCCAAGCACGTCATGCTGTGACGTTCCGTCATGGTCCACCGGCCACACGGCGAAGCCCCACCACCCGTTGTCCGGGTGGTGGGGCTTCGTCCTGCCGGATGGAGGTCCAGCGCAACCGGCCCTGAGGGGCCGGTCATGCTCCCCCGGCCATGCCTCCGGTCAGCAGGACGACGATGCCGACGCGTCGGTCAGCGGGTGACCGTGCGGCCGTCCTGTGCGCCGTTGTCGGTCGGGTACAGGTGCTCCCAGGCGACCGGACACGAGAACGTCCACCAGGCGTTGTTCCACTGGGACTGGGTCTTGTCGTTCCACGCCCACGAGAAGGTGTGGCCGCAGGTGTCCGCGGCGGTCAGGTACATCTCCTCGTCGGTGTTGCCCAGGTTGACGTGCCAGGCCGCGACGGCGTTGGTGCCGCCGATGTACACCTGGTACCAGGTCCCGTGGGCGCTGGTGGCGCTGTCGCTGCCGGACAGGGCGGACGCGGTGCCGGCGGTCGCGACGCCGACGCCGACGACGGCGGTGGTGGCCAGGGCCACGGCGGCGAGGCTCTTGCTGATGCGCATGCTGTTCTCCCTCTGGTGGACGAGCACTGCCTCGACGATCTCCGTTCTCTCCCCTCGCAGGCCACTTTCCCGGACTTGTCCGGACGCTAGGCTGGCACATGTCACGACAAGGTGCCCGTATAGGGCAACGGGGGGAAACATGGTCGAAGCGCAGGCAAGCGCCTGCCCGGATCCGGGGAGTGCCACGGATCTGGGCGAGTTCATCGCGTTACTGGACCGGTTACGCGTGTGGGGCGGCGACCCCTCCTTCCGGGATCTGGCCAAGCGGGTCGGGGCGCTGTCACGTCGTCCGCAGCAGGTCTCGAAGTCCACCGTCGCCGACCTGTTCCAGCCAGGTCGGCGCAGGCTCAGCCAGGACCTGGTCGTCGCGGTCGTCCGCGCGCTCGGCCTCGACGAGCCGGACGTCGACCGCTGGCGCGCCGCGTGCGTACGGGTCCACGCCCAGCCGAGGCCCCGGCGGGTGGCCACCAGGCCGGCCGAACTCTCCGCCGACCTGCCCGACTTCACCGGCCGGACGGCAGTAGCGGAGCAACTGACCGCGCTGCTCGGGCCGGAGTCCTCGGGCCCCGCCGTTGCGGTGGTGCTCACCGCGGCGATCAGCGGCAGCGGAGGCGTGGGCAAGACGTCGCTGGCGGTGCACGTCGCACACCGGGTGCTGCGGCAGTTCCCCGACGGTCAGTTGCAGGTCGACCTGAACGCCGCCGGCGGCAGCGCGGCCGCTCCCCAGGACGTCCTCGCCCGGTTCCTGCGGGCGCTCGGCACGCCCGCCGCGGAGATCGCCGTCGATCCGGACGAGCGCGGCGCCCAGTACCGCAGCCTCCTCGCGGAGCGCCGCGTGCTCGTCCTGCTGGACAACGTCCGCGACGCCGCCCAGGTGCGTCCGCTGCTGCCGGGGGCGGGCGGCAGCCGGGTGCTGATCACCAGCCGCAGTGCCATGGTGGGGCTCGACGGGGCCGTCCGCGTCACCCTGGGCGTCCTCGACCCGGCGGAGTCCCTGGCGCTGTTCCGCCGCGTCGTGGGCGCGGAGCGGTCCGCGGCCGAGCCGGCGGCGGAGCGGGCCGTGCTGGAGGCGTGCGCCGGCCTTCCGCTCGCGATCCGGCTCGCGGCCAGCAGGCTCGTGGCCCGCCCGGACTGGTCCGTGCGGGACCTGGCCGACCACCTGGCGGACGAGACACGGCGGCTGAACGTGCTCAGCGTGGAGGACCGCGCGGTGCGGGCCACCTTCGCAGTCAGCTACCGGGACCTGTCGCCCCACCAGGCGCGCGCCTTCCGCCTCCTCGCGCTCTGCCCGGGACCGGCCACCAGCCTCCCGGCTGCCGCCGCCCTGCTGGCGCTCCCCCCGCACGAGGCAGCCGAGCACCTCGAGGGCCTGGCCGCGGTGCACCTGATCGAGCAGCCCTCACCCGGCCGTTTCACCATGCACGATCTCGTCCGCCTCTACGCCGCCGAACGCGCTCACGCGGACGAACCCGCCGACGAGCGCGAGGCGGCGACGGACCGCCTGCTGTACTGGCTGCTGCGCACGAACGACGCGGCGTCCCGCCTGCTCCGACCGGACCGGCGCCACCTCGACCTCGAGCCGGTGGGGCCGGACTGCCGGCCGCAGGCCTTCGAGGGCGTCGACGAGGCGCGGACCTGGTGCGCGACGGAGGCCGACCACCTCGTCGCCGCGGTGGCCCTGGCCGCGGAGTCCGGCCGGGACGAGATCGCCTGGAAACTCGCCCACACGATGTGGGAGCTGTTCAACACGGGCGAGGAGCGCGACGGCATCCCCACCTACGAGCGGGCGTTGGCGAGCACACGACGGCTGGGCGACCCCGAGGCCGTCTCCTGGGTGCTCAACGCCCTCGCACCCGCCTACCGCCGGGTCCACCGGATGCCGGAGTCCGAGGCCTGCCTGCTCCAGGCCATCGAGATCCGCAGGAGCCTCGGCGACCTCCGTGGCGAGGCTTCCTGCCTGGGCAATCTGGGACTCACCCTGACCGAGTCCGGACGGGCGGCCGACGCCGTGCCCCTGCTGGAACGCTGCGCCGACATCTTCCGCGGCCTCGGCGTGCCCAGCTTCGAAGGCGCCGCCCACACCAATCTGGGCGAGGCGTACAAGCGCCTCGGGAACCTAGACGCCGCCCTCGACCACTACCGGGCCGCCCTCCGCCTCCACCGCGAGGACGACACGTTCAGCGTCGGCCGGGAGCAGAGCAACATCGCGGACGCCCTGCGCAGGCTGGACCGGTGGGACGAGGCCGCGGTCCACGCCGGGCAGGCGCGCGAGGCGAACCGGCGCACGGGCAACCGCATCGACGAGGCCATCGCGCTGGAGGTCCTCGGCTACGCCGACGACGCCCACGGCCGTGTCCTCGACGCCCGGCGGCGCTGGCAGCAGGCGCTGGCGATCCTGCGCGAGCTGAACCACCCCCGTGCCACGGAGGTGGAGGCGCTGCTGCGAACCGTCACGGCGGCCGGCCGCCGGCGGACCCGGTAGGGAACGGCGAAGGCCGCCGACCGGAGGGGTCGGCGGCCTTCGCTTGTGGTGCGGCGGTCAGAGGATCGCGCCCGGGCGGTACTTGGCCGCCTCCGGGTAGCGGGCGCTGACCTGCTCGACGCGCGCGACCACCTCGCCGACCTGCGCGGAGGCCGCGCCGGTGAAGGAGAGCTTGTCGGCCAGCAGCGCGTCCAGGCCCGCACGGTCCAGCGGGATGCGCTCGTCCGCCGCGAGGCGGTCCAGCAGCTGGTTCTCACGCACGCCCTGACGCATCGCCAGGGCGGAGCCGACCGCGTGCTCCTTGATCGCCTCGTGTGCGGTCTCGCGACCGACACCGGCGCGCACCGAGGCCATCAGGACCTTGGTGGTGCCGAGGAAAGGCAGGTAGCGGTCCAGCTCGGCGGCGATGACGGCCGGGAAGGCGCCGAACTCGTCCAGCACCGTCAGGAACGTCTCGACCAGGCCGTCGAAGGCGAAGAACGCGTCCGGCAGCGCGACGCGGCGCACGACCGAGCAGGAGACGTCGCCCTCGTTCCACTGGTCACCGGAGAGCTCGGAGACCATGGAGGCGTAGCCGCGCAGGATCACGGCCAGGCCGTTGACGCGCTCGCAGGAGCGGGTGTTCATCTTGTGCGGCATCGCGGAGGAGCCGACCTGGCCCTCCTTGAAGCCCTCCGTCACCAGCTCGATGCCGGCCATCAGGCGGATCGTCTTGGCCAGGGAGCCCGGCGCGCCGGCCAGCTGGACCAGGGCCGTGAGCACGTCGTAGTCGAGCGAGCGCGGGTAGACCTGGCCGACGGAGGTGAAGCCGTGGTCGAAGCCGAGGTGACCGGCGACGCGCCGCTCCAGGTCGGCCAGCTTGGCGGCGTCGCCGCCGAGCAGATCCAGCATGTCCTGGCTGGTGCCGACCGGGCCCTTGATCCCGCGCAGCGGGTAACGGGCGATCAGCTCCTCCAGCCGGGTGAAGGCGACGAGCAGCTCGTCGGCGGCGGTCGCGAAGCGCTTGCCCAGCGTGGTCGCCTGGGCGGCGACGTTGTGGGAGCGGCCGGCCATCACGAGCTCGCCGTGCTCGGCGGCGAGCTGCGCGAGACGCGCAAGCAGCGCGACCGTGCGGTCGCGGACGTGCTCCAGCGACTGCTTGATCTGCAGCTGCTCGACGTTCTCGGTCAGGTCCCGGGAGGTCATGCCCTTGTGGACCTGCTCGTGTCCGGCGAGGGCGTTGAACTCCTCGATCCGGGCCTTGACGTCGTGCCGGGTGACCCGCTCGCGCTCGGCGATCGAGCCGAGGTCGACGGTGTCGATCACGCGCTCGTAGTCGGCGACGGCACCCGCGGGCACCTCGATCCCCAGGTCGGCCTGGGCCTTCAGCACGGCCAGCCACAGCTGCCGTTCGAGGACGACCTTGTGTTCGGGGGACCACAGCCGCGCGAGCTCGCCGGAGGCGTAGCGGGCGGCCAGGACATCGGGGATGAAGGGCTTGGCGCTCACGCTGCGCAATTCTAACGCCCAGCTCAGGGAACACGCGCCGCAGGGCGGCGCAGGACGCGCGGACCGTCGGCGCGTGGCCGGCCGAGACGCCGCGCCCGCCCGGAGCGACGCCCGGCAGGCGACGCCTGCCGACCGCCCCGTTCTGGGCGGTGCTCGCCCTCGCCGCGGCCATGCTGGTGGGCCTGGCCTCCGCGGACGTGGCGCTGCTGGGGCGGCACACCACCGCGCAGGTGGTCCGGGTGCAGCCGGACCAGGGCGCGTGCGCGGTCCGCTGGTCGCCCGAAGGCCGGGCCACCGTCGACTGCGGCACCCCCACGGCCAGACCCGGGAACCCGGTCGCGACCGTCGCGCTGCCCTGGCCGTTCCCGGGTGACACCGTGGACACGACCGGCACGCCAGTCGCGGCGGCCGTCGCCGGGGGCGGCCTCGGCCCCGTCGGCAGGACAGGGCGGCTCTGACCAAGTCGCTCAGACGTCGGAGCGGGTCCGACGTCAGACGGTGCCCGCGCTCCTGCCGATGCGGGCCGCGATGCCGTCGAGGGCCAGGTCCAGGCTCTCGGCGAAGCTGCGGTCCCGCTTCGCGGCCTCCGTCTCCCCCGCCTGCGGCGGCATGACCTTGTCCGCGTTGTCGACGTGCCGGTGGTCGATCTCGGCCGCCAGACCGACCACCGCGGCGTGGTACTGCTGCTCGTCCAGCCCGGACTCGCGCACCCGGATGAGCATCTGCCCCTCGGACGTGGCGAAGCCGTAGACGAACTGGAAGAGCAGGCCCAGCGCGCCCGCGTAGTGCTGGCGCGGCAGGCCGGTGCGTTCCGCCGCCGCGACCGCGCTGGTGGTGAAGAACAGCGCGTTCGGCCCGAGCGGCAGCACCTCTCCCGCGACGCGGGTGGCCCACAGGTGGCGGCGGTAGAAGGCGCGGTACTCCTCGCACATCACCCGCAGGTGCTCACGCCAGTCGCCGTCCTCGGCGAGCGGCGGGATCCGCATCTCACCGAGGGCCTCGTCGAGGGCCAGCTCCAGCAGCTCGCCCTTGTTGTCGACATACCAGTAGACCGACATCGGGGTGACCCCGAGCTCCGCCGCCAGCCGCCGCATCGAGAAGCGCTGCTCGCCCTCGGCGTCCAGCAGCGCGACCGCGGCGCGGACGATGCGCTCCCGCGAGAGCCCGCTGGGCGCGCTGCCGCGCCGGTGCTCCTTCGGCGGCCGCACCCAGACGCTGACCTGCGGCGCGGCGGCCGGGTTGGCGGGCGAATCGGACTTCTGCGAGGCCATGCGGCGATCGTAGTGCCGCTCGCCGGCACCCACGTCCCGCGCCGGGCCGCTCAGCCCGCCGTGAGGGGCCGGCTCTCGGACGGACCCGGCTGCGACGGGCCGGGGACCTGCCCGCCTCCCGCCGGCGCGCCGGCGGCGACCCGGCCGATCAGCCAGGCGGCCAGCAGGCCACCGAGCAGGACCGCGACCGCGCCGATGAGCTGGGCGGCGGTGAGGCTGTCCGCGAAGGCCTTGGTGACCTGGTGCGCCGCACCCGGTCCGGCCGTGGCGAGCGCCTCGGGCAGGGAGCGCGCCGCGGCCTGCGGCACCGCGGCGGGCAGCGAGGCGGCGAAACCGGCGGTCAGGACGGCGCCGAGCACGGCCACACCGAGGGAGTTGCCCAGCTCGCTGAGCGTGCCCATGAGGCCGGAGCCGACGCCCGCCTTCTCCGGCGGGATGGAGCCCATCACCGCACCGGCCATGGCGGGCTGCGCGCAGGCGACACCGGCGCCCATCAGGACCAGGCCGAGGAGGATCCCCGGGTAAGCGCCGTCGCGGCCGAGCACGGCGATGGCGGCGAGACCGCCCGCCATCAGGCTGAGACCACCGGCGATGGCGACGGGGGCGGGCAGCTTGGAGGTGACCCGCATGCCCGCGCCGGTGAGGTTCAGCAGCACGATCGTCAGGGCCATCGGCGCGGTGCGCAGACCCGCCTCCAGCGGTCCGTAGCCGAGCACGAACTGGAGGTGCTGGGTCAGCAGGAACAGCGAGCCTCCCATCCCGAAGGAGACCAGCACCCCGCCGGAGACGGCGCCGCGGAAGCGGGCGTTGCGGAAGAAGGACATGTCCAGCAGCGGGTGCGGGATGCGCCGCTCCCACAGGGAGAAGGCGGCGAGGACGACCACCCCGATCGCGCCCGGGACGAGCGTGCGGCCGGAGGTCCACCCGTAGCCGGGGCCCTGGATGATCGCGTAGACGACGGCGACCAGGCCGACGATCGACAGCAACGCGCCCAGCAGGTCCGGGCGCTCCCCCTGCGGGTCCTTGGACTCCGGGACGAACCTGGCCACGGCGAGCAGGCCGAGCAGGCAGACGGGCAGGTTGACGATGAAGATCGACCCCCACCAGAAGTGCGCGAGCAGCGCGCCGCCGATGACGGGCCCGAGCGCGAACCCGAGCGAGCCGACGCCCATCGCGGCGCCGAGCGCCTTCGGCTGCTCCTCGGCGTCGAAGGTCCGCACGACCAGCGCGATGGTGGTCGCGAGCAGCAGGCTGCCGCCGACGCCCATTCCGGCGCGGGCGGCGATCAGCTCCCCGGGACTGGAGGACAGGGCCCCGCCGAGGGAGCCGATCCCGAACAGGCCGAGGCCCACCATCTGCACGAGCTTGCGCCCGTAGCGGTCGGCGAGACCCCCGGCGGCGATCAGCATGCCCGCCTGCGCGAGCGAGTAGGCGCCGATCACCCACTGCGTCTGCGCGGTGGTGGCGCCGAGCTCCCTGGTCAGCGAGGGGACGGCGACGTTGAGCACGGTGTTGTCGAGGATCACCACGAGCTGCACCAGACAGATGACGGCGAGGATCACCCAGCGGTCCGGCCGCCGCTCGACTCCGGTCACGGGTGGGGACACTGGCGAGGCGGCGCTCACGGGCACGGCTCCTTCTACGGCGTATAAGACTTCTACACCGTATAAGAAGGGGCCCGTGCGAGCCATCGAGTTTTCCGCGCGTTTTCTCCGGGCGAGGTCAGCTGCCCGGGAGCGTCTCCAGCCAGCGGAGGTGGCCCTCGACGACGGCGAGGTCGCGGGTGGTGCCGTCGGGGGCGCGGAGATGCAGGGAGGCGCCGCCGCGGGAGGGGTCGGGGCGGGGGTCGGGGTTCGGCGCGTCCTCGACGGAGAGCCGCCACAGCGGGCCGGACTCCCCGAGGCCCGCGATCGCGGCGTCGAAGGCGGCGAGCCGGTCCGCCGGAACGTGCATCCGCGTCGCGGAGTGGAAGACCACGCGCGGCTCGCCCGCCGGGAGCGACGCCGCCAGGGCCGGCAGCACGTCGATCGCGTCGCCGCCCAGGATCTGCGGCGGATCGGCCGCGACCAGGTCCAGTGCCGCCGAGAGCAGCAGCCGCTGGTCGTGGTTCTCCGGCCAGACCAGGGCCTTCAGCCAGGCCCGGTCCTCGGCGTCGCGCACGTCGACGGGGTTGAGGTCCACGCCCCGCACGCTCGCGAGCGCGGGCAGCACGTCGAGGTCGGGCAGGACGCCCTCACCCAGCAGTTCGGCCTCCAGCTGGACCGGTGAGCCGGCATCGCCGAAGCTGCGGCCGCCGAGCCGGTAGCCGTAACGGTCGAACCGGAGGTTGAGCCCGGCGCTCGCACCGACCTCGATCAGATGGACCGGGCGGTCCCCCAGCTCGGAGGCGATCGCGGCCAGCCCGAAGCGCAGGCCGAGGGAGCGCTGCACCTGGTTCGTCTGCACCAGCCGGCCGGCGATCACCGTGCGCAGCTCGGCCTCGTACCGGCCGCAGAAGGCGACGAGCGCCGGGCCCGCGTCCTCGGCAGCTCGCACCTCGCCGCCGGGCCCCACGACGGAGGGGAAGAACGCACCGAGCGGGTCCTGGACCCCCGTCAGCAGCAGGTGGTGCACCGCCCCGAAGAACAGGAAGGTCGGGTACTGGCCCGGCCGCCCCGACGCCGCCAGGTCGATCAGCGCCTCGTTCCCCGCAACGGTCGCGCTCAGCGACCGGTACAGCGGCGAGGTGGTGAACTCCCCCGGCGCGGTGAACGCCTGACGCACCCGTTCCCGGTGGTCCCGGCCGGCGCGTCCCGACTGCTCGTCCATGATCGAAATAGCCATGGCCCGACCGTAACGGCGGCGTCAAGCCCGTGCTCAGCGGACCAGCAGCTCCAGCAACCGCTCCGCCTCGCGGGCCGGGTCGGCCGAGAGGCCGCAGTGGACCGGTCCCGGCTGGACGACCGTGCTGCGCGGGGCCGTCAGCCAGCGGAAACGGCGGCCCGGCTCCTCGTCGCGGGCCTGGCCCGCCGCCTCGCCGCCGCCGCAGACGTGCGCCACCGCGTCGAGCGCGGCGCGGACGCCGGCCACGTCCGCGGCCGGGTCGAGCGCGAGCAGCCGGGCCTCGTCCAGATGGATCTCCGCCCGCAGCACGCCCGCCTGACGGCTGTAGACCAGCACCCCGGCGTTGATCTGCTCCCCGCGCTCCACCCGGGGCACGACCCGGACCAGCGCGTACTCGTAGACCAGCTTCTCCTGCGCGGAACCACTCACCGCGACACCCACTCCCTGGGACCGGCGGCACGCTCCGCCAGCAGTGCGACATACGCGGCGCGCACCGCGTCCGGACCGTCGAAGCCGGGCTCGTCCGCGAGCCACACGTCGGGGACGAGCGCCAGGACATCGCCCAGCAGCGCCTCGGTCACCTGCGGGCCGAGCTCCGCGTCCGCGGACGCGACGTCGGGGGCGAACGGCAGCAGGACGTGGTCGGAGGCGTCGAACACCTTGCGGGCGGACGCGGCGGCACGCGGCCAGTTGTGGTGGAAGATCAGGCTGGCCCCGTGGTCGATCAGCCACAGCTCGCCGCCGTGGACGATCAGGTTGGGGTTGCGCCAGGAGCGGTCGACGTTGCCGATCAGCGCGTCGAACCAGACGACCCGGCCGGCGAGGGCCGGGTCCACCGGGAAGGCGAGCGGGTCGAAGCCGAGGGCGCCACTGAGGTAGGCCATGCCGAGGTTGGTGCCGCCGGAGGCCTTGACCAGGTCCTGGACCTGCTGGTCGGGCTCGCCCACGGCGACCCGCGGGTCGACCTCCAGCCGGGCCAGCTCGGGGACGCGGAAGCCCAGGCGCCGGGCCAGCTCCCCGCTCACGACCTCCGCGACCAGCGCCTTGCGCCCCTGCGCCGCCCCGACGAACTTGGCGACCCACAGCCCGGCGGCCTCCGCCTCCACCAGCCCGGGCAGGGAGCCCCCCTCCCGCAGCGGCGTCACATAACGGTCGGCCGTCACCTCTCGCAACATGCGCCCCACCCTATTGCCCCGCGATTGCCGCGTGCGCGGTGGCGGGGGTCGCGCGGGCGTGCGAGTGTGGCCAGGAGCAGCGGCTTCAGGGCGCCTCAGGTGCCCCTTGGCACACTGCGACCGGGCCTGGACCAGGCCTGACAGTGACCACGACGAGTGACCACGTCGAGTGACCACGACCGTGAGGGATGGGCACGATGGAACGACCCCGGATCCTGGTGGTCGGCGGCGGCTTCGCCGGCGTCGAGTGTGCGCGGCGACTGGAGCGGCACCTCGCGCCGAGCGAGGCCGAGATCGTGATGATCGCGCCGTTCAGCTACGAGCTCTACCTCCCCCTGCTGCCGCAGGTCGCCGCCGGTGTGCTGACCCCGCAGTCGGTCGCGGTGTCGCTGCGCCGGATGCTGCGGCGCACCCGCATCGTCCCCGGCGGGGCGATCGGCATCGACGCGAAGGCCAAGATGGTGATCGCCCGCAAGATCACCGACGAGCTGGTCGCCGAGCCGTACGACTACCTGGTGCTGGCACCGGGCAGCGTCACCCGCACCTTCGACATCCCCGGGCTCAGCTCGCACGCGCGCGGCATGAAGACGCTGGCCGAGGCCGCCTACGTGCGCGACCACGTCCTCTCCCAGCTCGACCTCGCGGACGCGGCCACCACCCAGGAGGAGCGCATCTCGCGGCTCGGCTTCGTGGTCGTCGGCGGCGGTTACGCCGGCACCGAGACGGCAGCCTGCCTGCAGCGGGTCACCGCGGCCGCGGTGCGCCGCTACCCGCGGCTCAACCCGAACCTGATCAAGTGGCACCTGGTCGACATCGCCCCGAAGCTGATGCCCGAGCTCGGCGACAAGCTCGGGACCACCGCGATGGACCTGCTGCGCAAGCGCGGCATCGAGATCTCGCTCGGCGTCTCCGTCGCCGAGGTCACCGACGAGACGGTCAAGCTGACGGACGGCCGGGTGGTCCCGGCCCGCACGCTCATCTGGACCGCCGGTGTCGCGGCCAGCCCGCTGGTGGCCACGCTGGACGCGGAGACGGTGCGCGGCCGGCTCGCGGTGACGGCCGAGATGCGGGTGCCGCAGTGCGAGGGCGTCTTCTCCCTCGGCGACGCCGCCGCGGTGCCGGACCTGGCCAGCGGCGACGGCGCGGTCTGCCCGCCCACCGCGCAGCACGCGCAGCGGCAGGGCAAGGCCTGCGCCGACAACGTGATCGCGGCGCTGCGCGGCCAGGAGCTGAAGCCGTACTTCCACAAGGACCTCGGTCTGGTGGTGGACCTCGGCGGCGCGGACGCGGTGTCGAAGCCGCTCGGAATCGAGCTGCACGGCGTCGCCGCGCAGGGCGTGGCCCGCGGCTACCACCTGATGGCCCTGCGGACCAACGTCGCCAAGGTGCGGGTGCTGACCAACTGGATGCTGAACGCCACCGCGGGCGACGACTACGTGCGCACCGGTTTCCAGGCGCGGCGTCCGGCCCGGCTGAGCGACTTCGAGTACACCGACTCGTACCTGACCAAGGACCAGATCCGGCAGCACACGGCGGCGCTGCACGCACGCCAGAAGTAGCGCGTTCGAAGAGGTGACCAGGGAGTCCGCGCCCTGGGCGGCGGGTTGCGACCAGCGCCGTCCAGGGCTGGACGATTCTGGCATGCACCCGCCATACCTGTCACCCGTCCGTGGGCTTTTGCCGACGACACGATGATCCGGCCGCCGGGCGGGCGGGGCGCGGTCCTACCTTTGCGTGCATGCTCGGTCACCCCGCGTCGCCTCAGCTGCCCCACCCCTCCCGCCGTCTGGTACTCGGCTCGGCCGCCGGCTCGGCGCTGCTGACCGCGACGTCGGCGGCCACGTCCACGGCGCGGGCACGGGCCGCCGAACCCGACGTCCGGCCGCTGCCCGGCGACGCGCAGGCCGCGGCGGCCGTCCGCGCGGAGTACCTGCACAGCTGGTACGGCTACACCGGACAGGCCTGGGGCTACGACGAGCTGTGCCCGCTCAGCGGCGGGCACAACGACTTCTTCGCCGACGGCCACACCTTCGGCCTGTCGATCGTCGAGGCCCTCGACACCCTCTACCTGATGGGCTGCGACACCGAGCTGGCGAACGCGCGCGGCTGGGTCGAGGCGAACCTCGACCCCACCCAGGACGTGGACATCCACGTCTTCGAGGCCGTCATCCGCCTGGTCGGCGGCCTGGTGGCCGGGCACCTGACCACGCGCAGCGACGTCCTGCTGGCCCGTGCCCGGGAGTTCGCCGACCGGCTGCTGCCGGCCTTCACCTCCTCCCCCACCGGCATCCCGTACACACACGTCAACCTCCGCACCGGACAGGTGCACGGACGCGAGGTGGCCCTCGCCGAGGCCGGCACCAACGTGATGGAGTTCGGTGCGCTCTCCCGCCTGCTGGGCGACTCCCGCTACTACGACGCCGCGATGCGCGCCTACCGCGCCGTCCTGTCCCGGCGCAGCTCGCTCGACCTGCTCGGCACCACCGTCGACGCGGAGAACGGCCGGTGGGTCGACAACCGCTCCACCGCGCCCAACCCGCCCGTCGACTCGTTCTACGAGTACCTCTGGGGCGGCGGCCGCCTCCTCGGCGACCCGCAACTGACCAGCTGGTACCACACGTTGACGCGAGCGGTGCTGGCCCACCAGACCGAGCGCAGCGGCGGCCGGGTCTGGTACCGCGCCGTCGACGCGGCGACGGGCGCCCGCACCGGCCCCACCCACCAGTCCGAACTCGCCGCGTTCTACGCCGGTCTGCTCGGCAAGGGCGGCGATCTCGCCCGCGGCGCCGCGTACTTCGACTCCTGGACGGCAGTGCTTGACCGCTACCCGGTGCTGCCCGAGACCGTCGACTACACGGACTTCAGCGTCGTCGACCAGGGCAGCCAACTGCGGCCCGAGTACGCCAACTCGGCCTTCGACCTGTGGCGGCTGACCGGCGACGCCCGCTACAAGCACGCCGTCTGGCGCTGGTTCGAGAACCTGCGCACCCACCTGCGCGTCCCGGGCGGCTACACCGTCGCGGACGAGGTCACCACGGACTCCGTCCGCCTCGGCGACCTGACGCCGGGTTACTGGTTCGCGGAGAACCTCAAGTACGCCTGGCTGGTCTTCTCGCGCACCCCGCGCTTCGACTACCGCCAGGGCATCCTCTCCACCGAGGGAAAGGTCCTGGCCGGAGCACGCTGACCCGCCCCGCAGCCTCGGTCCTGCGACCGAGGCCTGATCGGTCCGGCCGGTCCGGCCGGGACCGCCGGCCGCCTGGCGTGATCGGCATGGAGATTCCGCAGCAGCACCGGCAGGCCGTCATCCCCCACGTCATGGTGGACGGCGCGGCGAAGGCGATCGAGTTCTACGGGACGGCGTTCGGCGCCACGGAGCTGTTCCGGCTCGACCGCCCCAACGGTGCCGTCGCCCACGCCGAGATCGGCGTCGAGGGCTCAGTACTGATGCTCGGTGACGGCGAGGCACGCTTCGGGCCGCCCAGCGGGGCGGTGGACGTGGTGCTGCACGTGTACGTGCACGACGTGGACGCCGTCACCGCGCGGGCCGAGGCCGCCGGTGCCGAGGTGCTGGAACCGGCGGCGGACATGGCGTACGGACTGCGGCAGTCGATGCTGCGCGACCCCTTCGGGCATGTCTGGGTCCTGCTCTGCCCGCTGCCTAGGAGCACCGGGCCGGAGCCCGGGTCAGGGCTTCAGGCCGAGGCGGGCCTCCGCCGTGCTCCAGTCGGAGGCGATCGCCTCCTGGGCCTGCGCCAGCGTCACCTGACCGCCGCAGACGGCGGTGTGCAGCCGGGACTCGACCGCGTCCTTGGGGTTGTTGGGACCGGCCCCCGCCTTGTGGCCCGGGGACGGCGGCTCGACCCACAGGTTGCGCGGGTCGTTGGGGTCACCGCCCAGCTCCAGGCTGACGAGGTGGTCGTACTCGGCGTCGTGGAGCTGGCCGGTGTAGCCGTAGGAGGCGGCGTTCTTGCGCTTCTCGGCGTCGGTCACCGAGGCCGGCGGCCGGATACCGCCGGTGTAGCCGCCCTTGCGGCAGATCGTCTGGGCGAGGTCCGCCTGCGTCACCGCCGGCGAGAGCGCGCCCGGCGTGCAGGTCGGGTCGGGCAGCGGCTGCCCGTTGTCGCTGCGGTAGTGGCAGCTGCCGGGCGCCGGCTGGGCCGCGACGGCGTAGTGCGACTGCGGCCCGGGCCCCTCCGCGAGCGGCGCGCCGGCGTCGCCCGCCCGCGCGGTGACGGTGGAGCCCGTCGTCGCGCGGTCGCCGGAGGTGGCGGAGGTACCGGTGGTGTGGGAGCAGCCCGCGACGGCGGCGAGCAGCAGGACGGAGGCCAGGGCCAGGACAGGACGGCGCACAGTGGTTCCTTGGTCCGTTCAGGTGAGGGTGGTGGTGCCGCCGGACAGCCTCCCAGATCAGTCGTCCGCGCAGAGGGGATTCCGCTTCTGACGGCGCGTCGCCCATCCGGCCGATACCCTGATCCGCCGCGCCGAGCGGCGGACGCTCAGCCGCCCGTGCGCTCCGCGCCGTCCGGCCAGACCCGGACCACCTCGACGCCCGCCTCATGGCTCAGCCGCACCAGCTCGCCCGTGCCGCCCGGCCCCGCCGGCGGCTGCCCGTCCCAGACGGCGACCACCACGTCGGCGCGGCTGAGCAGCACCTCGTTGGCCGCCTGGTAGGCCTCGTGCGAGACCTCGGGGTACTGCAGCTCGTGCACCTCGACCGCCGCGCTCACCAGCCGGTCGAAACTCGGGGCGTGCGACGCCTCGCCGCGACTCGCCCGGTAGTCACGGGCCGGCAGGACGACCACGAGGGCGCCACCCGCCTCGACGAGTTCCTCCGCGAAGATGGTGTCGGCCCCCGCCGCCAGGCAGCTGAGGCCCACCAGCGGGCCCTCCGCCGCCCGCGCCACCAGCAGCTTGCGCAGCTCTGCCCGGACGAGCTGGGCGGTCTGGTCGGTCAGATCCCTGTGCCCTGTCACCGCGAGCGTCACCACAGTCTCCCCTTCGTCGCAACCCCGCCCGGCCTGGTGCCCCCGGCCCCCTCTGTCGTATGCCCGCAGCGACGGGGGCCGATACGGCGGGATCCGGGCATCGGGCGCCCGGCGCGGGCGCGGCACAGGGCGCACGGGCTCACCCGTTCGGAGCAGACCGGGCGCGACGCCGCGCGCCCCGGCGCGATGTGGCCTGTGTCCGCGTCCAGGGGACCTTCGTCCCGGCAAGTGGGGCCGATCGCCGCGGTCGCCGGAGCGCGTCCGGGAGCAGGCTGAGGACGTAGGAGTTTTTGCACCACCTTTCTCTGCACCACCTTCTCTGGGGAGCGAGCAATGACCGTCCAGATCAGCGACTCCACGCAGACGGGAGAGGCCTGGGAGGGCTTCCGCGGCGGGCTGTGGCGTGACGCCATCGACGTCCGGGACTTCATCCAGGCCAACTACACCCCGTATCTGGGCGACGACACGTTCCTCGCCGGCCCGACGGAGCGCACGACGGCGGTCTGGAAGAAGATCACCGACCTCTTCCCCGAGGAGCGCCGCAAGGGCGTCCTCGACATCGACGCGCACACCCCGTCGACCATCACCGCGCACGGCCCGGGCTGGATCGACCAGGACAAGGACCTGATCGTCGGCCTTCAGACCGACGCCCCGCTCAAGCGCGCGATCATGCCCTACGGCGGCTGGCGCATGGTCGCGGGCGCGCTGGAGACCTACGGCTACCCGGTCGACCCGGAGTTGGAGAAGGTCTTCACCGAGTACCGCAAGACCCACAACGCGGGCGTCTTCGACGCCTACACCCCGGAGATCCGCGCCGCCCGCAAGGCCGGCATCGTCACCGGCCTGCCGGACGCCTACGGTCGCGGCCGGATCATCGGCGACTACCGCCGCGTCGCCCTCTACGGCGTGGACCGCCTGATCGCGGTCAAGCGGGAGGAGAAGGACGAGCTCAACGCGATGCCCGCCGGCGAGCGCTCCATCGAGGAGACGATCCGGCTGCGCGAGGAGCTGTCCGAGCAGATCCGGGCGCTCGGCGAGCTGAAGACGATGGCCGCGAAGTACGGCTACGACATCTCCGCCCCGGCCCGCGACGGCCGCGAGGCGATCCAGTGGCTGTACTTCGCCTACCTGGCGGCGGTCAAGGAGCAGAACGGCGCGGCGATGTCGCTCGGCCGCACCTCCACCTTCGTCGACGTCTACCTGGAGCGGGACGTCGCGGCCGGGCGGCTGACCGAGTCCGGGGCGCAGGAGCTCGTCGACGACTTCATCATCAAGCTGCGCATCGTCCGCTTCCTGCGCACGCCCGAGTACGACGAGCTGTTCTCCGGCGACCCGACCTGGGTGACGGAGTCCATCGCCGGCATGGGCGAGGACGGCCGCCCGCTGGTGACCCGCACCTCGTTCCGCTACCTGCAGACGCTCTACAACCTGGGCCCGGCGCCCGAGCCGAACATGACGGTGTTCTGGTCGCCGCAGCTGCCGCAGGGCTTCAAGGAGTTCTGCGCCAAGGTCTCCATCGACACCTCCTCGGTGCAGTACGAGTCGGACGAGCTGATGCGCCCGCGATTCGGCGACGACACCGCGATCGCCTGCTGCGTCTCGGCGATGCCGGTCGGCAAGCAGATGCAGTACTTCGGCGCGCGGGTCAACGTCGCCAAGACGCTGCTCTACGCGATCAACGGCGGCCGGGACGAGAAGTCCGGCGCCCAGGTGGGCCCGGAGACGGGCGCGGTCAGCGGCGAGGTGCTCGACTACGACGACGTGATGCGCCGCTTCGACCAGCAGATGGAGTGGCTGGCCGACGTGTACGTGCACGCGCTCAACGTCATCCACTACATGCACGACCGGTACGCCTACGAGCGCATCGAGATGGCGCTGCACGACCGCGACGTGCGCCGCACGATGGCCTGCGGCATCGCAGGCCTGTCGGTGGCCGTCGACTCGCTCTCCGCCATCAAGCACGCCGAGGTCAGCGTGGTGCGCGACGAGACGGGCCTGATCACGGACTACGTCGTGGACGGGGAGTACCCGGCCTACGGCAACAACGACGACCGTGCGGACGCGATGGCGGTGTGGCTGGTCGAGGAGTTCATGAAGAAGGTGCGCAAGCACCCGACCTACCGCGACGCCGAGCACACCCAGTCGGTGCTGACCATCACCTCGAACGTCGTCTACGGCAAGAAGACCGGCAACACCCCGGACGGCCGCCGCGCGGGCGAGCCCTTCTCCCCCGGCGCCAACCCGATGAACGGCCGTGACACGCACGGCTACATCGCCTCGGCACTGTCGGTCGCCAAGCTCCCGTACGAGGAGGCCGAGGACGGCATCTCGCTGACCAACACGGTCACCCCGGACGGCCTGGGCCGCACCCGCGAGGAGCGGGTCACCAACCTGGCGGGCGTGCTGGACGGCTACATGGGCAGCAACGGCTTCCACATGAACGTCAACGTGCTCAACCGCGACACCCTGCTCGACGCGATGGAGCACCCGGAGAACTACCCGCAGCTGACCATCCGGGTCAGCGGTTACGCGGTCAACTTCGTCCGCCTGACCCGCGAGCAGCAGCTGGACGTGCTCAACCGCACGTTCCACGGGACGCTGTGACGTCCCGTCCGTGATCGGCGGCGCCGGTGCACCCGTCCGCGGCACCGGGGCCGCCCACCAACCCCCCTTCCGGAAGCACTCTGGAGCCCTGCCATGCCGACGCCCCTCCCGCTGACCGTCCAGCCGCAGACTCTCGCTGCCGCCGCGACCCACCGCCCGGCGTCCGGCTCGGTCCACTCCTGGGACCTCTCCACCGGCGTGGACGGACCGGGGACCCGCTTCGTCACCTTCCTGTCCGGCTGCCCGCTCAACTGCCTGTACTGCCACAACCCCGACACCAAGAAGATGCGCAACGGCACCCGCACCTCGGCGGACGACGTGGTGGCGGAGGCGGAGAAGTACACCACCTTCATCCGCGCGGCCGGCGGCGGCGCCACCGTCAGCGGCGGCGAGCCGCTGCTCCAACCGGTCTTCACGGGCGAGCTGCTGCACCGCTTCAAGCACGAACTCGGCCTGCACACCGCCCTCGACACCTCCGGCTTCCTCGGCCCCCGCGCGACGGACGCGCTGCTGGCCGACACCGATCTGGTCCTGCTGGACATCAAGTCCTGGGACCGGGACCTCTACCGCAAGGTGACCGGCCGTCCCCTGGAGCCCACCCTGGACTTCGCCCGCCGCCTGGCCGACCTGGGCCAGGACGTCTGGGTCCGCTTCGTCCTCGTCCCGGGCCTCACCGACCCGGAGGACAACGTCGCGGGCGTGGCCCGCTTCGCGGCCTCCCTCGGCAACGTCTCCCGCGTGGACGTGCTGCCCTTCCACAAGCTCGGCGCGGCCAAGTACGAGGCCCTCGGCGAGCGCTTCGAACTCGCCGACACCCCCTCCCCCACCCCGCAGCAGGTGGCCTCCGCCCGCGCGATCTTCGAAGCCGAGGGCCTCCACGCGGTCTGAGACCTCCGCCCTGGCCGATCCGGGCTGTGGCAGCAGCGTCTCGCCCGTGACGAGCGCCGGCGCGCGTGGACGGACGCGCGCCGGAGGCCGCGGCTCAGAAGGAGATGACGACCTTGCCGAACGGCGTCCCCTCGCGGACGTAGCGGTAGGCCTCCGGCGCCGCCTCGAAGGGGAACTCACGGTCGACGACCGGCCGCAGGCGGTGCGCGGACAAGGTGCGGTTCATCGCCTCGAAGTCGGTGCGGCTGCCGACCGCGATGCGGCGGATCGACACGTAGTTCCCGGCGAAGGGATCCGTCAGAGGCGTGGTGGCCGGGAAGGCACCGATCAGGGTGACGCGAGCGTTGTAGGCCGCGGCGGCGACGGACTTCGGCAGGGTCGGCGGGCCGACCGCGTCCACCACGTGCTCGACCCCGTCACCGCCGGTCAGCTCCCGCACGGCGAGGTGCCAGTCCGGGGTCTCCGTCCGGTCGACGACCTCGTCCGCGCCGAGTTCGCGCAGGCGCTTCGCCTTCTCCGGCGAGGAGGTGAGGGAGATGACGCGCGCACCGTGGGCCCGCGCGAACTGCACGGCGAACAGCGCGACCGCGCCGCTGCCGACGGTCAGCAGCGTCTCCCCCGGCCCCGGCGGGGTGGGATTGGTGACCGCCGTCCAGGCCACCAACCCGGCGCAGGTCAGCGACGCCGCCTCGGCGTCGGTCAGGTGGTCGGGGACGTGGACCACCGACACCTCCTCCAGCAGCACGTAGCGGGCCAGCCAGCCGTCGTGGTTGGCCCCGTACTGCTCGCGGACGTCGACCAGCCGCTGCGGGCCGGCGACCCACCGCTGGAAGTACGTGCCGGTCACCCGGTCGCCCACCGCGGCGCGAGTCACTCCCGGCCCCACCTCCACCACCACGCCCACGCCGTCCGAGAGGGGGACGACGCCCGGCGTCGCGGGGATCGGGTAGGTGCCGTCCATGATCATCAGGTCGCGCCGGTTGAGGGAGGCGGCCCGTACCTCGACCAGGACCTGTCCGGGTCCGGGGGTGGGTCGCGACTGCGGCACGGCGCGCAGACGGTCCGCGCCGCGGAGCGGATCGAGCCGCCAGGCGAGCGCGCTCGTGGGGCGGACCGGGGACTGGAGCGGATCCGGGCGTTCGGTGTCCGTGGGTTCGTGGCTCATGCCGACGAGTCTGGGCGGCGGGCGTCGTCCCGGCGATTCCCCGGAAGGTATCGCGGGACCGCGCCACGCCGATGAGGATGGACCCATGACGATCGTGGTGGAACCGACCGGGTTCGCGACCGAGCTACGGCGCTGGCGGACGCTGCGTCACCGCAGCCAGTTGGAGCTGGCGATCGCCGCCGACACCACCCAGCGCCACCTCAGCTTCCTCGAACAGGGCCGTTCGCGGCCCGGCCGGGCGATGGTGATCCGGCTGGCCGAGACCCTCGGCCTGACGCTGCGCGAACGTAACGCCCTGCTGCTGTCGGCGGGGTACGCGCCCGCCTTCGCGGAGTCCGGCCTGGAAGCGCCGCGACTGGAACCGGTGCGGGCGGCGCTGCGCGGCATCCTCGACGGCCATCTGCCGTATCCGGCGGCGGTCGTGACCCGGCACGGCGTGCTGGTCGACGCCAACGCGGCCTTCGCCCTGTTCACCGAGGGCTGCGCGGCGGAACTGCTGCGCCCACCGGTGAACGTCCGCCGACTCGCCCTGCACCCCGAGGGCATGGCGCGCCGCGTGCTCAACCTCCCGGAATGGGGCCGCCACGTCACCGAGGCGCTGCGCAACCGGCTCCGCGTCAGCCCCGACCCCGAACAGGCGGAGCTGCTGGCGGAGTTGGAGAGCTACCTCCCGCCCGCCGAACCCCGCCCCGACTACCTCGGCTTCGCCGTCCCGCTGCGCCTGCGCGCCGCGTCCGGCGTCGAACTGAGCCTGATCACCACGCTCACCACCTTCGCCACCGCCACCGACGTCTCCCTGGCGGAGCTCCACCTCGAAGCCTTCCTCCCCGCCGACGAGACGACCGCCGCCCACCTGCGCGAACAGGTCCGTCAGTCCGGCGGGACCTGAGGACTCCCTCCGGGAGAGCGGGGCGGTCGGGACCGGAGGCCGCCCCCTTCCCCGTGGGTGGCGCCGGTAGCGTAGGCCCCGTGGAGGACGAGCAGCGCGTACGGCCCAGGGCCGGCATGACCATCAGCGTCCGGACGCGTGAGGAGGTGGTGGTCGTCGATCCCGACCGCGTGATCGCCGCCGCCCGCGCGGCACTCGTCGAGGACGACCCCGAGATGACCGAGGAGCAGGCGGCCCGCCACGTCGTCGACGTCTACGACGCCGTCGACGCCCTGGTGGAGCACCACGGCGGCCGGCTCGCGCCGGAGACGATGTCACTCGCGCAGACCCACGGCCGACGCTCGGGCCGGGCCAATCCGGACGGACTCGATCCGGTGGGGTACATCAGGCACTACGCGGTCGACGACCCCGTGCCGCTGCGGCACCTCGCGAGCTGCTTCCGGGTCCCGGACCACGACCCGTTCGCGACGCCTCCGGACGGCGACGGCTGATCCGTACGGCACGGCCGGGGTCGCCCGGGACGGCGTGAACCACCTGCGTATTGTTACCACTCGTTTCGGACATTGATCATTCCGTCCGATGGAACGAGTGGAGAGAACAGCGTGGGGAGAACGAAACGACGCGTCGGGGTGGCACTCCTGACGGGTGCGGTGCTGACCGGGGCGGGGGTGATCGGTGGCACCGCGATGGCGGCGGGCGCGAACACGACCGCACAGGCCTCGGCGCCGGCGATGCTGCTGGACTCGATCAGTCCGGCCAACGGCGCGACCGTCGGGGTGGCCATGCCGATATCGGTGGTCTTCACCGACGCGGTGGCACCCTCGGCGCGAGCCGGGATCGAGCGGCACCTGAAGGTGACCACCTCACGGCCGGTCACCGGTGCCTGGCACTGGTTCAGCGCCAAGCGGGTCGACTGGCGACCGGTGGGGTACTGGGTGCCGGGGACCAAGGTGACCCTGGACGCGCAGCTGAAGGGCGTCGCCGACGGCCACGGCCGGCTCGGCACGCACGAGTACAAGCACGCCTTCACCATCGGCGCGGACTTCGAGGCCTTCGTCTCGGCGCCGGGCCACACCATGAAGGTCACGCGCAACGGCAAGGTGATCCGCACCATGCCGATCGACGCGGGCAGCCCCCAGTTCCCGAGCTGGGACGGCACCATGGCCGTGATCGACAAGCAGCGCGAGGTGCGGATGACCTCGTGCAGCGTGGGGATCACCTGCAACCCGAACAACCCGAACTTCTACGACATCACCCTGCCGTGGGATGTCCACCTCACGTACTCGGGAACCTACGTCCACTACTCGACGGGCGACCCGTTCCCGGGTCACAGCTACGGCTCGCACGGCTGCGTGCACCTGTCGTACGCGAACGCCGAGTGGTACTACAACCAGGTCAAGGTCGGCGACCCGCTGACCATCACCGGCTCGCCACGCGGCAAGGCCGCCGGTGACAACGGCTACGCGGACTACAACCTCTCGTGGTCCCAGTGGCTGGCCGGCAGCGCGACGGGCGCGCACACCGCCTGACCGTCGCTCGCGTCACCGAGGCCCCACCGCTCCCCGGCGGTGGGGCCTTTCGCGTGCCCGCTCACCCGCGCCGGGCCGCCCAGACGGAGCGTTCGGTGCGGACGGCGAGGTCCTCGCGGCGCAGCAGGCTGTGCGGGCTGTCGGCGTCGAGGAGGCGGTCGAGGGCGGCGAGGTCGCGGGCGGACAGGGCTCCGGTGAGGGTCGTGCGCATCCGCCGCAGACTGGTGAGCGCGTACGGGCCGACCGCGGCGGAGTCCTCGGGCGTCAGGTGCGCGGTGACGGTGCGGGTGCCCTCGACGGTGAACCCGGTCGCCGTCAGCCGCGCGCCCCAGTCGGCGCCGCGGTGCGGCAGGTGCGCGGCGTGGTCGTGGGCGCGGACGGCGTGGCAGCGGTCCTCCAGGCCGGGCGCCTCCCGCGGCGCGTCGTCGGGGAGGAAGCGGGGAAAGCCCGCGAGCTCGACGACCGCGAGCAGGCCGTCCGGCGCGAGCGCGGCGTGCACGCGGCGCAGCGTGCGGTCGGGTTCGGCGAGGTGGTGCAGGGAGGCCGAGGCCCACACGAGGTCGAGGCGGCCCACCTCCAGCCAGTCCGCGTCGAGGCCCGTGTCCAGGTCCGCCTGGACCGTGCGGACCTGCTCGGCGACGCCGCGGGCGACCGCCTTCTCCCGCAGGCGCCGCAGGTGGCCGGCGGCGGCGTCGACGGCGGTGACCTCCGCCTGCGGGAAGCGGTCCAGCAGGGCGAAGGTGCCCGCGCCCGTGCCGCAGCCCAGGTCGACCACCCGGCGGGGAGCGGTCGCGAGCGGGAGCCAGGAGACGATCGAGGCGAGGTGTCCGGCGAGGACGTCCGCGTCGAGGTCGAGGATCCGTGCCTGGTCGTGGTCGTGTTCATGGGCGTGCGGTGCGGTGTCGGTCATGGCCCCACCGTGACACGCCCATGCGCCGATGGCATGCATGCTTGCCGAAAACGCAAGGCGATCGTCGACTGCGCTGCCGCACACGCAAGCGGGCAAGCTCGCGTGTGCCCTTCGTCCTGCCGGGTCGGTGACGGAGGACGGTGCCGGGGCGCCCGGCGGGCGGGTCGAATGGAGGGTGGCGCAACGGCACCGCGAGGAGGAGGGCGTGATGACGGTCGAGGAGAAGCGCGGCTACTGCACACTGTGCAAGTCGCGGTGCGGAGCGATCTACACCGTCAAGGACGGCCGGATCACCGGCGTGCGCCCCGACCCGGACCACCCCACCGGCGCGGCGATGTGCCCCAAGGGCCGCGCCGCGGCCGAGATCGCGCACAGCAGCCGCCGGCTCACCACGCCGCTACGCCGGACCCGGCCGAAGGACGACCCCGACCCGGGGTGGGAGCCGATCAGCTGGGACCAGGCCCTGGACGAGATCGCCGCACGCCTCGCCGCGATCGCCGCCGAGGACGGGCCGGAGGCGGTCGCCTTCGCGGTGGCCACGCCCAGCGGGACGATGGTCAGCGACGCCACCGAGTGGATCGAGCGGTTCGTGCGCCGGTTCGGCAGCCCGAACACCGTCTACAGCGCCGAGATCTGCAACTGGCACAAGGACGTCGCGCACACCTTCACCTTCGGCTGCGCGCTCCCGCCCCCGGACTACGCGGGCGCCGACCTGGCACTGCTGTGGGGCTTCAACCCGGCCAAGACCTGGCTCGCCCAGTCCGCCGCCCTCAGTGCCGCGCAGGCACGCGGCACCCGGCTCGCGGTCATCGATCCGCGCCGGTCCACCAGCGCGCTGCGCGCCGACCACTGGCTGCGCGTCCGCCCCGGCACCGACGCGGCGCTGGCCCTGGGCCTGGCGCATCTGTTGATCGAGGACGGCGCCTACGACGACGCGTTCGTCCGCGCCTGGACCAACGGCCCACTGCTGGTCCGCTGCGACGACGGGCGCTTCCTGCGCGCCGACGCGCTGCGCGAGGGCGCCGAGGGCTTCGCCGTGTGGGACGAGCGCGCCGCCCGCCCGGAGGTGTACGACACCCGCACGGAGGCGACGGCCCCCGGGCGCTTCGCACTGCGCGGGGTCCGGCGGGTGCGGACGCGGGGCGGGACGACGGTGTCGTGCGTGCCGGCCTTCGAGCGGTACGCGCAGGCGTGCGCGCGCTGGCCGGTGGCGCGGGTGGCCGAGGCCACCTGGATCCCGGAGGCGGAGGTCCGCGCGCTCGCGGCGGAGCTCGGGCGCGCCCGGCGGGTGACGTACTACGGCTGGACCGGCGTCGGCCAGAGCGCCAACGCGGCCCAGACCGAGCGCGCCCTGGCCACCCTCTACGCGCTGACCGGCTCCTTCGACGCGCCCGGCGGCAACAGGCTCGCTCCGCCGCCGCCCTACCGACCGGCCACCGCGCTCTCCGACTTCGCTCCCGGGCAGCGGGCCAAGGCCCTGGGCCTGGCCCGGCATCCGCTCGGCCCGCCCGCGTCCGGGTACGTCAACGCCGGGGACCTGTGCGCGGCGATCACCGAAGACCGGCCCTACCGTGTCCGCGCGTTGGTCGGCTTCGGCTCCAACCTCGTGGTCGCCCAGCCCGACTCGGACCGGGTGGCCGCCGCGCTGCGCGCCCTCGACTTCCAGGTGCACCTGGACCTGTTCGCGAACCCCACGAGCGCGAGCGCCGACATCGTGCTGCCGGTCAACAGCGCCTACGAGCACGAGGCGTTGCGCTTCGGCTTCGAGATCGGCCACCGGGCCCAGGAGCAGGTGCAGTTGCGGCCGCGCATCGTCGAACCCCTGCCCGGCACCCGCTCGGACACCGAGGTCGTCTTCGACCTCGCCTGCCGTCTGGGCCTGGGCGCCGCGTTCTTCGACGGTGACGTCGAGGCGGCGTGGGACTGGCAGTTGGCGCCGCTCGGACTGAGCGCGGCCGAGCTGCGCAAGCGGCCGGGCGGCGTGCGGATCCCCCGCCCGGAGGGCGAACGGCGCTACGCGACCACCGCCGGGGACGGCACGGTCACCGGCTTCGCGACGCCGACGCGCCGCGTCGAGCTCTACAGCGAGCGCCTGCTGGAGCACGGCTACCCCGCCGTCCCCGAGCACCGGCCCGCGCCCGGCGCCGACGACCCGGCGTTCCCGCTCGTGCTGACCTGCGCCAAGCACGGCACCTACGTGCACAGCCAGCACCGGGGCGTCACCGGGCTGCGCCGCCGCTCCGCCGATCCGCAGCTGGACCTGCACCCGGAGACGGCCGCCGCGCGGGGCATCCGCGAGGGCGCGTGGGTCGAGCTCTCCACCCGCCTGGGCAGCATCCGGCAGCGGGCCAGGTTCGACGCCGCGCTGCACCCCGGCGTGGTCGTCGCGGAGTACGGCTGGTGGGAGGCGGCACCCGACCTCGGCCTGCCCGGCGCGGACCCGAACGGTCCCACGGGCGGCAACGTCAACCGCCTCGTCGACCACAGCGAGACCGACCCGCTCAGCGGCTCCGTGCCGCTGCGCTCGGCGACCTGCGAGGTCCGCGCGGTGCCTGGGGACAGCGCGTGGAGCGGTCTGCGTCCGTTCACGATCACCGAGCTGGGCAGGGAGGGCCGCGGCGTGCGGACGGTCCGCCTGGAGCCCGCGGACGGCGGGCCGCTGCCGGACCACCGCCCGGGCCAGCACGTGACGGTCCGCCGGAGCGCCGAGTCGGAGCCGCGGAGCTACTCCCTGACCGGAGCCGGGTACGACCCCGGCCGCACGGCCTACGAGCTGGCGGTCCGTCATCACCCGGGGGGTGCCTTCTCGTCATGGCTGCACGGCGAGGCACTTGTCGGCGACACGCTCCACCTCACCAGCCCGGCAGGCACGTTCGCCTTGCCCACCGCGCACGACCGCCCGCTCGTGCTGCTGGCCGGCGGAATCGGCGTCACGCCGTTCCTCGGCCTGCTCACCACCCTGGCCGCCCGGCCGGAGCGGGCTCCGGAGGTGGTGCTGCACTACGGCGTCGCCGACCCCGGCGACCATCCCTTCCGCGAGCGGCTGAGGGACCTCGGGCGACGGCTCCCGCAGGTGCGCGTCGTGACCAGGTACGCCGACCGCGAGGGCTTCGTCACGGCCGCGGACGTCGACCCGTCACTGATCGACCGCCGCGCCCGCTTCTACCTCTGCGGGCCGGAACCGATGCTGCGCTCCCTGACCGACGGCCTGATCGCGCGCGGTGTGCCGCGGTTCGAGATCTTCAGCGAGCGGTTCCGCCCGGCGCGCCGCCCCGTCACCCTCCCCGACGACGCCCGCTTCTCGGTCCGCTTCGCCCGCTCGGGCATCGAGCGCACCTGGACCCCGGCCGACGGCACCCTGCTGGACCTCGGCGAACGCGCGGGCGTCCCGCTGCGCAGCGGCTGCCGCGTGGGCCAGTGCGAGAGCTGCGCGTGTGCGCTGATCAAGGGCGAGGTGACCCACCTGGTGGACCCGTCGGAGGAGCTCCCGCAGGGAGAGGCGCTGACCTGCCAGTCGGTCCCGGCGAGCGACCTGGTCGTGGACGCCTGACCAGCCGCACCGCCCCTCGGATGGACCGCCCGGATCGCGGTGGGCCGCAGCCCCTCCGCAGAATGCGAGGGTGTCCACCTATCTCTTCCGGCTCGGGCGCTGGGCGTTCCGGCGGCGGCGGCTCGTGCTCGGGATCTGGCTGGCCGTCGCGGTGATCGCCGTCGTTCTGGCGACCGCCTCGGGCGGAAAGACGAACGACACGTTCACCATCCCCGGGACCGAGTCGCAGCAGACCACGGACCTGCTCAAGCGCACGCTGCCCGCGCTGGCGGGCGGTCAGACGCAGGTCGTCTACGCCGTACCGGCGGGTCAGCGCGTCGGCGATCCAGGGCCCAAGGCCGGGATCGAGGACTCGCTCGCCCGGATCAGGAAGGTGCCGCAGGTCGCGACCGTCGCGGACCCCTACACCGCGCACGGGATCTCGCCTGACGGGCAGGTGGCGCTCGTCACCGTGCAGTGGGACGCGCAGCCGCCGGACGTGAAGGACGCGTCACTGGACGCGCTGAAGGCGGCCGTCGTACCCGCGCAGCAGGCAGGCGTGCAGGTGGAGTACTCCGGCAGCGTGTTCCCCGGCTGGCGGCTGGTGCCGTCCGAACTGCCGGAGCTGATCGGGCTGGTCATCGCGTTCGTGATCCTGCTGATCACTTTCGGTGCGCTGGTGGCCGCCGGGATGCCGATCCTGACGGCGATCCTGGGCGTGGTGGTCTCGCTGATGGGCATCACGGCGCTCGCGTCGGTCATCAACATCGCGTCCGCCTCGACCACCGTCGCGATCATGCTCGGGCTCTCCTGCGGGGTGGACTACGGCCTGTTCGTCCTCTTCCGGCACCGCAACCAGGTGCTCCAAGGGATGGATCTGGACGAGTCGATCGGCCTGGCCGTCGGCACGGCGGGCGGCTCGGTGGTGTTCGCCGCGCTGACGGTGATCATCGCGCTCTGCGGCATGTCCGTGGTCGGCATCCCGTTCCTGACGGTGATGGGGCTCTCCGCGGCGGCGGCCGTGGCGATCGCCCTGCTGATCGCGCTGACGCTGCTGCCCGCGCTGCTGGGCTTCGCGGGCAAAAAGATCACCTCCTTCGTCGACACCCGGCTGCGGCCGGGGCACCACGAGCGGGTCGCCAAGACCTCCGCCGCGGAGTCCCCGAGCACGCGCGGGGCCCGCTGGGCGCGGTTCGTCGTGAGGTACCGGCCGCTGGTGGCGTTCGCGGGCATCGCGCTGCTGCTGCTCCTGGCTGTGCCCGCGCTGGACATGCAGCTCGGGCTGCCCAGCGGCGCGTCCAAGCCCACCTCCAACACCCAGCGCCGCGCCTACGACCTGATCAGCGACCACTTCGGGCCCGGCTACAACGGCCCGCTGCTGGTGGTGACCGAGCACGGCGTTCCGGCGGCCGACGCCCAGCGGCTGGCAGGGCTGCTGGCGACGCAGCAGGACGTCGCCGCGGCGTCCCCCCTTGCCTCGAACCCGCAGGTCGCGATCGTCCGGGTGGTGCCGAAGAGCGGCCCGAACGACACCGCGACGGCGGACCTCGTGCACGGGCTGCGGAACAACCGGGCCAGGATCGAGGCCGTCGTCGGCGCGCCCGTCCTGGTCGGCGGGACGACGGCGTCCAACATCGACGTCTCGCAGAAGCTGGCCGACGCGCTGCCCGTCTTCCTCGCCGTGGTGGTCGGGCTCGCGTTCATCCTGCTGACGCTGGCGTTCCGGACCATCCTGGTGCCGATCAAGTCGATCATCGGCTTCCTGCTCTCGGTCGCGGCGGCGTTCGGCGCGCAGGTGGCGATGTTCCAGTGGGGTTGGGGCCGGCACATCTTCAACATCACCCCGACCGAGACGATCAGCTTCCTGCCGCTGATCATGCTGGCCATCATCTTCGGTCTCTCCAGCGACTACGAGGTCTTCGTCGTCTCCCGGATCAAGGAGGACTTCACCGCCACCGGCGACGCGCGCGGCGCGGTGGAGCGCGGCACCTCCCGCTCGGCGCGGGTGGTGACCGCGGCGGCGCTGATCATGTTCTCGATCTTCGTGGCGTTCATGTTCACCAACGACCCGACCATCAAGGCGATCGGGTTCAGCTTCGCGGCAGGCGTGTTCCTCGACGCCTTCGTGGTGCGGCTGACCGTGGTGCCGGCCGTGATGGCGATCGTGGGCGCGAAGATCTGGTACCACCCGCGCTGGTTCGCCCGCTACGTGCCCGACCCGGACATCGAGGGCAGCCGCCTGGAGGAGCACCTCAAGGACACGGCTCAGCCCCGGTCGTAGCCGTCGACCCTGATCGAGCTGACCCGGCGGATGTAGCGGGTGCCGCAGTGGTCCTGCGGGACGACGAGCTGGGGGCCGTCCGCTCCCAGGGCGACCCCGTCGAGGGCGACGGCCAGCAGGACCGGCGCGGCCGCGAACTCGGGGTCGATCTCGGCCCAGGTGAGCACGGCGAGGTGCCCGTCGGCGCCACGCACACCGATCAGGTACCGGGCCCGCTCCTTGCGTCTGGCCGGGTCGAAGCGGGGGCGGGCGTCGGCCAGCACGTCGTGCAGCAGCGGGCCGGTGAAGGTGTGCCGGTGCGGGCCCGTCCGGCCGCAGGTGTAGAGCGCGTCGGTCGTGTGCTGCGGCCACGACCGCAGGGTGTCCGCGTCCAGCCGCAGCGGGCGCTCCAGATCACCCGTCAGTTCGACCCCGTCGCAGACCCGCGTGTCCGGACTCATCGCCGCTCCTTTCGTGGCTGTCGCCAGGAGTCGTTCCCGCGCGCCACCAGGCCGACACCCATGCGGTCGCAGGTGCCAGTCTGATTAGGCATCAGCCCACGCAGGTGCGGCTCCATATACCCCGGACGGCTCGCGGGAGCGGGACAGCGCTCCTTCCAGACTGTTCACACCTGCTGCACCTGTCGCGCAGACCTGCGTATTTGTGCGTCAGTCTTGTCATAAGTGCGCAACATCCTCTAGAACGGAGGCGGCTGAGCGATCCTCAGCCGCCCTGCCCTGAATGCCCTGACGCCGAGCATCCGTGAGGTCGAAGCGTGTCATCTCCTTTCCCCCGGCGGGTTCGTGCCGCCGTCGCCGGCGCCGCCGCACTGGCCGCCGCCAGTGCCGGACTGCTGTTCGCCCCGTCCGCCCACGCCGCCGCCGTGACGCAGTACCCGAACTTCGCACCGACGCCACCCATGGGCTGGAACGACTGGTCCTACTACCAGTGCGGGATCAACGAGCAGACCATCCTCGGCAACGCCCACGCCCTGGTCAGCTCGGGCCTGGCGAAGAAGGGCTACGACACCGTCACCATCGACGACTGCTGGATGGCCCAGCAGCGTGACGCCAACGGCGAGCTGGTCGCCAACCCGACCCTCTTCCCGCACGGGATGGCCTACGTCGGACAGCAACTGCACAAACTCGGGCTGAAGTTCGGCATCTACGAGGACGCCGGCACCAGCACCTGCGGTGGCTTCCCCGGCTCGCTCGACCACTGGCAGCAGGACGCCGACCTGTTCGCCTCCTGGGGCGTCGACTACGTCAAGCTCGACGGCTGCAACGTCCCCACCAAGCCCGGGGAGACCGACGAGCAGAGCTACCGCGACACCTACGCCGCGATGAGCGCGGCGCTGCTGAACACCCACCGCAGGATCGTCTTCTCGATCTCCGCGCCCGCCTACTTCCAGGGCGAGGCGAACTGGGACTCGGTGATCCGCTGGTCCGCGCAGTACGGCAACCTCTGGCGCGAGGGCGCGGACATCGCGCTCGGCCAGGACACCGGCGCCGACAAGTGGGCCTCGATCGACTACAACTACGGCTACAACGTGGGCCTCGCGGCGCTCCAGCGGCCCGGCCGCTGGAACGACCCCGACTTCCTGCTCGCGGGCGACTCCGGCCTCAGCCGCGACGAGATCCAGAGCCAGGTCTCGCTCTGGGCGATGATGGCGGCACCGCTGATCTCCAGCACCGACCTCACCCACCTCTCCCCCGCCGCCCTGGCCGTGCTCGGCAACCGCGACGTCATCGCCGTGGACCAGGACCGCCTCGGGGTGCAGGGCCGGATCGTCCAGCACGGCACCGGCTACGACGTGCTGAGCAAGCCGCTGGCCAACGGCGACCGGGCCGTGGCGTTGTTCAACTCCTCCGACACCGCGCAGACGATCACCACCACGGCCGCCAGGGCCGGGCTGCGCTCCGCCGCCGGATACCGGCTGGAGAACCTGGTCACCCACCAGGTCACCGCGACCACCGGGGTGATCGCCGCCGACGTGCCGCCGCACGCCACCGTGCTGGTCCGGGTCCACCCGGGCGCGGGCCGCGGCCTGGCCCCCGCCACGACCGTCAGCTGGCACGACGTCAGCACCGCCAGGCAACCTGGCCGCTACCGGATCACCCTGGCCGACCACGGCGCCGTCGCCCTGACCGACGCCAGCGTGCACGTCTCCGGCCCCGCGGGCTGGACGGTCAGCCCGTCCACGCTGCGGCTGCCGCGCGTCGCTGCGGGCGGCTCGGCGTCGGCCACCGTGACCGTGCGCGGCCCCGAGGGCGCGCCGGGCACGACGGTCACCACCCTCGACGCGACCGCGCGCTACCGGGCCGGCTCGGCCCGCACCGACTCGGTCGCCGGTGAGCGGACGATCGTCCAGGTCGTCCCCTTCCCCTCGCTGGCGGCCGCCTTCGACAACGTCGGCGCCACCTCGGAGAGCGCCACCACGGCCGGGAACTTCGACGGCGGCGGTGACAGCTACTCCACCGAGGCGCTCGCCAAGGCCGGTGTCACACCGGGCGCCACGGTCAGCGCCAACGGCCTGAGCTTCACCTGGCCCTCGGCCGCGCCCGGCACGGCGGACAACGTCTCCACCTCGGGCCAGGAGATCACCCTGACCGGAAAGGGCAGCACGCTCGGCTTTCTCGGCGCGGAGGCCGGCTTCGTCTCCGGCACGGTCACCGTCACCTACACCGACGGGACCACCAGCACCGGTCAACTCGGCTTCCCGAACTGGTGCTGCGCCCCGACCGACGCCTACGGCGCGAAGACGGCCTTCACCACGGACCACCGGAACACCCCGACCGGACCGGCCAACTTCGGCATCAGCTACGGCGTGTTCACCAACACCGTCCCGCTGACGCCGGGTAAGACCGTCCAGGCGGTCACCCTGCCGGACGCCCCCGCGATCCACGTGTTCGCGCTGACGATCCAGCCCTGAGCACGACGTCGCGTGCCGCCGCCCCGCCCGTCGGGGCGGCGGCACAGGGCTAGCCGCCGCTTGTATGGCCCCTGGCCGTCTGGCGGGCGCGGTGCAGCTCGACCGACGCGGCACTCGCCGTCTCGCGCAGCCGGTCCAGCTCCGCCCGCTCCGCCTCCGTCAACACCCCGGCGCGGCGGTACTTCTCCCGGATCTCCATGGAGTAGGCGTCGGCGGCGGCTCGCCTCGCCCTGCATCGGGCCTCGAGTTCTTCAATCTTCGACACAGGCGCGAGTCTAGGACACCCCGGCGCGCGGTTCGACACGAAATCAAAACAGCCCCAGAGGTCCGGAAAGGCCAATTTTCCTCTGCGGGAAACAAGGTTTGGGTCGTACACCTCGATCTCCCGGAATGTTCATCACCGGGAGGAATGAGCGGGGGTGCCGTGACGGGTACTCAGCTACTGTGGACCGCATGACTTCCACGTCGCCGGCGGACGCCGCCACCGGACACTCGCCCTGCGACTCGCCTGTCCAGGTCCTGGAGCGGACGGGGATCGCCTTCACGCTCCACGAGCACGTGCCCATCCGCACCCAGTCCGACATCGAGCGGGAACTCGGGCTTCCCGTCGAGCAGTTGCTCAAGACCATGGTCTTTCGCACGGAGGAGACGTTCATCCTGGCCGCCCTGCCCATGGAGCGTCGGGTGCACTACGGGCGCCTTGCGAAGGCGGCGGGGGTCCCGCGGGCATCGCTGCGCCAGGCCGAGCCGGAGGACCTGCGGGAACTGGCCATGGAGCCCGGCGGCGCCAGTCCGGTCTGCGGTCGCGCCGACGTGCTGGTGATCTTCGACTCCGCGGTCCTCGAGATGGACCGCGTCCACTGCGGCAGCGGACGCCCGGAGCAGAGCATCGAAATCGACGTCCAGGAACTGTTGCGATTCCTCGATCCGGTTCTGGCGGCAGTGACGTCCTGAACCGGACACAAGCTGATTCGCCGAGTTTTTCCTACAATTCAACATGGTCGCCCGGGCGCGCGGCGGCGGAGAAAATCCGCGTAGCCGAACCCCAACAGTGAATCAGAGAGGTGTGGCTCACGTGGCGACCACAACCAGTAAACCTTCGGCGTCCTCCCGGGACCGTTCAATTCCGGTTCCCGCGCTGTACCGATGGCCGCTGCTGACCGTCTCGGTCGTGGTGGGTGTGCTGTTGCTGTCCCTCTCGGGGCGGTACGGCTATCACGTCGACGAGCTGTACAACCGGGTGTCCGGGAACCACCTCGCGTGGGGGTACGTCGACCAGCCCCCGCTGGTCGCACTCATCGCCAGAGGGGAGACCCTCCTCTTCGGCGACAACCTGACCGGGCTGCGGGTGGTGCCGGCCCTGCTGGCCTGCCTCGACGTGTGGGTGTCGGGCCTGATCGCACGTGAGCTCGGCGGCGGGCGCGGCGCCCAGGTCTTCGCCGCCGTCTCCACGGCCGGGTCGGTGGTCACGCTCAACGCCGGGCACATGCTGACAACCAACGGCCCCGACCTGCTCAGCTGGGTGACGTTGGGCTGGCTGTTCATCCGCCTGCTGCGGACCGGGGACAGCCGGCTGTGGCCGGCCATCGGTGCTGTCGCCGGTGTCGGCGTGCTCGCCAAGAACCTGATCGTGCTGCTCATCCTCTCGCTGCTGGTGGGCCTCCTGGTGCTCGGGCCACGGACGGTCCTGCGCGGTCGCCACCTCGCGGCGGGAACAGCGATCGCCGCGGCGATCTCGGCGCCGATGGTGGCGTGGCAGATCGCGCACGGCTGGCCCGCGGTCAAGATGAGCGCGGCGTTGACGATCGCCCTGGGCGCGGACTCCCGCGTCGCCTTCGTCCCGTTCCAGATCCTGATGATCGGTCTGTTCCTCAGTCCGGTATGGATCTCCGGGCTGGTGGCCCTCTTCCGCCGCCCGGCGTGGCGGGCCTACCGGTCCGTCGCCCTCGGCTACCTGTTCATGTCGGTGCTGCTCGTCGTCATCGGCGGGGACCCCGAGTACACGGCCGGCCTGCAGGTGGTGCTGCTGGCGGCGGGCTCCGTGGTGGCGGTGGGGTGGGCGAGGACCGCCCTGCGCCGTTCGGTGGCCTGCGGCGCGCTGGTGCTCAACGTGCTGCTGTCGGCCGTGATGATGCTGCCGGTGCTGCCGGCGGCGTGGTACGGGTCGAACCCGGTCCTGAAAGAGCTCGGGGTCTCCCAGCTCGACCAGTCGGGGTGGCCCCAGCTGGCGCGGGAGGTCGCCGGCGTCGACCGGTCGCTGTCCCCGCAGGACCGGGCGCACGCCGTCATCTACGCCAACCACTACGGTCTCGCGGGCGCACTGGACAGGTACGGGCCGCAGTACGGTCTCCCCCACGCCTACAGCGCGCACAACTCCTACGCCGACTACGGCAGGCCCGCCGACGGCACGAACGTCGTCATCGCGGTCGGCGTGGACCGTGCGTCCTTCTCCGCCCTGTTCCAGAGCTGCACGCTCGCCGGCACCTTCCGGATCAGCCTGCCGGTCGCCGACAGGGGCGCCGACTTCCTGGTCTGCCGCAACCCCCGGGAATCGTGGGCCCGGCTGTGGAAGCAGCTGACCTGGATCGGTGTCGCCTGCCCCTACACGTCAGCGGTCGTCACCGACAAGAGCACGTCGGGCTGCTCGATGACCTGAGGCGCTCGAGAAAGGGCCGCGTCCCCTCACTCGCCGTAAGGCTGAGGGGACGCGGCCCTTTCGGGTCGTCCGCTGTCACCTCAGTGTGGGAAACCGGCGCAGGGCGGGGCTGAGGGTGCTGCCCAACGCGACGGCGGCCAGGGCGGCGCAGAGGACCAGCAGACTGCCGTGGCTGCCCCGGTTCGCCGTCAGCAGCCCTCCCAGCAGCGGGCCCACGGCACCGGCGCCGCCCGCGAAGAGCCCGATGACGCCGCTCAGACGGCCGCGCAGCTTCTCGGGCGCGACCGTGAGCTGGTAGGTCATGACCGTGGTGAACGCGGTGGGGATCATGCACGCGATCCCGCCGAGCACCACCGCGGTGGGCACACCGGCCGGCACCAGAGCCAGCACCAGCACCAGGGCCGCCGTGGTCCAGGGGAACCCGAGGATGACCGCCGCCGCCGGCAGGGCCGCGTGCAGCCGGCTCGCGAACGCGGCCCCCAGCAGGCCGCCGAGGCCGAATCCGGTCATCACCAGACCCAACGCGCCCGGGGCCAGGCCGTTCTCCCCGGACAGCGCCAGCACCACGACGAGCAACGCGGAGACGCACAGCTCAACGCCCGTCAGCCAGGCCAGCGTCGGCCGGATCACGGGGTGTCCCAGCGCCCAGCGGAACCCGCTGCCGACCGACCCCGCCTGCTCGGGTGGGCCCGCCGACGCCCTGCCGGGCTCGGCCGCCCGTGGAAGGTCGAGGAAGCACAGCACGACGCAAGATGTCGCCAGCAGCCCGACAGCGACCGTGAACGGGGCCGCCCGCTGGACCGCGAACAGGAATCCCGCGCCCGCCGGGCCCAGCAGCGTGGCGACGTACTGGCGCGTCGTGTTGCGCGCCACCGCCTGCGACAGCTGGGACTCGGCCACGACCCGCGGCAGCGCGGCGTGTTCGGCCGGATCGAAGGCCGCCCCGAGCAGCCCCTCGGCCGCCGCGGCCACGAGCACACAGGGCAGCGAGAAGTGATGCCAGAGCAGCACCGCCACCAGGCCCGCCATGGCCACCGTGCGGACGCCCTGGCACACCAGCATCACCCGCCTGTGGTCGAAGCGGTCCACCAGCGCGCCCGCCGGAACGCCTCCCGCCATCCGCGCCGCCGCGACGACCGCGGCGACGCCACCCATCCGGGCCGCGGAGCCGGTCGCCGCCAGCACCATCAGCGGGAACGCGATCAGGCAGAGCTGGCTGACCAGTTCGGACACCAGCTGACTGCCCCACAGCACGTGGTAGTTCCGGTTGCGTGACAGCGGCGGCGCCACGCGAGCGGGTTCCAGCTCCAGCGTCACCTCACGGGTGCGGCGCTACGACGCAGCAGCCGCCCGGCGAGCTGGAGCAGCTCGATCCGGCCCGTGTCGGGGTCGCGCACGAACCGGCCCGTGCCCGGCACTCCGCCACCGCCCTCCGCGGTGAACCGCAGATCGGCGTGGCACCTGAGCGTGGCGTGCGGGCCGTGCCCGACGGACAGGGTGAGTCCTTCGGGCCGCTCCTGGACCAGGCAGCCCCAGTCGCCGTTGGCGTAGTACCCCGCGCACTCGGCCGGTGCGCCGATCCGCGCGCCCGGAGCGGACAGCACGCGCTTGGAGTGGTCGGCCACGACCAGGCCCGCCGCGCCGAGTTCGGCCAGCAGGTCCTCCCACAGGGCGGCGCCGGTGCTCGCGTTCGCGGTGAGCGCGACGGCCGTGCCGGTGGACGGGTCGAAGCGCAGGTGGGACCAGGCGCCGTCGCCGCTGCCGTCGTGGCCGTTCCACGCGCCGTCCGCGCCGTGGAACACGGCCCAGCCCAGTCCCCAGCCGTCGGCCAGGCCGAAGGGTCCGACCGCCAGGCCGGCGGTCTGATCCTGGAGCATCGCGTCGGCGGCCGCGGGGTCGAGCACTCCTGGCGCGGTCCGGTCGTGCACACCGGCCAGCCGCACCAGGTCGGCCGCGCCGGCCGCCAGCGCCACGGCGGGGTCGTCGAGCGGGGAGAAGTTCTGCTCGGGCACGGTGAGCACCTGGTCGAGCACCACGTGGCCCCGGGCCACGGGACGCGCGCCCGGCTCCCCGTGGAACGCGGCCGTGATCCCGAGCGGACGCAGCAGCATCGACTCCACGGCGGTCCGCCAGTCCAGGCCCGTGAGCACCTCGACCAGACGGCCCGCGAGCACGTAGCCGACGTCGGAGTAGGAGAACGCGCTGCCCGGCCGGTCGAGGACGGCGGTCTCGTCGCAGTGCGCCTCCACCCAGGCACGCCGGTCCGCGCTGGGCACCCGCTCGTCGACCGCGGCGACCAGTCCGCCGGTGTGGCTGAGGGCCTGCCGGGCGGTCACCCGACCCACCGGGCCGGTGACGGCCAGCTCGGGGAGGTACGCGCCGATCGGGGCGTCCAGGTCGAGGCGTCCTTCGGTCGCCAGCCGTTGCACGAGCAGTGCGGTCACCGGCTTCGTCAGGGAGGCGACGGGGAACACGGTGTCGGCCGTGACCGGCAGGCCGCCGCCCGCCACCCGCTCCCCCGTCTCGACGGTGACCAACCGGCCGCCGAGGCGCAGCGCGAGCTGCGCGCCCGGCACCTGGTGCCGGTGTGCCAGCTCGGTGAGGCGGGCGGTCAGGAACGCGTGGCTGACGGCGCCGTGGTCCGGGGCGCCGGAGGTCGTCACCCTTGCGGCGCCGGTGGGCCTTTCCGTACCGGTCGGCGTCGGCTCGGAAGAGGTCGGCTCGGAAGGGGTCGGCTCGGAAGGGGTCTGCCGGGGTATGGCCGCCGCCGTGGGATCCACGGCGGGTACCGCCACGGCGGCCAGGCGCTCGATGGTCGGGGACGAGAACAGGTCCTTCGGCACGATGTGCCATCCGGCCCGGCGGGCGCGGTAGACCACCTGGACGCTCAGCACCGAGTTCCCGCCGAGCGCGAAGTAGTCGCTCGTCGCGTCGATCCGGTCGACCGGGATGCCGAGCACGTCCGCCCAGATCGCGGCCAGGGTGGCCTGCGCCCCTTCGCTCGGGGCGATCCGGGGCGCGTCGGAGTCCGGGACGGCGTCCGGGACGGGCAGCGCCCGCCGGTCGACCTTGCCACTCGGCGTCATCGGGAAGGTCTCCAGCGCCACCAGGAACGCGGGCACCATGTAGCCCGGCAGGTGGCGCTCCAGATGCGCCTTCAGGTCCGCGGTCACGGCGGGCAGGTCCCCGGCCGGCACGAAGTACGCGGCCAGCTGCCGGTTGCCCGGCTGGTCCTCCCGTGCCACCACGACGGCCGAGCCCACCTGCGGATGGGTGCCCAGCACGGTCTCGATCTCGCCGAGCTCGATCCGGAAACCCCGGATCTTGACCTGGTCGTCGACCCGGCCGACGAACTCCAGGTTCCCGTCGGCGCGCCGGCGCACCACGTCCCCGGTGCGGTACATCCGCTCGCCACCGGGCCCGTACGGATCGGCGACGAACCGGGTCGCGGTCAGCGCGGCACGGTTCGCGTAGCCCCGGGCCACTCCGGCGCCCGCGATGTACAGCTCGCCGGGCACGCCGGGCGGGGTGGGCCGCAGGTCGGCGTCGAGCACGTACACCCGGGTGTTGGCGATCGGCCTGCCGATCGGCGGCCCGCCGGCGGCGCGATCCGACAGGCCTGGCGTCAGCTGCGCGGCGGTCGACCAGATCGTGGTCTCGGTCGGCCCGTACACGTTCGTCACCGACGGCGACCCGGCGGTCAGTGCGTCGGCCAGCTCCTGGGGCAGCGCCTCGCCGCCGACCAGCACCCGCAGCCGGGCCAGGATCTCCGGTGCGCCCTCCAGCACACCTCGCCACAGACTCGGTGTCGCCTGCATCACGGTGACCCCCTGCTCGTCGACCAGCTCACGCAACTGCTGCGGGTCGCCGACCAGTTCCTTGTCGGCCAGCACCACGGTCGCACCGCTGACCAGCGGCACGAACAGCTCCAGGTGCGCGATGTCGAAGCCGACGGTCGTCACCGCCAGCAGCCGGTCCCCAGGGGTCATCGCGGTGCGGTCGCGCATGTCGACCACGAAGTTGCGCAGGTTGCCCCGGGTGACCACCACGCCCTTCGGTTGCCCGGTGGAGCCGGAGGTGTAGAGCGTGTAGGCGGCGTTCTCGGTGTTGGCCGGCGCGGACGGGACCGGGCGCGTGGCCGGGTGGTCCGCCAGCGCGGCGACCACGCCGGGGTCGGTGAGCGAGAGCACGGGCGTGCCCTGCGGCAGGCCGGGGACGTCGGCGTCGCCGGTCAGGACCAGGGCCGGGGCCGCATCGCGCAGCATGTGGGCGAGGCGTTCGCGCGGGTGGTCCAGGTCCAGGGGCAGGTAGGCGCCGCCGGTCTTGAGCACCGCGAGCATGGCCACCAGCAGGTCGGGCGTGCGCGGGCAGGCCAGGGCGGCGATCTTCTCGGGGCCGAGGCCCAGCGCGACCAGGTGGTGGGCGAGCCGGTTCGCGCGCGCGTCCAGTTCGGCGTAGCTGAGCACACTGTCCCGGTGCACCAGCGCGGTGCTCCGCGGGCCGGCCGCCGCCTGCTGCTCGAACAGTTCGATGGTGGTCAGCGCTCCGGTCGGCCGGGTGGTGGCGTTCCACTCGTGCAGCAGAACGGCCTCTTCGGCGGCGGGGAGCAGTGGCAGCGAGCCGAGCGGGGACCGGGCGTGGTCGGCGAAGGCGTCGAGCACCGTCCCCAGGCGTGCCACGAGCCGCTCGACGGTGTCCTGGTCGAACAGGAGCGGGTCGTAGCCGAGACGCAGACGCAGCTCGTCGGTGGTGTACGCGGTCAGCGCGAGGGCGAAGTTGGTCTCCTCGGCGCCGTTGGTCCCACGCACCGTGAGCCCGTACCGGGAGGCCGCGTCCCGGTCGTAGGGGAAGCTCTCGAAGACGACGATGCTGTCGAACAGGTTCGACTCGCGGGTCACCTCGCTCCAGCCCCGGACCTGGGCCAGCGACACGTGTTCGAACTGGCGGGTCTCGACCTGCTCGTCCTGGATCCGCCGAAGCCAGGTCACCAGGTCGAGGCCGGTGTCCACGGTCGTGCGCACGGGCAGGGTGTTGATGAACAGACCGACGATCTCGTCCGCACCGGCCAGGTTCTCCGGCCGACCGGAGACGGTCGCGCCGAAGCAGATGTCGCGCTCGCCGCTGTGCCGGGCGAGCAGCAGCGCCCACGCGCCCTGGACGACCGTGTTGACCGTCAGCCGCGCGTTCTTGGCGAACGTGTAGAGCCGGCTGGAGCGCTCGGCGGGCAGTCGCAGGTGCACGTCACGCGAGGAGCGCGCGTCGTGCGCGGCCAGCGGCGGCCGGTCGAACGGCAGGGGTGTGGCGGCGGTGAAGCCCTCCATCGTGCGGCGCCAGTGCGTCTTCGCGGCCTCGTCGTCCTGCTCGGCCAGCCACTGGACGTAGTCCCGGAAGGGGCGGCGCGGCTTCGGTGCCGGGACCGGTGCGCCGCCGAGGGCGCCCCATTCCTCGAACACCTGGGCCAGGACGTCGGCGAAACTCCAGCCGTCCAGCAGCAGGTGGTGGGAGGACCAGAAGATCTGGACGCTCGCCCCCGGAAGCCTGGCGATGGTCAGCCGCATGAGCGGCGCCCGGGTCAGGTCGAGTCCGAGCGCGGGCAGGCCGTCCCACAGCGAGCGCGACACGGCCTCGTACTGCTGCTGGGTCAGCTCGCTCCAGTCCAGCTGCGTCACCGGCAGCCGCACCTCGCGGTGGACGCTCTGGAGCGGCACGTCCGCGCCGGAGCCGACCACCGCGGTGCGCAGGACCGGGGTGCGGTCCACGACGCGCTGGAACGCGTCGGCCAGCCGTTGCGGGTCGTCCACGCCGTCCACGACCGCGGCGAAATGCGTGAGGTACACGTCGCCGCCGCCGTCCGCGTCGAGCGAGTGGAACAGCATGCCGCTCTGCATCGGCGTCAGCGGGTAGAGGTCCTCGATCAACCGGCCGTCGCCGGCGATGCGGTCCACCGCCTCCTGGGCCAGGCCCGCGAGCGGGAAGTCCGAGGGCGTGCAGCCGCCGGCACCGGGCCGGGCGCAGTGCTCGACGATCTGTTCCAGGGCCGCGAGGAACTCCTCGGCCAACTGCGCCACCGTCTCCTCACGGTGGACGTTGGCGGAGTACTCCCAGCCGAACTCCAGTTCGCCGTCTCGCACCATGCCGGTGACCTCGATCAGGCACTGACGGGCCTGGTCGGGTCCGCGGTCGGGCACGGGGTTGCGGCACCAGCCCCGGAACAGCCCGGCGCCGCCGGGGTCGGTGTCGAACCGGCCGTGGTAGTTGAATCCGACCTGGCACTGGCGGCCTCCGCTCAGCGCGCCCGGCGCGGCGAGGTGGCGCAGAGCGCCGTAGCCCAGGCCACGGGAGGGCACGGCACGCAGTCCCTCCTTGACCGCCTTCAGCGTGGCGCCCCAGTCCTCGTCCTCGGGCAGGTCCAGCACCACCGGGAACACGGTGGTGAACCAGCCGACGGTGCGTGAGAGGTCGACGTCGTCGAACAGGTCCTCGCGCCCGTGGCCCTCCAGTTCCACCGGAACGGTGCCGCCGGCCCAGTTGCTCAGCACCCGGGCGAGGGCACTGAGCAGCACGTCGTTGGCCTGGGTCCGGTACACCCGCGGCACCTTGCGCAGCAGCGCCTCGGTGCGGTCCGCGTCCAGCCGCCGGGTCAGGGTGCGCGCGGAGCCGGCGGTGTTGCGCCCCCTGCGGTCCACCGGCAGCGCGGCGGCCTCCAGCGTGGCCTTCTCGACCCGCGTCCAGTGGTCCAGCTCCGCATCGAAGCCGCCTTCGGCCGCCAGGGCGGCCAGGCGCTCGGCCCAGGCGCGGAACGAGGTGGACTTCGCGCCGAGGTCCACCTGCTCGCCGCGCGCCGCCTGCCGGTAGCCGGTGTCCAGATCGGCCAGGATGACCCGCCAGGACACCGCGTCCACGACGTAGTGGTGCGCGGCGAGGAAAAGGCGGGGCGGCCGGCCGCGGCCGAGGGTGAGCAGCAGGGCAGTGAACAGCGGGCCGGTCCGGATGTCGAACCCGGTCTGCGCGGCGGTGATCGCCGCACCGACCGCCTCGTCCTGCGCGGCGTCGTCGAGCCCGGACAGGTCGACGCTCCGGAACACCGTGGGGTCCCCCGTGCTGTCGGCGACGGCCGCGGTGCGCTGCTGCCACCGTCCGCCGACCCGTTCGGCCCGGATGCGCAGCATGTCGTGGTGGTCGAGCACCGCACCGACGGCCGCGCGCAGCGCGTCGGTGTCCGCGTCGGTGTCGAGTTCGAGGTACAGGGACTGGTTGAAGTGGCCCGGTGCCTCGGGGAACTCCTCGAAGTACCAGTGCTGGACCGGCGTCAGCGGCACCGGCCCGGTCACCGGGCCCTGTTCGGCCTCGGGCGCGGTGAGCACGGTGACCTCGCCGGCCAGCTCCGCGATGGTCTGCCGCAGAAAGATCTGCTTGGTGGTCAGCCGGAGGCCCGACCGCCGGGCGAGCGAGACGACCTGGAGGCTGAGGATCGAGTCGCCGCCGAGGTTGAAGAAGTTGTCCTCGACGCCGATCCGGTCGGGCTCCACACCCAGTACCTGCGCCCAGACGTCGACGAGCAGGGTCTCGACGGGGGTTCGCGGCGCGACCCGGTGGGAGAGGCCGGCCACCGGTTCCTCCGGCACGGGCAGGGCGCGCCGGTCCAGGGTCCCGTTCGGGGTCATGGGCAGCGCGTCGAGCACCGTGATCGCCGTCGGCACCGCCTGGCTCGGGAGGTGGGCGGTGAGGAAGGCCCGCATGGCCGCGAGGTCGGGAGCCTGCGTCCCGGCGGGCACCACGTAACCGAACAGCCGGGTGTGGCCGGAGCCGTCGCGCCGGGCCACCGCCGCCGCGGTGGCCACCTCGGGGTGGCGGGCCAGGGCGCTCTCCACCTCGCCGAGCTCCACCCGGAAGCCGCGGATCTTCACCTGGTCGTCGGCTCGGCCGAGGTACTCCAGGTTGCCGTCACCGCGCCAGCGCACCACGTCGCCGGTACGGTAGAACCGGCCGGTGCCCGGCCCGAGGACGTCCCGGGGGAACCGCTCGGCGGTCAGTTCGGGCCGCTGCCAGTAGCCCTGGGCCACGCCGCCGCCACCGACGTAGAGCTCGCCGGGCACCCCGATCGGCGCCGGGCGGCCCGTCTCGTCCAGGACGTGCACGCTGGTGTTGACCATCGGCTTGCCGATCGGGACGAACGCCGACGGCTCGACCGGGTCGCCACGCAGGGCGAAGACGGTGGAGTCCACCGTGGTCTCGGTCGCTCCGTACGCGTTGACCACCAGGGCGTCGGGGCCGATGTGGTCGAGCAGGTCGGCGGCGTCCCCGGCCGGCCAGCCCTCGGCGCCCAGGGACACCAGCCGCAACGAGTCCAGGGTCAGGCCCCGCCACTCCAGTTCGGAGCTGATCGCCCGGGCCAGCGACGGGGTGGTGGCCAGGATCTGCGGCCGGACCTCGGCGATCAGGTCCACCAGCGTGGGCGGGTCGGTCACCGCCTCGGCCGGGCACACCACCATCTCGCCGCCGAACATGGCGGAGAAGAGGAAGTCGCCGAGGAACAGGTCGACACCGAAGCTGGCCACGCACAGGGCCCGGCCGCGGATCTCGTCCAGCCCGTACCGGGCGTTCCAGGACCGCAGGATGTGGTGGATGTTGCGGTGGTTGATCAGCACGCCCTTGGGCTTGCCGGTCGTGCCCGAGGTGTAGATCACGTAGACGAGGTCGTCCACGGTGACCCCAGACTGCGGGGGCGTGGCCGGCAGGGCGTCGAGCACGGGCCGGTCGCGGTCGAGGAGGACCACCGTCCCCTCGTGTCCGGCGACGCGGTCCGCCAGGGCGGTCTCGGTCACCACCACGGGGGCGGCGGCGTCGGCCAGCATCATGCTCAGCCGCTGGGCCGGGTAGTCCGGGTCGAGCGGGACGAACGCCGCGCCCGACTTCACGACGCCCAGCAGCGCGACCATCGCGTCCACGCCGCGCTCGACGCACACGCCGACGAGCGTCCCCGGGCCCACGCCCAGGTCTGCCAGGTGCCGCGCCAGCTGGTTGGCGCGCGTGGCCAGGCCGGCGAACGTGAGTCGTTCGCCGGCGCAGCTGACCGCGATCGCGTCCGGGATGCGCGCGGCCTGCTCGTCGAACAAGTCGTGCAGGCAGCGAGCGGGGCCGAACCCGACCGTGGGGCCGTTCCATTCGGTGGCCAGCTGGTGCTGTTCGGGCTCGGTGAGCAGGGGCAGCGACCGCATCGGCTCGTCCGGCCGGGAGGCGACGCCCTCGAGCAGGGTCACCAGGTGCCCGCTCATCCGCTCGATGGTGGCCCGGTCGAAGAGGTCGGTGCTGTACTCGACCTGGCCGGTCAGCGTGCCGTCGTGCTCGAAGAAGTCGAAGCACACGTCGAACTTGGCCACGTGCACGGACGCGGGGATCTCCGTGACCGTCAGGCCCGGCAGTTCGCCCCGCCCGCCCGGCAGGCTCTGCAGGTTGACCATCACCTGCACCAGGGGCGGCCGGCCCGGATCGCGTTCCGGCCGCAGCACGTCCACCAGCCGCTGGAACGGGACCTCGTCGTTGGCGAACGCGTCGAGCACGGTGGAACGGACGTCGCCGAGGAACTCGGTGAACGACCGCGCCTCCTCCACCTGGGACCGCAGCACGACGGTGTTGCTGAAGAAGCCGATCACCCGGTCCAGTTCGGCCCGGCCACGGCCCGCGGCCACCGAACCCACCGCGATGTCCTGCTGCCCCGAGTAGCGGGCGAACAGCAGCTGGCTCGCGGCCACCAGGGTCATGAACAAGGTGGCGCCGCTGCGGGCGCTGAGCTCCCGCAGCCGCTCGGCCAGCGGTTGCGGCAGGGTGATCTCGTGCATCGCGCCCGCCGAGCCGAGCACCGGCGGCCGCGGCCGGTCTGCCGGGAGCTCCACGGGGGGCAGCCCGGCCAGTTGCGTGCGCCAGTACCCGACCTGGCCGGCCACCTCGGGCCCGGCCAGCCGCTGTTGCTGCCACACGGCGAAGTCGGCGTACTGGAGCGGCATTTCGGGTAGTGCCTCGGCCGGGCCGCCCAGCCGCGCCGCGTAGCGGACGCCCAGTTCCCCGGACAGGATGCCGATGGACCAGCCGTCGCCGACGATGTGGTGCAGGCCCAGCACGAGCACGTGCTCGTCCGGGGCGAGGCGCAGCAAGGTCACCCGGAACAGCGGGCCGCGGCGCAGGTCGAACGGGGTGGACGACTCTCGTTCCAGGCGGCTGTCGAGTGCGGCGGCGCGCTCCGCCTCCGGCAGGTCGGCGAGGTCGACGAAGTCGACCGGCACCGGGGCGGGTTCGTGCACCACCTGGACGCCGCGTCCGGCGACCTCGTCAATGGTGGTGCGCAGCGCCTCGTGCCGTGCGGCCACGTCGTCGAGCGCCGCGCGCAGCGCCTCGACGCGCAGCTCGCCGGTCAGCCGCAGCACCTTCAGCGCGTTGTAGTCGACGTTGTCGGGGTTCAGGTCGGCCAGGAACCACAGCCCCTGCTGGCCCGCCGACAGCGGCAGCGCGCCGTCCCTGGACGCCGGGGTGATCAGGTGGTCCCGGGGTGCGGACTCGGCGGCGCCGGCAAGCTGCCGCATGACCAGTTCACGCAGATGTTCAGGCAGCTGCGACACCTGGTCCCTCGCGGCGGACGGCAGTTCCATGCTGTTCTCTCTCCCATGCGAAAAGGGCGGGTCCGGGGCGTTCAGGACTGGGCTGCGACGCTCTCGAGCACCGCGGTCAGGATCCGGTCGCGGACGGTCCCGGCCAGGTCGGCGATCGTCGGCTGTTCGAACAGATCCCGCGGGGTGACCTCGACTCCGAAGGCGGTTCGCATCCTGGCGACGATGCGCAGGCTGTTCAGGGAGTCGCCACCGAGCGCGAAGTAGTCGTCCTCGATGCCGACGCGCTCGATGCCGAGCACCTGCGACCAGATCCCGGCCAGTGCCTCCTCGGTCGGATCGCTCGGCGCGACGTACGCGGCGCCCGCGCCGTCCTGGCGGGTCGGGACGGGCAGCGCGGCCCGGTCGAGCTTGCCGTTGTGGTTGAGCGGCATCCGCTCCAGCCGGACGATCGCGGTCGGAACCATGTAGGCGGGCAGGGTGGAGCCGAGGTGGCGGCGCAGCCCCTCCACGCTCGGCTCCGGTGCCCCCGGCCGGGCCACGACGTAGGCCACCAGGCGCCTGTTGCCCTTGTCGTCCGGCCACACCGACACCACCGCCTCGGCCACCGCGTCGTGCCGCAGCAGCGCGCTCTCGATCTCGCCGGGTTCGACGCGGAAGCCGCGGATCTTGACCTGGTGGTCGGTGCGCCCGACGAAGTCCAGCAGGCCGTCCGGCAGGCGGCGCACCACGTCGCCGGTCCGGTACAGCCGTGCCCCGGGTGGGCCGAACGGGTCGGCGACGAACCGCTCGGAGGTCTTGGCCTGGTTGTCGACGTAACCGCGCGCCAGGCCGACGCCGCCGACGTACAGTTCGCCCGGCACCCCGATCGGCACCGGGGTGAGGTGGTCGTCGAGCACGTAGGCCCGGGTGTTGGCGAGCGGCTTGCCCAGCGGTACGGAGCGGTAGCCCGCGCCCTGCTCGACCTCGAACAGGCTCACGGTGACGCCCGCCTCGGTCGGCCCGTAGTTGTTGATCACCCGGTGCCGGCGCGCCCACGCCTCGGCGATCTCGGGCACGACCACGTCGCCGCCGACGCGGATGGTCTCCATCCCCGGCAGGGAGTCCGCGTCGAGCGAGGACAGGACGGTGATCGGGATGGACGCCGTGGTGACCTTGCCCGTCAGCAGGTGCTCGACCAGGTAGGCGCCGTTGCGGGCGACGTCGGGGGCCGGCACCACCATCGTGCCGCCGGCGGCCCAGGTGGTGAACAGGTCCTGCACCCCGGTGTCGAAGCTCATGGAGCACAGCTGGAACACCCGGCTGTCCGGGCCCAGTCCGTACGGTCCGGTCACCGCGGTCACGGTGTTGTGGAGCGAGCGGTGCTCGACCATCACGCCCTTGGGCCGGCCGGTCGAGCCCGAGGTGTAGACGACGTAGGCCAGGTCCCGGGCGCTGCCGCGCGGTCCGGGGTCGGTGTCCGGATACGCGGCGACGGCCGGCCAGTCCCGGTCCAGGAGCACCAGCTCCGCGTCGGTCGGCGGGAAGCGGTCGATGCCGTGCTCGTGGGCCAGCAGCACCCGCGGGCGGGTCTCAGCCAGCGTGAAGGCCAGCCGCTCGGCAGGGTAGTCGGGGTCCAGCGGCACGTAGGCGCCACCGGCCTTGAGGATCCCGAGGATCGCCACGAACAGGTCCAGGCTCCGCTCGACGGCGATGCCCACCAGCACGTCGCTGCCGACGCCCCGCTCGATCAGGTAGTGCGCCAGCTGGTTCGCCCGCGCATCCAGGTCGGCGTAGGTCAGCCGCTGGTCGTCGAGTTCCACCGCGACGGCGTCCGGGCGCAGCCGTACCTGGGCGGTCACCAGCTCCTGCATCTGGTGCTCGGCCACGGGGCCGCCGGCCGCGTCGGCCCGGTCACCCAGGACCAGCTGGAGCTCGGCGGTCGCGTGCGGCGGCAGTGCGCCGACGGTCCGCGCGGTGTCGTCGGCGAACGCCTCCAGCAGCGTCCGCAGGTAGTCCGTCATCCGGCGCACGGTGTCCGCCTCGAACAGCGCCGGGTCGTAGTGGACCCGCATGCTGGTCCGGTCACCGGGGTGCACGACGACTCCGAGCGCCGCACCGGAGCCCACCTCGTTGTCGAAGCGGCGCAGTTCCAGGCCGTGCGCGGTGAAGCTACGCTCCTCGAACGGGAAGTTCTCGAAGACCACGATGCTGTCGAACAGGTTGTCACCGGCCGACAGGCCGCTCCACGCCTGGGCCTGCGTCAGCGACACGTCCTCGAAGTCCCGGGCGCGGGCCTGGTCCGCCTGGAGAGCGGCCAGCCACGACTCCAGGTTCTGCTCGCGGTCCACCCGCACCCGCACGGGCAGGGTGTTGACGAGCATGCCGATGATCGAGTCGACACCCGGCACGTCGGGCGTCCGACCGGAGACGGTGCCGCCGAAGCAGACGTCCTGGCTTCCGCTGTACCGCGCGAGCAGCAGCGCCCACGCGCCCTGCAGCAGCGTGCTCGTGGTCAGCCGGGTCCGCTTGGCCACCTCCGTCAGCCGGGCGGACAGCTCGGGGGTGATGTCCACCTCCAGCCGCTCGGTCGCACGGGGCCGGTACCCGGGCGCGGCCGGACGGTCGTAGGGCAGCCGGGTCGGCGTGCTGAACGAGCCGAGCGCGTCGCGCCAGTGGGCCTCCGCCGCGGCCGCGTCCCGCCGGCCCAGCCGGCGCAGGTAGTCCCGGAACAGCGTCCGGGGCTGTGGCGCCGGTCCGCCGCCGTCGCGCAGCCGGGCGTAGTCGGCGGCCACCTCGGCGAGCAGTTCGGTGCTGCTCCAGCCGTCCATGACGATGTGGTGCACCGACCACAGCACCCGGACGCTCGTGTCGGTCAGCCGCAGGACGGTGACCCGGGCCAGGGGCGCTGCGGCGAGGTCCACCCCCTGCGCCCGGTCCTCCGCGCACAGCGCGCCCCAGCGCTCCCGCCGGTCTTCTTCCGGCAGGTCCCGCCAGTCGTGCTGGACCACGGGCAGCGTGGCGGCGGCCCGCACGACCTGCACCGGTGTGCTGACATCCGCCCAGTGCACGGCGGTGCGCAGGACCGGCAGCCGGTCGGCGGTGCGCTGCCATGCCCGGCCCAGCAGGTCCGGATCGTCGACGTGGTCGAGTACCAGGTCGAACTGGATCAGGTGCAGACCGGTGTCCTCGGTCATCAACGCGTCGAAGAGCATGCCGCTCTGCATCGGCGTCAGCGGGTAGACGTCCTCGACGGGTCCGCCCGCGGCGAGGTGTTCGGCCTCCTCGACGGTGAGCTGGACCAGCGGGCCGTTCTCCCCGTCGTCCTGCTCCGCGCCGTCGGCCCGGGTCGCGACCTGGGCCAGCTCCGCGATGGTCGGGGTGAGGAAGAGGTCCTTGGCGGTCAGCCGCAGGCCCTGCGCGCGCGCCCGGGAGACGACCTTGATGGCCTGGATGGAGTCGCCGCCGGAGGCGAAGAAGTTGTCGCTGACGCTCACCCGCTCGACGCCGAACACGTCGGCCCACACCCGGGCCAGCAGCCGCTCGGTGTCATTCCGGGGCTCGACGTGGTCCCCCGCGGTCAGCAGCTCGGCCTGCGGCGCGGGCAGCGCGGAGCGGTCGACCTTGCCGGTGTTCGACAGCGGCAGCGCCTCCATCGGGACGAACCAGGAGGGGACCTCGTAGCTGGGCAGCCGCGCGCGCAGGGCGTCACGCCATCCTGCGACGTCGGGCGCCCGGCCGTGTTCGGGCACCACGTAGGCCACCAGGTGCCGGGCACCGCGCACCTCGTGCACGACGACCACGCCGCCGGCGACGCCGTCGAGCGCGGTCAGCGCCGCCTCGATCTCGCCGATCTCGATCCGGAAGCCACGGATCTTGACCTGGTCGTCCGCCCGGGACAGGAAGTCCATCGTCCCGTCGGCACGCCGGCGGACGACGTCGCCGGTGCGGTACATCCGCTCGCCGGCGGGCCCGTACGGGTCGGCGACGAAGCGCCCGGAGGTCAGCGACGTCCGCCCGAAGTAGCCGCGCGCCAAGCCGTCTCCCCCGATGTAGAGCTCGCCCGGCGCGCCGACCGGAACCGGACGCAGCCACGCGTCGAGCACGTACAGGAGGGTGTTGTCGAGCGGCCGGCCGATCGGCACCGCGCGGGTCCGCACCTGGTCCAGGGTCAGTTCCTGGAACAGGGCGTAGGTCGTGGCCTCGGTGGGTCCGTACGCGTTGATGACCAGCGTGCCGGGGCAGTGCCTGATCACCTGCTCCAGTGCCTCCGGGGAGTGCACCTCGCCGCCGGTGATCACGATCGCGGCGCCCTTGAAGCAGTCGGGGGCCTCCTCGGCGAACAGGCGCAGCAGCGCGGAGGTGAGGAAGACCGCCGTCACGGCGTGCTCGGCGATCAGTTCGCGTACCAGGGCCGGTGTCGGCTCCTCGGCTGCGACCACCATCTCACCGCCGGTCAGCAGCGGCACCCACAGCTCGTAGGTCGCGGCGTCGAAGGCGTGCGGGGAGTGGAAGAGGACGCGCCGGTGTGCCGCGTCGCGCCAGCGGCTGTCCCCGGCCAGAGCGGCCACGTCGCGGTGGGTGATCGCGACGCCCTTGGGCGTTCCGGTGGAGCCCGAGGTGAACATGATGTAGGCGAGCTGCTGGGCGTCGATGGCCACGTCGGGGTCGTGGGCGGGCTCGCCGGAGGTGGTGGCCGCGTCGTTCACGACGAGCACCGGGACGTCGGCCGTGGTGGTCCGGTCGGCCAGGGCGCTGTCGGTGAGCAGCACCTGGGCGCCGACGTCCGCCAGGACGAAGCGGACGCGGTCCTCGGGGTAGGCGGCGTGCAGCGGGACGTAGACTCCCCCGGCCTTCAGCACCGCCAGGACCGACACGACCACGTGCACCGACCGGTCGAGCAGCAGCGCGACCCGGGACTCGGTGGTGACGCCCGCGGCGATCAGGCGGTGGGCGAGCCGGTTGGCTCGCTCGTTGAGTTCCGCGTAGGTGAGCCGCTGGTCTCCGAAGAGCACCGCGGGCTTGTCCGGGTACAGCCGTACCTGCTCGGCGAAGAGGCTCGGCAGGCTGGAGTGCCCGGGGTACGGGTAGGCGGTGTCGTTCCACTCGTGGAGCATGCGGTGCGCCTCGTCGGCGGGCACCAGCCTCAGCTCCCGCAGCGGCCTCCCCGGGCGGGCGACCGCTTCCGCGACCAGCGTGCGGAACGCGGCGGCCAGTTGCTCGACGGTCCCCGCGTCGAGCAAGTGGGGGTGGTAGTCGAGGTCCACCTCGAGCCCGCCGCCCCGAGCGGCGAAGCGCAGCGCGACATCGGCGACGGCGAACTTCGCGGGCAACTCGGCGTCCGCGGCGCGGGACACCTCACCGAGAATGCGTTCGAACGGCACCGCGCGGTCGACGACCGCGCGCACCGGACGGTCGTCCAGCGTCGCGGTCACCTCGTCCTGTCCGGCGTACACCGCGGAGAGCACCAGGCTCGCGGCGGCCAGCGCGCCGGACAGCGTGCCGCCGGCTGACTCCGCCAGTCGGCGCAGTCGCGCGGTGAGCGCGCTGTCGAGTGTGAACCGGTACGTCGCCGTGGCCGCGACGGACCGGGCGGATCGTGGACGGTCCAGGGGAAAGCGGGTCAGCGCTCGGTCGACGGTCGGATCCGTCGTCAGGACTGCTGCTGGGCGCCCCTCGTGGGTCATGTGCGGTCACTCCTCCGGCGGCACTTCCACGGCGGAAGCCATGTCTGAGCGCCAAGTCTCGCCAGCGCGGCGGCGAGTCGGCTACGCACTTGACGGAAGAGCGAAATAGGGCTGTCAGCAGGCACTTTGACGCCAAGGCAGGGCCGGAGGCGGCGGAGCCGCGGGAACGCCGAAGGCGCCACCGGTTCTCCGGCGGCGCCCTCGCGTACGCGTGCGGTGTCCTTACTCGCGTCCGCCGATCGCGTCGATGGGCGCGGACCGCATGGCGAACCGGGTGGCCACCGCGATCGAGCCCCAGCAGAGCGCGACGGTGAGCACCGCGATCGCGAGCAGCCCGAGCACGGAGATGTCGGGGACCGGTGAATGCGACAGCCCCAGGCTCATGCCGACCAGCGACGGGACTCCTGCCAGCAGACCGAACAGCAGCGCCGAGAAGATCACCGTCCGCGCCTCGCCGTTCATCATCGCGCGCACCTGGTCACGGCCCGCGCCGATGAGCTGCAGCATGGCGAACTCGCGCACGCGGGCCGCCGTCGCCATGACCAGGGTGTTCACCACGGCGATGGCGATGTAGCCCAGCAGCAGGGTCTGGAACAGGAGGTTGAGCGCCCAGCCGCCCGAGTCGCCGGCCGCGGGCGTGACCGAGAACGCGGCAGGGCCGCCCACCCGGACCGTCGGGTACGCTGCGACGGCCTTGCGCAACGCGTCGGCCAGCGCGCCCTGGTCGCTGCCGGGCGCGGACGCGACCAGCACCGCGGAGTCGACCTGCGCGGTGGTGTGGGCCACGACGAGGTCGTTGGGCAAGGTGACGTCCCCGAAGCCCAGGCCCCGGTCGTAGAGCGCCACCACGCGCGGCTTGATCAGCGTGCTGTCGCCGAGCCGCAGGACGACCGTCCCGCCGAGCTTCGCGTTCACCATACGGGCGGTGACGTCGCTGAGCGCGACCGTCCCGTCGTGCAGGTCCGCGATACTGCCGCCGTCGACCTTGAGGTCCATGGTGTCCGCGAGCCGGTCGGGGGTGACGCCCTGGGCGGCGAAGACCTTGGTCTGGGTGCCGAACGTCAGCAGTACCTGCATCCGCGCCACCGGCGTGACGGCGGACACCCCGGGCACGCTGCTCACCGCCGCCGCGACCTGCGGGGACACTCCGGCGCCCGAGGACGCGGTCAGCACATGGCCGGCCTTCAGCCCGTCGTTCAGCTGCGCCTGCGTCGCCGCGCCCGTCGTGGTGGCGCCGAAGATCTGTACGGCGGCCAGGGTCACTCCGATGGCCAGCGGGGTCGCCCCCGCGCTCAGGCGCCGCACGTTGGCCCGGGTGTTGGACTGCGCGAGGAAACCGGCGGCGTGGTTCTGGTTGTTCAGGAACCGGCCGAAGAGCACGATGGCGCCGCGCAGCAGCACGGGTCCGAGGCATCCCAGGGCCACGACGAAGAACAGCACCGCGCTGGCCGCGACGTCCGCGACCGAGTCGCCCGAGTCCGCCACGTTGCCCAGGGTCAGCAGCAAGCCGACCGGAATGAGCAGCACACCGATGGCCAACCGGACCCGGCCGAGCTTCCTGGGCTCGACGGCCGCCTCCCCGAGCGCCTCGACCGGGCTGGTCCTGGCCACCTTGCGGGCCACCAGCCAGCCGCTGATCCGGGCGCTGAACACGCACAGCACCAGCGAGGCCAGGACGGGCAGGACGCCCACGTCCATCCGGTAGTCCGGGGGCATCGCCCCGGCGAGGACGAACACGCCACGCATCACGAACGCGAGGAGGACGCCGGGGATCGCGCCGGCCAGGGCGCCGGACAGCGACACCAGGGTCATCTCGGCGCCGATCATCCAGTGGATCTGCCGGGGCGTCGCGCCGATGGCGCGCATCAGGGCCAGCTCGCGCCGCCGTTGCTGCACCGACAGGGTGAGGGTGCTGGCCACCACGAAGACCACGATCAGCACCATCGTGCCGCCGAACGACGCCGAGCTGTCGACCACCAGGTTGCGGGCGTCGCCGACGTCGAGGAACTCGACGTCGCCGCGGCCGGTGCCGGTGTGGGGCTCCACGCCGGGCACCGCGGCCGTGATCGCCTTGGACAACATGTCCGGGTTGACGCCGGGTTGGGCGAGCACGCCGATGGCGGCAACCTGGTCGGGGCGGCCGGACAGCTCGACGGCCTGGTCGTCGGTGAAGAACAGCGCCGACTGGCGGGCCAGGCCGCCCGGGGGCGGGTCGGCGATGCCCACGACGCGGTAGGTCGACGCGTTCGAACCCACCACCAACCGCACCGTGGAGCCGGTCGACAGGTGGGCGCGCCAGGCCAGGCCCGAGTCGAGGACGACCTCGTCGGGCGCGGTGGGCGCGTGTCCCGTGCCCACCCGGAACGGTCCGAGCTCGGCCGAGGTCCAGCCGTGCCCGTACACCGGATAGCCGTTGGCTCCGCCTACCACGCCGCCGTCGGAGTTCAGCACGCTGAGCTCGACGTCGACGTCGCCGACGGCCGCCTTCACCCCCGGTACGGCGGCGACGGCGGCGACCTTGTCGGCGGGCAGCGTGACGCGCTCGCTGTACCGGACGGCGGAGCTCTCGTCCAGCCAGAACGACTGCCCGGCGCTGAGGACCACGTCCGCACCCGCATAGCGTTCGGGAGCCACACCCGAGGCGAGCCCGGACATCAACAGGATCCCACAGGCCGTGATCACCGCCGAGCCCGCAGCGAGCGCGACGAAGGAACCGGCGAAGCCACCCTTCTGACCCTTGATCGTCTTCCAGGCCAGCGACAGGTCCCTGGGAAGGGGCACCAAGGAACGAAGCAGTCGGCCGACGCGGCGGATCACCACTCACCCAGGTGCGTCATGCGCGAGGCGATCTCGTCCGAGGTCGGGCGGCGCAGCTCGCCCGCCAACCTGCCGTCGGCCAGGAACAGCACCGAGTCGGCGTACGAGGCGGCGACCGGGTCGTGAGTCACCATCAGCACCGTCTGGCCCATCTCGTCCGCGACGCGGCGCATGAGTTCCAGCACCTGCTTGCTGGACCTGGTGTCCAGCGCTCCGGTCGGCTCGTCGGCGACGATCGCCTCCGGGCGGGTGATCAGGGCCCGGGCGACCGCGACCCGCTGCTGCTGACCACCGGAGAGCTCGCTCGGCAGCCGCTTGAGGAAATCACCGAGACCGACCGCCGCGAGCACCTGGTGCAGGAACTGGCGGTCGGTCCTGCGGCCGGCGAGCCGCAGCGGCAGCGTCACGTTGTCCGCCACCGTCAGCGAGCCCAGCAGGTTGTACGCCTGGAAGACGAAGCCGATCCGCTCGCGTCGCACCTCGGTCAGTTCGACCTCGCCGAGGCCGGACAGCTCGACGTCGCCGAGCCAGACCGAACCCGAGGTCGGGCGGTCAAGTCCGGCCGCGCAGTTGAGGAACGTACTCTTGCCGGAACCGGAGGGTCCCATGACGGCGGTGAAGGTGCCGCGGCGCAATTGCATACTGACGGAATCCAGGGCCGTGACCGGGATTCTTGTCGATTCGTACACCTTGGACACCGAATCTAAGCGGATCGACCAGTCACTGGGCTTGGGCGGTGAGGCAGAACGAGACATGCGAAGGAGACTACCTACGGCACACCGCGCCGCGCCACCCGCCTTCCGCAAGAGAAGACGCGCCGTGCGGGCGCGGTGAACCGGCCCCTGTTATTTCGATCGGAACAGCGGAGGAGAAATCAACACTCATTCCCGGGCAGGCAATCCCGCCACTTCGCCCGTCGGTCCGCGCGGTCTCAGCGGAACGCGAACCCGAGCAGGTCGACTCCGGGCGCGGTGGTGATGGGCTCCGGAGCCAGGTTGTCCTTGTGGACGAAGCGCCGCAGGTAGCCGGCGCCCTCGGTCCCGCCGGACCCCGGCATGCCCGGCAGGTAGCGACGACCGAACCCGTAGTGCCGGCCGCGCCAGGTCAGCAGCGTCCGTTCGACCTCGGCGAACGCCTCGGTCAGCCTCGGGTCGTCCGCGTCCTGGACCGAGTCGCGCAACGACCGCACGGAGCGCAGCGGCGGCAGGGACAGCTGGCGCAGGTGGTCGAACTTCGAGTACGCCTCCACCTTGCGCGCGTCGTAGCCGTAGATCACCAACTCCATCATGTGGTAGTTCAGCGACTGGACGGCGCTCGCCTCACCGGTGGCGTCCCTGAAGCCCAGGAAGAGCTCAGGGGTGAGCGTCCTCAGCACGTGGAAGATGTGGTTGGGCAGTTCCGCGCACTGGGCCAGCTGGGACATCAGCGCGTGCGCCCGGTCGTCGCCGCGTCGGATGGCGGTCCGCGCCCGCACCGTGAAGTAGCGGATCAGGTAGAAGGCCAACTCGCACGCGTGCACCGCACGCAGGAACATGTGCTCGTGGTGGTCGGCGGAGGCGAGGAAGCCCGAGCAGCGGGTCAGGACGGATGCCTGCCAGCGCGCCAGCGCGTCGTCGCGTGCCCGGTCGATGATCTCGGCTGCGGTCGTCGAGCCGCCGGTCTCCACCCGAAGCCGCCCGACCTGCTCGCGCAGCGTGGTCAACCGGACTAATCGTTCCTCGGTGTTGTCGGCCTCGGTGAGCCGCGGTGCGGCACGCCGCTCGACCGCGTCCAGGTCGGCCAGCGTCGCCTCGAGAGCGAGGACGGCGCCGGCCACCGGCTCGGTCTGGTGCAGGTCGAGGTACCACGCGTAGACGTGCAGGTTGGCGTAGCGGTAGTACTCCGGGATGGGTTCGCGGCTGAACGACCGCGTCAGCAGCCGCATCAGCTCGCTCTCGGCGCTCTGGTCGGCATACGCCTCCTCGTAGAGCTTGGCCAGCAGGTCGCGGTCGCTCTCGCTGAGCGCCTGCCGGCCCGAATGCTCCTGGAGCTGTGCGATCTCGTCGCACCGTCTCGGAAACTGCAGGGAAGCCAGACCGGCTTTCATATGTCCCCCTCGGCTGCGCTCGGAACCGCGGCTCGCCGTCGAGCCGCGGGGTGCGGATTCACCTCTTGAACCCGATGACGAGTTGCTTGTCCTGGGTCGACCGGTGCACCTGGCAGTCGGTGAAGCCCGCGCTCTCCAGCAGGCCCGTGTACTCGGCCGCGGTGCGGTGCCGGCCTTTCGCCTCGACGTGCATCGACAGGTTCATCACCGCCGTGGGCAGCGGCCCGCGCCGGTCGTCGTCGAAGAGCCGGTCCATGATCAGGACTCGGCCGCCGTCGGCACACGCGCGGTGCGCCTTGCGCAGCAGCTCCAGGCCGGTCTCGTCGGTCCAGCCGGACAGGATGTAGCCGAACGCGACGCACTCGGTGGGCGGGAACTCATCGCGGTGGAAGTCCCCGGCGGCGAAGTCCAACCGGCCCTGGAGGCCGTACTTCTCGACGGTGTCGGCCACGTACGGACCGACCTCCGGCAACTCGAACACCGTCGCGCGCAGGCCGGGGGTCGCCTCCAGCGCGGCGACGCAGAAGGGCCCGCTCGCGCCGCCGATGTCCACCAGGTGCCCGACCCCGTCCAGCCCGCACCTGGGAACCAGTTCGCGGGAGACGTCGTAGGTGAGCTCCCACATGGCAGCCAGGAACTCCTCGGTGAGCTTCGGAGTCCGGTACATGACGTCGAACGGAGCCGGCAGGGCGGCGTCCACCGCCGACTTGCCCGCCGTCAGATAGCCGTCCAGCTGCGGCAGTCGGGCCAGCGTGCTGTTCATCACGTGGTTGAGGAAGCCGCCGACGGAGCGCGCGCTGCGCGGGTCGAGGAAGGGAACCATCTCGGCGGGCAGGCGGTAGGCGCCGCGCTCGTCCCGCTCGATCACACCGAAGGAGTCGAGCAGGAGCAGCAGTCGGTCGAGCGTCTCCTCGTCCAGCCCGAGCTCGGCAGCGATCTTGTCCGTCGGCGCTCCCTGGGTGGCGAGAAGGCCGAAAACACCGTGTTTGTCCGCCAGATGGAGGGCGGTGGTGGCGTAGACGCCGTAGACGGCCTCTTCCAGCACTTTGGGCAACATCGGGCACTCCGCATCGTCTCCATGGGCGGGTCACAGAAAGCCGCGGTGCGAGCTGAATACCTGGGAGCTCGGCCGCGACCGGGAACTCCCAGCCCTTCCGAATTACGCGTGACGAAGCTACGTGCACCCTGGAAGGCCCTCAAGGAAGTTGCCTGGTCGTTCAAGGAGCAACCACGGGACCCATGTTGACCAGCCAAAACGTCGGCATCAGGGCACTTGGGCAAGCCGTTTGTCAATTCGCTGACATTCGTTTACGTTTCGCTGACGTTGGATATATCGCACCGCCGAGGTTGTCAACGAGACAGCGATGTGGTGATCGTTACGTGGAGGAACGCCTGCGGTCCCCTTATGGAAATCGTCACATCCGACCTAAGGTCTTGGTCAGCAACGGTCAACTGGGGCCACTGGTCGGGGGACAGATCGGATTCGCTTGGGACGTGTACCCACGGTGCCTTCCATGGCACTCCCAGGCACTGGATCACCGGGCGCGTGCCGTCGCCCGGTGAATCCGGCATGCCGAGATGCCGGCCCACCAGAATTGACGTGTGTGGGAGACGGGGATTTGAGAATCCACTTCACGGTCGACGACGTCGCGCAATCACGAATGATCGACAGCTTAGGGCCGGTAGCGGAGGGCGCATTCGCGCTGAAGCAGTTCGGCAGGCAAGGCGGCGCCGGCTTCCACGGCTGGCGCAGGAATGTCCAGAAACAGCTCGGACCCCGTGTCGCCGAGGTCGAGCTGCTCGCCGCCCGCTACGACGTGCGGCAGCTGCTGCCGCTGCTCAGGCTGCACCCGGGCAGCGGAGTGGCCGAGGACGACGAACGGACGCGTCAGCGGGTACGGGCGACGCTGCTCAAGTTCTGCCAGGTGGCCGTACTGCCGCACTGGCAGCAGACACGGGCTCACACAGCCGCGGTACGGGACGCCTGCGGCCGGATCGGCGTCGCCAACGGAATGCACGCCATGCTGGACAACCTCCATCCCAGGGTGCACTGGAGGGCCCCCGTCCTGGAGGTGGCCGGCGACGGGGACCGCGACGTGTACCTGGACGGGCGCGGGCTCGTGCTGTGCCCCTCGCTGTTCCTCGGCGACCAGGCGTGCATGGTCCTGGAGGACGTCCAGGGAATCGGGGCCCCCATCCTGGTCTTCTCGGTGCCGGTGGACTCGGCGACCGACACCGAGTTCTGGGGCCCCGACCAGGGCGGCGAGCAGGCGTTGAGCGCGCTGGTCGGGCACACGCGCGCTGCCGCACTACAGATGCTCTCGGAGAACTGCACCACCGGAGAGCTCTCGCAGCGACTCAACATCTCGCTGGCGGGCGCCAGCAAGCACGCCACGGTCCTGCGCAAGGCGGGGCTCGTCAGGACGGCTCGCCGACGCAACACGGCCCTGCACTCCCTGACGCCCCTCGGTGTCGCGCTGCTGCGGCAGCAGCACACGACCAGGGCGTCCTAGGACGACGGACAAACCACAACCCACGAAGGGCAGGACGATGAGCACCAATCCGTTTGACGACCCGGAAGGCACGTACCGCGTGCTGGTGAACGACGAGGGCCAGCACTCCCTCTGGCCGTCCTTCGCCGAGACGCCGGCGGGCTGGACAACGGTCCTGGGCGACTGTGACCGGCAGTCCGCGCTCGACTACGTCGAGGCGAACTGGACCGACATGCGCCCCAGAACGCTCGTGGCGGCGATGAACCAGCGGTAGCCCCCGCGGAACCGCACAGAACCACAGGAGTGCCTTCGGGCCGTCGCGCAGGACTCGGAACGAGCCCCGCCGGCCCCGGGGGCACTCCTGTGGTTCTGTGCGGTTCCTGGGACCGATATACCCAGCGATACGAGCGTCGTACCACCAGGACTACAGCATGACCCCATGGTGGGCTGCTTGACTGGAAGCACACCAACACGGTGCGGTACCCGGTCGGCGTCCCCCCGTACGACCGACCGGTCGCGCCTTCCCCAACGGCACGGGGAAGCGCGAAAAAGCCGGTCCGTGGGGGTCCTCCTCCGACGACCCCCACGGACCGGCCACACTCCGTCAGAACTCGGGCCAGGACGAGTACGTCCGCAGCCCGTACAGCAGCGGCGACCGGTGGGCCGCCACGGGCCGGGTCACCCGGTACGCCTCGCCGAAGACCACGGTGTGGTCACCGACGCGGACGGTCCCGCTGATCCGGCAGTCCGCGACGGCGTGCGAGTCCTCGGACAGGTGCGGTCCGCCGGCCTGCGGGTCGGACGTCCAGGGCGCCAGGTCGAACCGGTCGGGGTTTCCCGAAGCGAACAGGTCCGCTGTCGCCCGGGCCCGGGCGTGCAGCAGGTTCACCGCGAAGGTCGACCGGCGCACCATCGCCGCCAGGGTGGGACTGCCCTCCCGCAGGCACACCAGCAGCGTCGGCGGCTCCACCGCGACGCTGCACACCGAGGAGCAGGTCAGCCCCCAGGCCCGACCGTCGAGGTCGGACGTGGTGACGATGGCCACTCCGCTGGGGAATGTCGACATCAGGGAGCGGAACTGTGCGGGAGAGACCGCCGCCACGGCGGTGGACCCCCCCGAGGCGTCGTCCTCCACGCGGTATCCCGTGATGGTCACCCACCCCCTTCCAATACCAGGGCCGCCACTCTCCAGCGGCGTGCCGATCTCCGTTCGAGCAGGTTGTAGCAGGGTCCGGTCATCGCCGTGGTCATCAGCGCCATCACCACCAACGCGAGGAACAACGGGGCGGTGAGGATGCCGGCGCTGTAACCCGCCTGGAGCAGTACCAGTTCGGTCAGGCCCCGGGTGTTGACCAGCACTCCGACGCGCGCCGCGTCGGACGCGGGCGCGCCACCGAGCCTGGCTCCCAGGTACCCACCGCTCATCTTCCCCGCGGTGCCCAACAACGCGGCCAGCACGATCGCCAACCAGGGTGTCGAGCCGATCGGCCCGGCGAACACGCCGACCCCGGTGACCACAAAAAACACCGGGACCAGCGGGCGTCCGATCCGCGAGGCCCGCTGCACCACGGCGTGCCACCCGTCAGCGGGAATGGCCAACCCGACCAGCAGAGCGCCGAAGATGTCGGTAACCCCCTGCTTCTGGAAGACCCAGGAACCCGCCAGCCCGGCCGCCCCGACGAGGACGACGGTGAGTGCGCCGAAGCGCTCCCGGAACCGCGTCACAGCAGCGGCGCGCAGCAGCCGCCCGAGGCAGAACACCAGCAACAGCCCGATGGCGACCACCGCGAGGAGTCGCGGCACGCCGCCCCCACCGCCTGAGGCGAGTCCGATCGCCAGCACCAGAAGCGTCCAGGCGACGACGTCGATGATCATCGACGCGGTCATCGCGAGTCGGCCTGCGGGGGTGTCGAACAGTTGCCGTTCTTCGAGGATGCGCGCGAGGACCGGTACAGCGGTCACCGACAACGCGGCGGCGAGCAGGACGACCACCGCCGCGGTGGGCGCGGTGCCGCGGAGCGTCGGGTCGGTGACCACGACCGCCGCGAACACGCAGCCTGCCAGGGCCGGGACCACCAAGGAGCCGGCGATGGTCCAGGCGATCAGCCGGCCGCCGGGCGGTACCTTCGTACGGCGGATCTCGTGAGCCACTCCGAGCAGGAAGAGCACCAGCCCGACGTGGCCGATGTCGTGCAACCAGCCGAGCGTCTCCTTGGGCAACAGGATCTTCTCGACGCCGAAGTACTTCAGGACCGGACCGACGGCCAGTCCGAACGTGATCTCGGCGACGACGGTCGGCTGCCGGAGAAAGCGGCTCACCGCCCGGCCGAAGGTCGCGACCAGGAGCAGCGCCGCCAGCAGGAGCCCGACGTGGCCGACCCGGGCCGCGAACTCGGCCACGTTCACCGTGTCGTTCCGGCCTTCCGCTGCGCCGGCGGGAGGCCGTGCAGGTGGGCGAAGTACTCGTACTGGGTGGGGAGCTTCGCGACCAGGGCGGCCGCCTGCTCGGCCACCAGACGGAACTCCCGGTCGGCCGCGGTGCCGTCGAGCAGGCCCAGCGCGGGCAGCGGCCGCACGGGCAGGCCGCCCATCCCGAGGATGACGGCGCGGTAGGAGTACGACTCGAAGCCGTGGTAGTGCGGGTAGATCGACTCCTGGTCGGGCAGCTTGACCTTCCACTGCTCCAGGCGCTCCGCCAGACCGTCGGGGATCTCCCGGGTCTTGGTGTCCCTCCAGTACTGGTTGTCGGTGCGGCCCGAGGCGTACCAGTGCAGCACCATGAACTCTCGCAGACCGTCCATCACGTGTGCGGCCTGCCGGTTGTAGGCGTGACGGAGTTCCTCGTCGGTCGCCTCCTGCCCGACGGGGAAGTTCTTGACCAACTGCTCGATGCCGTTCTGGATGATGAAGATGCCGGTGGACTCCAGCGGTTCGACGAACCCGTTGGACAGGCCGATCGCCACGCAGTTCTTCACCCAGGCGCGGCGGCTGCGACCGATGCGCATCCTGATGTGGTTGGCGGTGGCGTTCTCCGCCGCCGGGCCGACGTGTTCGCGCAGGGTGCGCTCGGCCTCGTCGGAGGTGGAGTACTCGCTGGCGTACACGTAGCCGGTACCGAGCCGCGCGAACAGCGGGATCGTCCAGATCCAGCCGGCGTCCGTGGCGGTCGCGGTGGTGGCGGGGCGGATCCCGTGCGTGGCCATGTCCACCGGCACCCGCAGGGCCACCGCGCTGTCGTTGGGCAGGTGCTTCTGGAAGGAGATGAAGGGTTCCTCGAGCGCCTTGTTCACCAGCACACTGCGGAAGCCGGTGCAGTCGATGAACAGGTCGCCGGACAGGTCGCCGTTCTCGCGGGTGCGGACGTGGGCGATGGCGCCGGTGTCGTCCAGGGTGACGTCGACCACGTCGTCGAGCACGTGCCGGACCCCGCGCGCCACACCGTAGCGCGTGAGGAACTTCGCCAGCAGCGCCGCGTCGAAGTGGTACGCGTAGGGGAACTGGGTGTTCTGCTCGGTGAGCGTGCTGCGGTGCTCCGCACCGCGCTCGAAGGTGCTGTCGAAGAGCGAGCCGTCCAGGTAGCGCGGCGAGCTCTCCGCGTCGCACATCGAGGCGATGAGGAAGGAGTCCCGGTCGAACGCCTCGGTGGGCTGCTTCTGCACCCACCAGTCGGTCAGCGGGAACCCGTCCACGACGCGGTTGCGCTCGAACGGGTGGTAGAAGACGTGCCCCGGCTTCCGCCAGCCCTCGAACCGGACAGCCGTCTTGTACGTGCCGTGGCACTCCGGCATCCACTCGCGCTCGTCCAGGCCCAGGTAGTCGAAAAAATGCCGGATGGTGCTGAAGGTGGCCTCGCCCACCCCGAGAGCGGGCACGTTCTTCGACTCGACCAGGGTCACCGACACTCGGTCGCCGAATGCCGCCGTCAGGTAGGTCGCCGTCATCCAGCCTGCCGTCCCACCACCGACGATCACCACGCTGCGTGCCATGAATGCCCCTCTATGGTTGCTCTGCGAACCTGTCGGGACGAGCCTGTAGGAATCACGGCCGCGCAGCCATGTCCTTGACCGATGGGTGAAGTTGGGTGGTCAGGACCGCAGGAAGGTCAGCACGGCCAGCACCCGGCGGTGGCCGTCGCCCTCGGACAGGCCGAGTTTCAGGAAGATGGCGCCGATGCTCTTGGCGACCGTGGGCTGGCTGACGTGAAGCGCCGCCGCGATGTCGGCGTTCGTCTTCCCCTCGGCCATCAGCCCCAACACCGACCGCTCGCGGGAGGTGAGCCGGCCCAGCGGCTCGTTCATCTGCCGGCGCCGCAGCATCAGCCGGACCACTTCCGGATCGATGACGGTGCCGCCCTTGCTGACGGACTCCACCGCCTCCAGGAACTCGGCCACCCCACCGATCCGGTCCTTCAGCAGGTACCCGAGGCCGCCACGGGAGTGCTCGCCCGCCTCCAGCAGCTCGCAGGCGTAGGCGGTAGCGGCGTACTGGGTGAGCACCAGGACCGCGAGGTCCGGGTGGCGCAGGCGCAACTCCATCGCCGATCGCAGTCCGTCGTCGTTGAAGTCCGGCGGCATCCGCACGTCGGTCACCACGATGTCGGGACGGTGCTCCTCGACCGCCTTGATCAGATCACGGCTGTCGCCGACCGCGGCCACGACCTCCTGCCCGAACCGCTCGAGCAGTTCGATCAGTCCTTCACGCAGCAGCACGGCGTCCTCGGCGAGCACTATGCGCAGTCGGGCGTTCGCCACGGCAGCTCCACGACTAGTTGGGTCGGTCCGCCGGGCGGGCTGCACAGCCTGAGCCTGCCCCCCACCACGGCGACGCGATCGGCCAGGCCCTGCAACCCTCTGCCGTCCTTGGACTGGGCCCCGCCAACACCGTTGTCGCTCACACGCAGCACCAGGCGGTCCTCCTCCCGGCCGCCGGTCACCCACGCCGTCTGGGCGCCGCTGTGCTTCACCACGTTGGCGAGCGCCTCCTGCACGGCGAAGTAGGCCACCGTCTCCACAGCGGGCGCCAGGCGCTGCGCCATGGTGATGTCGACGTGCACGGGCACCGGGCATCGGTCCGCGACCTCGGCCACCGCCTCCGGGACGCCGCGGTCGGTCAGCAGTTGGGGGTAGATGCCGCGGATCAGCTCCCGCAGGTCCGCCTGCACGCCTTCGGCTTCCCTGCGGGCTCTGGCCACCAGGTGCGCGGCGTCGGTCCGCTGCCCTTTGAGCTCGTGCTCCGCGATGCCCAGCAGCATGATCAGCGCGGCCAGCCGCTGCTGCGCGCCGTCGTGCAGGTCGCGCTCGATCCGCTTGCGCTCCGCTTCGAACGCGTCGGCCAGTCGGATCCGCGAACGGGTCAGTTCCTGGACGCGGGCGAGGACCTCGGATTCCCGCGGGGCCAGCAGCAGGCGCACGAACGACGCCCGCCCCGCTGCCAGCGCGGTCACCGTGTAGGCCGACGCCGGGAGCAGGGCGAGGCCGACGACCTCCAGCAGCGCCCGATCGAGCAGGCTGCGGATGTGCCAGCCACCGAACACCACCAGCGGGCCGAGGCCCGCGAAGGGTGCCACGAACGGGGCGACGATGAGCAAGGCCACGCAGGCGACCAGCAGGACTCCGCCGAGATCGATCAGTGGCAGCACGAACGTGAGAGAGATCGTGTAGCCGAACTCACGCCAGGTCGCCGCCTCACCGAGACGCAGCAACAGCCACGCCCTGAGGCCGGGCTCGTCCGGGGCCACGTGCGGGTTGCCGATGGGCTCGGCGTCCACCAGCCGCAGGCGCCGACGCTCCGTCGCGGCGATCGGCATGCCCAGCAGGGCGGACAGCAGGAGGACGACCAGCGGTTGCGCGTAGTCGGGGAGCCGGCCGATGTGCAGCGGTTCCTGCATGGCCCCGGCGATGACCAGGAACACCACGAGCGCGCCGCACAACAGGTAGGCGAAGGACCGCCACGGCCAGCTGGACCTCAGAAAGGCGCTGGGATCGCAGCCCAGCGCCTGGTGACAGTTCACCGGGGCCGCGTCCGGCGGGGACACGTCCGGCGGGGACACGTCCGGCGGGGGCACGTCCGCGGCCGCCGACCGGCCGGCCCGCAGACGTGAGCTCACCAAGGTATGACGCCGGGGCTGAGGTCCACACGCCACAGCCAACAGCGACGGTCGTGCGGCCACAAGGCTGCCGCCAGGCGATTTCCTCACGATTCAACCAGGTTGACCGTCGGCAGGCGACGGGCCCGGCTCCGGTCCGGGCGGCCTCGTCGCGGGACGGGGCGCCGCGGCGACCGGGCGAGGATCCCGGCCACCCACGACGGCGGTTTCACCCGATGACCCGCGACCGGGACTCGGTGGCGAGGTAGACCCGGCGTATGTCACGGATCAGGTTGACCCGCTTCAACCAGCGGTCCGTCCCGTCGTACCGCGGCTGAAACGGGTCCCGCCCGTGCACCACACGGTAGTTGTCGAGGAAGATCGCGTCTCCCGGCTCCAGCACCACCTTCTCCCGGGCAGCACACACGTGGGCGTACAACTCGGTGATGGCCTCGGCGGCGTCGTGGTCGTCCTGGTCCGCGGCACAGGTGTCGTCGAAGTCGATCCGCAGGTACCGCGCCTCGGCCGGACCGAACAGGATCGCGTCCGTGTCCACAGCCTCACTGGCATGTCCGTGGGGCCCGACGTGCGACTGGTCGGGGCGGTGGTGGAACCGCCTCTCGGACAGGATCGCGGCCAGCCGCGGCGGCAGGGCGATCCGGTCCGCCCGCACCACCGTGGTGGCGATCCGGTCGTCGTTGCGCAGACAGGACAGCGCTACATAGTCGCAGCGGCACTGGTGGAAGGCGTCCTCTGTGTGCAGCGACAGCGGGGCGGTGCTGCTGCCGCTCGTCTCCGAGAGCTCCTTGCCGGGCGCCGGGCACACGTCGTGCACCATGCGACCGTTCTGCTGGTCACCCCAGGCGAACGGCTCGCCGAGCAGGGCGCTGAGCAGCGTGAGCACGACCTCCTCCCGAGCGCCGGCACCGGTCTTGGCGGCCATCTCCCAGCCGGTCGGCGTGGGTGCGAGGTCCTCGCTGAGCGGAAGTCCCGACACCACCGCCACGTCGGTCTCCGCCGACAACACCCGCCGGAAGAACTGCCGGACCCGGATCGGAAGCGACTCCGCCACCCTCTTGGCGTGCGGGACGAACTGGGCCGCTTCCCACGGGCCGAACTCGACGACCAGGTCGTCGACCAGCCGGTCGATCTGCCTGCGCTCACTGGGTTCGAGGACAAGCCTCTTCATGGGGACCATCCTTCTGCCGACCTCATCGGTTGCTCGGGGTAGTGCCTTCCGAGCCTGTCGAAACCGCAGGCGGGGAACCACCTCTTTGACTGACCGGTGAAACTGGGCAGTTGACGGAGGACCTCAACCTGTCAGGATGCGCCCTCGGCCCGGCTGATGTGCGCCACGTTGGCGAGCCTGCGCGGACCGGAACGGAACGCCGGGTGCACGGGCTTCACGGCGCCGATGCGGTAGCCGACCCCCCGTATGTTGATGATCCACCTGCCGCTGCCCAGCTTCGTTCGCAGACTGCTCACGTGCGTGTCCAGGGTCCGACTGGAGTCGGGCCGCTCGCTCCGCCAGATTCTCGCCATGAGCTCCCGGCGCGAATGGACGTCCTTCGGGTCGGCCGCCAGCGCGTAGAGCAGGTCGAACTCCTTCGCGGTCAGGTCGACCTCGCGGTCGTCGACGTGCACACTGCGCGTTCTGCCGTCGATGTGAAGCGGCGGGAGTGAGATGGACCGAGAGCTCGTCGGACCGCGCTGGGCACGGCGCATGATGGCCGCGATCCGCGCCAGCACCTCGCGCCGGCCGGTGCCCTTGGTGACACAGTCGTCTGCGCCGGCCTGCAGTGCGAGGACCCGGTCGATCTCGGCGTCCCGTGTGGTGAAGGCGAAGACGGGTGTGTCGCCGGCCCTCCGGATGGCTCCGCAGAGCTCGATCCCGTCGAGGTCCGGGAGGTCGAGGTCCAGAAGCACCAGGTCCGCGCCCGGGTGCGCCCGGCGGGCCTCGGCACCGGTGCTGACACTGATGACGTCGTATCCCTGACGCCTGAGATCGTGCACCACGGATTCGGGTGCAGCGGCGTGTTCGCCGACTACGAGGACGTGGACCATCTCCCCCAGTGCCTTCCTGATTGCGGCCGTTGGTGCTGGACGTCGATCCGGGCGGGAAGCAGAAAAAACAGAGCAGCCGTAATGTTTTCCCACTCCGGACGCGCTCAACCGAGGCGGGCGGCAGGCTCCCTGCGTGCGCCGGCGTGGTGACTTCCACCTCTCCACTGACGTGGCAACGAGCGTAGCAGCAAAACAAACCAATCGTTATGTATTCTATGTGGCCCTCCGGTGTCGTGGTCGCACTCACGTCGGCCCGACGGGGCACCGACGGCGCATCTCCTGCACGACGGGCCCACCGTCAGATGGAACAAATAGGGCTTAAGAGACCTTGGAGGCGATTCGTCTCATCAGCCACATCCGTGAAAGCCGGCACTCGAGCACGGTAGAGAACAAAGTGACCACTCTTATATTATTTGGTGGCACACGATCAACTTGGGATCGCGTGCCGAACCTCTAGGGGGACCACTTGCTGACCGCACCGGCTCCATGTACACCGACTGCCGTTCCACGTGAGTACGTGCACAAGGACACAGCCTCGGAGATCCTCCTCACCGGCTGGCAGGACACCGGCCAGGACACCTTCAAGATCACCGCACGGTGGCCCGGCAACCACCCGTTCTACAAGTCCGCCGCCGGCTTCCACGACCCGATGCTCGTCGCCGAGACGGTCAGGCAGGCGGTACCGCTGCTCAGCCACGTCGCCTACGGAGTCCCGTTCGGCCATCGCCAGTCGTGGAGCCACTTCCGCTACGACCTCACACCCGAGGGTCTGGCGACGGACTGCGGGCCGACCGACGTCGAACTCCTGGTGACGTGTGCGGACTTATCCCGGCGCGGCTCCGTGCTGGCGGGGATGACCATGCAGGTGGAGCTCGTCGCGAACGGTCGACCGCTGGGGACCGCCGAGAGCACGTTCCGCAACCACCCGCCGGCGGTCTACCGCAGACTGCGCGGCGACCGCGCCGAGAAGGCGTGGGGCGAGATCCAGGACGCCCCCGTGCCGCCCGGGGTGCCGAGCGGCAGTGTCCGGCGAAGCCGTCAGGCCGATGTCGTTCTGTCCCCCGCCGACGAGCGGTCAGCGGGCCACCGTCTCCGAGTGGACCCGCGCCACCCGGTACTGTTCGACCACCCCTTGGACCACGTCCCGGGCATGCTGCTGCTGGAGGCCGCCCGACAGGCCGCGCACTCCGCGATGGGCCCGTATCCCCTCGTCCCCACCGCCCTTGACGCCACGTTCGCGCGCTACGGGGAGTTCGACAGCCCCTGCGGGATCCAGGCCGAAAGAGTGTCCGGCGTGGCCGGCGACCCAGCGAACATGTCCGCGCACAGGAGGCCGCTGGTCCTGGTCACAGCGGTGCAGGACGAGGAGCAGGTCTTCTCGGCCCTCGTCCGGTTCGAGCCCTGCTGACGCCCCGACCCGGCGGCGGCTCCCGCATGCGCGGTCCCGGCGGCGCGCGGACACGCGCGTCCGCCGGGGCCGTTCACGCCCGACGCGCACGCATCCCGCGGCGCACTCCCCAGGGGGACGGAGCCAGGTGCGTCAGATCGCCGTGGTCCCGCCGTCGACCGCGACGGCCGCGCCGGTGACGAAGGACGACAGGTCGCTGCACAACCAGGCCGCCACGCGGGCGACCTCGGACGGCTCGGCCATGCGACGCTGTACGGACTCGTTGAGGAACGCCTCCTCCAGCGCCGGTGTCCCGGCCAGGACCTGGTCCATCATCTCCGTCCGGGTGCTGCCCACGACCAGGGCGTTGACCCGGACGCCCTGCGTCCCGTACTCGGCTGCGGCCGCTCGCGTCAGCCCGATGACCGCGTGCTTGGCGGCGACATAGGCCGCGGATGCCCCCGTGGCGCGGGTGCCGGCCACGCTGGAGGTGTTGACGACCGATCCCCCACCGCTTTCGAGCATGGCCGGCAGTTGCGCGCGCAGGCAGTTCCACACGCCGGTCACGTTGACTTCCAGGGTCCGGCGGTAGTCACCCTCGGTCATCTCGTGCAGGACCTGTCCTGCGGTGGCCCAACCGGCGTTGTTGAACGCCGCGTCGAGACGACCGTAGGTGTCCACGGCCACGGCGACGGCTCGCTCGCAGTCCTCCGCGGAGGTCACGTCCCCCGCTACGGCAACGGCCAGTCCACCCGCCGCCTCGATCCCGAGGACCACCTCGTCGAGCCGGTCCTTGCGTCTCGCCGTCAGCACCACTGCGGCCCCCTCGGCGGCGAACAGACGCGCCGCCGCCGCACCGATGCCGCTCGAGGCACCGGTGATGAGGGCGACCTTCCCCTCGAGCTGGTTGCCCGCGCGGATGTCCGGTGCGTTTCCGGTGCTCATCGCCGTCCCCTCGATTCACGTGCCGTCACTGGGTCGACCCGCCGTGTCCAACGCCTACCGCTGCCTCGCGGGGTCCAGGGCCGCTTCGGCATCGACGGCGCGCAACAGGGTCTCGTCGATGGCGCCAAGTCGGTCGACCAGGTGGCGCACGCCTGCTTCCCTCATCAACTCGCGCTGGTGACTGTGCGGGAAGGACGTGGGCACGCCGATGAAGGAGGCTCCCAGGTCACGGGCCGCCTCGGCGACCCTGGCCACGTCGTCGACGAAGAGGGTCCGGTCCGGTTCGAGGCCGAATATCTCCGCGATCTCGCGAATGCCGGGCCGGAAATCGTTGGTGCAGACGTACCCGGGCCCGTCGAAAAGATCGGCCACGTCGCCCAGATAGCGATCGAAGTGCTCCTTGTCGAGGCCGCCGTAACAGACGACGCCCAGGCCGAGCAGGCGAACACGGTGAAGCAGGTCCACCGCGCCGTCCGCGCGTGCGACCGGATTACCGCGCAGGTAGTCGTCACGGTCGGCGAAGTACGCCGACAGCGCCTCCTCCCCCGTGAGGTCGGGCACCACGGCCGCTGCCATCTCGCGCCCTGCCACGTCCCGTGGCTGTGAGAAGATCCGCCGTTCGAGGTCGGCCGAGTAGGTACCTCCGCGGCTGACCACGAAGTGGTGGATGACCGGACTGAAGGTGTCGTTGAGCAGGACGCCATCGATGTTCAGGGCGACCAGGCGTAGTTGCTGCAGTGCCACGGTGATGCGGTCTCCAGGAATCAGGCATGCGGAAACGAACGGTTTCGGGTGCGCGGACTGGCTCACGCGGGCCCGCCGACCGTGAGCGGCAGCTCGGGGTTCACGACGGTACGCGAGACGACCGTAGGCACGGCGACCGCCGGCAGCAGCAGCTGCCACATGCTCACCGCCCGCTCGGACAGGTCGGCCCGCCCCGTGGCTGCCTCGGCGTACATCTGCATGCCGGTGCACGCGGCGACAATGAAGCGGGCCACCTCCCCGGGGTCGATGCCCGGCTGCAGCTCCCCCTTGGCCTGAGCCACGCGCAGACACTCGGCCATGATCTCCGCCCACTCGGTGTACGGGGTGGCATCGCGAACGCCGAACGTGCCCTGCTCGTTGGTCAGGCGCACCCCGGCCCGCAGCAGCGGGTCGGTGCGCATCCGCATGGCCCAGACCATCGTGATGTCGACCAGACGCTGCAGGCCCTGGGAGGCGAGCTGCGGCACGATCGTGGAGGGCTGAGCGTTCATCACCGCACGCGCGAGTGCCTCCTTCGACCGGAAGTGGAAGTACATCGCCCCCTGGGTTGTCCCGGCCCTGGAAATGATCTTGCTGATGCTCGCCCCCGCGTAACCGCACTCGTCGAACACCTCGGCCGCTGCACGCAGGATCGTGGCCTTCGTCTGCATGGCCCGCTCCTGCTTCGGCTCACGCTCCATCACGGCCCTCCCAAAAAATGCGAACGCCCTCATCTTATCGATCCCCGTACGGATCATCTCCATGTTCTGGTGTGAATCCGTGCACGCCCGTTGCCACCCGGGGCGGCTGCTCACGTCGTCCGTGGTCCGTGGGTCTGCAGGAAGACGACCGGGCCGCCACCCGCCGCGTCCAGACCGCCGGCGGCGTCGAGGTCCAGCAGGGCCGCCAGCGCCTTCGCGGTATAGGTGCGCTCCAGGGTCAGCCCGGCCTCGGCCGAGGCGCGGGCCAGCGCGGCGTCGCCGCTGTCGGTGGGGTGGGCGTAACCCTCGCCCAGCCAGGCCGTCTCGATCCGCAGCGCGTCGCCGGGCAGGTCGAGGCCGCCCAGGTCCGCGCCCCGCGCGCGCAGCAGCGACGCCGAGCGACGGGCGAGACGCAGCAGCGTCCCGGCGTCCAGGGGCAGCGTGTCGTTGACGACGACGCCGAGGACCCGGGTGCGCACACCGGCCAGCCGCAGTCCGAGGGCCAGGCCCGCCGTGGTGCCGCCGGACCCGACCGCGGTGACGAGCCAGGCGGGCTCGGGCAGCTCTCCCGCCGCCACCTGCTCACCGAGCTCCAGCGCGATCTCCACGGCGCCCAGCACCCCGAGCGGCGAGGAACCGCCGGCCGGGAGGTACGCGGGCGGGCACAGCCCGTGGGTGTGACGGGCGAAGAGCCAGGGCGCGGCCAGGATCAGCCGGGTCTTCGAGTGCAGGAAGTGCAGGCTCGCACCGGAGGCGCGCAGCCGGTCCAGTTGCTCGCGCACATGGTCGTCGACCGGATGGTCGATCAGGCCCAGCGCCACCTCGATGCCCTGCTCGCGGGCGTAGCAGGCGGCCGCGAGGCCCCAGTTGGTTCCGAGCCCGCCGACGCTGAGCAGCGTGCGGGTGCCGCGCCGTCGCGCGTCGGGCAGCAGCCACTCCAGCTTGCGGACCTTGTTGCCGCCCCAGGCACCGTCGCCGTAGCCGCTCTCGTCCTTGACCCATACCGGGGTCCGGGTGCCGAGCCCGTCCAGCGGACGGACCGGGGTCGGGCCCTCGCCCAGCCGCAGGAACGGCAGCGTCCCGGCGAGTTCGGGGAACCGCCGGTGCAGCAGCGGGGGTGTCGGCGCCGTCATGCGCACACGGTAGGGCACGCTCTGCCGGGGAGGGAGCCACGGAGGGAGCAGGTGCGCGCGCGGGGTCCGCTCTGCCCTGGTATGTCTGGATCTCGGGGACCGGGCACCGGGCTCCGTCCGCAGCCGAGGAGGAGCCCGCGATGCGCCGCTACCCGCCGATCGCCGACCACGGACTCATCGGGGACCTTCAGACCTGCGCCCTGGTCTCCGCCGAGGGCTCGGTCGACTTCTTCTGCGCCCCGCGCTTCGACTCCCCCTCGCTGTTCGCCTCCCTGCTCGACCGCGACAAGGGCGGCCACTTCTCCGTCGCCGCCGACGTCGCCGACCCGGCCGACGTGACCGTGCGCCAGCTCTACCTCCCCGACAGCGCGATCGTGGTGACCCGCTTCCTCACCGCGGACGGCATCGGCGAGGTCATCGACTTCATGCCGCTGCACGACCCGCACACCGCGCACGACCGGCGCCGGATCATCCGGGGCGTGCGGGTGGTGCGCGGCACCGTCCGGTTCCGGCTGGAGTGCCGACCGCGCTTCGACTACGGCCGGGCCGGGCACGAGACGGTGGTCGGGCCGGACGGCGTCAGCTTCCGCTCCGCCGCCGGAACGGCGCACCTGCAGGCGCTCGGCCCGGTCTTCCTCGACGTCGAGAACGGCGACGCGGTCAGCTCGTTCACCCTGCGCCAGGGCGACCTGACCGGCATCGTGCTGACCACCGGCGCTCCCGGCGATCCCGCGCCGCCCGCCCTGGTGGAACGCGAGGTCGTCCAGGAGTTCGCCGACACCCACCGCTTCTGGCACGACTGGACGGCGCGCTGCCGCTACAGGGGCCGCTGGCAGCAGGTCGTCAACCGCTCCGCGATCACGCTCAAGCTGCTCTCCTACGCGCCCTCGGGTGCGCTGCTCGCGGCCGCGACGACGGGCCTACCGGAGCAGGTCGGCGGGGAGCGCAACTGGGACTACCGGTTCACCTGGGTGCGGGACGCCTCGCTGGCGGTCAGCGCGCTGATCCGGCTCGGCTACAGCGAGGAGGCCGACGCCTTCCGCCGCTGGCTGGGCGACCGGCTGCGGGCCGGGCAGACCGCCTCCGGCGAACCGCTGCAGATCATGTACCGGATCGACGGCGACCCGCACCTGGTGGAGGAGACCCTGGACCACTTCGAGGGCTATCTCGGTTCCGCCCCGGTCCGGATCGGCAACGGCGCCGCGGACCAGCTCCAGCTCGACATCTACGGCGAGGCGGTCTACGGCCTGGCCCAGGACTCCCACGTCGCCGAGGTCGCCGGCTACGACGGCTGGGTGCGGGTCGCCGAGCTGCTCGACTGGCTCTGCGACCACTGGGACCGCCCCGACGAGGGCATCTGGGAGACCCGCGGCGGTCGCCGCGACTTCACCTACAGCCGGCTGATGTGCTGGGTCGCCTTCGACCGCGGCATCCGCGCCGCCCAGCGCCTGGCCCGCCCCGCCGACCTGCCCCGCTGGACAGCGGCCCGGGACGCGATCCTCCGGCAGGTGATGGAGAAGGGCTGGAACGAGAAGCGGCAGGCCTTCGTCCAGTACTACGGCGGCGACGTGCTCGACGCCTCACTGCTCTGGATGCCGCTGACCGGCTTCGTCAGCCCGCGTGACCGCCGCTGGCTCGCGACGCTGGACGCGATGGGCGAGGAGCTGGTCTCCGACAGTCTGGTCTACCGCTACAACCCCGAGGCCTCCCCCGACGGCCTGCGCGGCAGCGAGGGCACCTTCTCCCTGTGCAGCTTCCTCTACGTCAACGCCCTGGCCCGTGCGGGCCGCCTGGACGAGGCCCGGTACGCCTTCGACAAGATGCTCACCTACGCCAACCACGTCGGCCTCTTCGGCGAGGAGATCGGCCCGACCGGCGAGCAACTGGGCAACTTCCCCCAGGCGTTCACCCACCTCGCCCTGGTCGAGGCGGCCCTGGCCCTGGACGAGGCACTGGACCGCGCGGCGCGGTAGCCGCAGCGGTCGCTACCCCAGCAGGGCCGTCGTGGCGGCGAGGGTGGCGAGGGAGAAGGCGGTCGTCACGATCACCGCACGGCTCGCCAGGGCCTCGCCGACGCCGTACTCCTGGGCGAAGATAAAGGTGTTCTGCGCCGTCGGCAGGCCCGCGCAGACGACGACGGCGAGCAGGTCCGGAGCCGTCAGGTGCAGCAGCAGCCCGAAGGCGAGGGCGAGCAGCGGCTGCGCGAGCAGCTTGAGCACGGTGATCACGCCGGTCTCCACGCCGGCCACCCGCACCTTCGAGTCGCGGTGCAGCGAGGCGCCGAGCGCGATCAGCGCCACGGGCACGGCCGCGCCGGACAGCAGGGCGAGCGGCGAGGAGACGGCCTGCGGCACGGGGAAGTGCCCGGCCGACCAGACCACGCCGAGGGCGGAGGCGAGGATCACCGGGTTGCGCAGCGGCAGTCCCGCGATCCGGCGCAGCCGCACCCGTCCCGCGGCGTCGCCGTGCCGGTCCAGCGCGATCAGGACGACGGGCGTGAGCACCAGCGTCTGCAGCAGGACCACCTCGGCGAGGAACGAGACGGAGTGCAGCACCTGTTGGGCGATCGGGATGCCGAGGTTGGCGGAGTTCACGTACCCCGCCGCCATGCCCCAGATCGGCCGCTCCCCGGCCTTGCGGTCGAACATCCGGCTGACCGCGAGCCAGCCGACCCCGATCACGGCGGCGGTGCTCGCGCCGAAGGCGAGCAGTGCGCGGTAGTCGTACCCCGCGATCGGCGTCGCCGACAGCTTCAGGAACAGTGCGGCGGGCATGGCCATGTGGAAGACGAACCGCCCCAGCACCTGGGCCGCGCTCGCGCCCAGCATGCCGCGTCGGCGCGCCGCGTACCCAACGGCAGTGAGGATCCAGATCGGGACGAACGCGCTGACCAGACTCACCGTGTCACCCTTGCTCGCCGCCACCGCGGAGCGGGAGACCCGCGGCGCGGTAGATCGCGTCGAGGACGCCCATCGTCGCCACCGCGTCGCGCGCCGGCGCGAGGTTGGGGCCACCGTCCAGGACGGCGGCCGCGAAGGCCGCCAACTGGGCGTCGTAGCTGGAGGGACGGCGGGGCAGGTGCTCGCGGCGGAGCAGGCCGCCGCCGGCGGAGCGCGGGCGGCGCAGGGTGAGCCGGTGGAAGAACTGCGGCGCCACGAAGTTGGTGACGGTCAGCTCACCCTCGTCGCCGATCGCACGGGCGCGGATGCCGAGCAGCCGTCGCGACCACATCGAGGCCCGGACGCGTCCCGAAGCCCCGCCGGGGAAGGCGAGTTCCGCACTCATCGCACGGTCGACGCGCGGGTCGCGGCGCAGCGTCAGCATCCGCGCGGAGGTCACCTGCGGCTCTTCGCCGGCCAACAGCCGTGCGACGTGGACGGCGTAGCAGCCGGCGTCCATGGTGGCGCCGCCCGCGAGGCCGTAGTCGTAGCGGATGTCGCTGAACTTCGGCAGCGGGAAACTGAGTTCGGCTTCGACGCGACGCAGCCGACCCAGCTCGCCGCCTGCCACGATCGCGCGCATCCGCTCCGCGAGGGCGTGGTGGCGGTAGTGGAACGCCTCCATCACGACCAGCCCGTCGCGCGTGTACGCCGCGTCGGCGGCGTCGGCCACGCGCTCGGCCTCGGCCTGGTTGGCGGTGAAGGGCTTCTCGCACAGCACGTGCTTGCCCGCGTCCAGCGCGGCCAGCGTCCACTCGGCGTGCAGGCCGTTGGGCAGCGGCACGTACACGGCGTCCAGGCCCGGATCGGCGAGCAGCGCCGCGTAGCTGTCGTGCACCACGGGGATGCCGTGCTTGCGCGCGAACACCTCGGCCCGCGCCCGCTGCCGCGCGGCCACGGCCACCACCGAGACCCGCGGCGTCCGCCGCGCGGGCCCCAGCAACGCCGTCGGCGCGATCGCGGCTGCACCCAGCAGCCCTATCCGCAGTTCCTCTGCCACGGTGAGTACTGTGCCAGCCCGCTCATCCGGCGGGGAACCCGGGGCCCACCCGCTCGGCAGCCAGCCGAGGCGAGGGACGAGACAGCGTGCGGCCTGGCAGGCGCGGCCCGGGCCTGAGCCGGGACACCCGCCCGCGTGGGCGGGCGTACGGGCACGCGGGGCCCGGTACTGTGCCAGCCCGCTCATCCGGCGGGGAACCCGGGGCCCACCCGCTCGGCAGCCAGCCGAGGCGAGGCGCGAGACAGCATGCGGCCTGGCAGGCGCGGCCCGGGCCTGAGCCGGGACACCCGCCCGCGTGGGCGGGCGTACGGGCACGCGGGGCCCAGTACTGTGTCGGCCCGCTCATCCGGCGGGGAACCCGGGGCCCACCCGCTCGGCAGCCAGCCGAGGCGAGGGACGAGACAGCGTGCGGCCTGGCAGGCGCGGCCCGG